>JAFTLZ010000157.1 GCA_017452665.1 Clostridia bacterium
ATAGCCGATAACGGCAGCTGTGTCATCGTAGGACGTGCCGCCGATTACGTTCTCCGTGATTACTCCGATGTAGTTCGTATTTTCATATATGCTCCTGAAGATTACAAGATAGGGCGCGTTATGGAGATCTACGGCGACAGCACCGAGGATGCAAAGAAGAATGTTCGCCGTGCAGATGAAGCAAGAGCGTCCTACTATAAGAGCATTTCCGAGCTTACTTGGGGAGACAGACGAAATTATGAGCTTATGATTGATAGCTCCATTGGCGTAGATGCTTCCGTTGATACAATCTGCACTTATCTTCAAAACAGAGCACAACAAAAAAGTAAAATTCCTTATGTCATTTAAAACGGTCACAAATCACAACGCAGGAGCTAAGTTAATGACTGAGCTCCTTTTTTGATTAAGATTTGTTCTGACCGATTGACAAATCCGAAAATATTGTATAATATTGTGCGGATAAACGCACTATACGGCGTTGTATTGTTCGGGTATGCGAAGGATACAAATTTCGGTGTTTTTGAGGTGCAAAATGGAGTACTTAAAGATATGTGAGGTAGCGAAAAAATGGGGACTTTCGGTGCGCAGAGTGCAAGTACTTTGCGCGCAGGGTAAGATCGAAGGCGCTGCTTGCTTTAGGCGTTCCTGGATGATTCCTATTTCTAATGCTTACCGAAATCACCGCTGAATTAAATAACGATCCTTTGATGATGAATCCGTATGTGAAAGGTCATTACAGCGATTAGGGACTCGCAAAGCTTGGTAACTTTGCGGGAACCGCTCTCGGCGAATACCGCATCAACACATATGATGTCATCTGTTTAGTCAAAAAGCAGACCGCTCGCTGAGGTAGCGCTTTGCCGTCTCATGCGTCGTGCTGAACAGAGCACCGATCTGGTGGCTTTTCTCTTGACATTCCCATGCGACCGTGATATAATAGGGATGCGAGAGGCGGTGGTAATATGACGAAGGAATCGAAAAACATTATATCGCGGGAGACGTGTAAAAAAGAGCTAAAGCATTTGGCAAAAGCAGACCTATATTCTGATGCTGTTTTGTTGGCGGTGTTTTTGCTGATCTTTGTTCCGTTGATCTTTGTGGGGATCTACTTATTAAAACCGTTTATCATTGTCGGGATTATTTGTATTGTGGGCTTTGCGACAATTCCGTTGCTATTTGTTTACAAGCTTATCAAAAATATAATGACGGTGCGACTCATCAATCGCGACGGATTTTCGATTGTCAAGGACACGGTTTGCCGCTTGGTCGAGGATGAGCCGATCGGCAGAAGAAATACTGCCGACGTGATCTATTTTGGAAAGCATGGGAAATATATTCCTTCCCAAACCGTGTTTGACCTTACATCGATTGGCGATGTGTTTTATTTGGTTGTTCTTCATACGAAGAAAAAAGAACCGGTGTTCGCATTTCACACCATGATGTATGAATGTAAGGATTTGGATTGATAGCTCTATATAAAACACAAAAGTTTCGGGATGGTTTTTGTTGACAAACAATGGCATATATGTTATAATGCAGATAAACGGGAGCGTATATACAAAATTTTTAGATATGAAGGCTAATTGTACCGTGAAATCGGGAACAGAATATGCGAGGTGTATAAATGAATTATATGGTTGAATTGGAAAGATGCAGGAATGTTATCTTCAGCTTTGAAGACGGAGAATGCGAACCGTTGAATTTGTACGATGAAGAGCCGAATTGCATTGTTGGAAGCATCTGTTCGGATAATCGGCAAATCGGAACTATTCGGCTGTACGAGTTCTATCACGATTGCGGTTTCTACGATCGGTGCGATGCGGTTTCGGGCGATTGTGCAGAAATTGCGGGTACGATTTGCGGCAAAAGCGGAAAGGTCTTGAAAAAATATTTGCCGCCAGAAGCAGAAGACGATACGATTTTGATTCTGGATCAAATTACCATTGAAAAAGAGTACCGTGGCAAGGGAATCGGTTCCGGTGTTGTAAAGCATCTTTTGTATATGTTGAATTATCAATTCGGCAGCGGCTGTGTCATCTTTCTTTACGCCAGCGATTACGAGGCTGCAAAAGAATACGGATTTGATTCCGACGAATATCGGGCAGGCTGCAATCGGTTGATCTCTTTTTATAAGCGGTTGGGGTTTCGGTTGATCAAAAATAATGTGTTGGTATACCGTGAGGAATGACGAATAAACGAGAGGAGAAGACACAAATGTTGTCAATCAAAACACCAAAGGAATTTTTTGGAAAGCAACCGGGTGATGACAGGGTGATGATTCACTGGAACCAACTGTGTGCATATTATCGGGAGGTTGCGGCACATTCGGATAAGGTTTTGCTGGAGGAAAAGGGGAAAACCAGTGAAGGCAACGATTTTCTGATTCTGTACGTTTCGTCAGCGGAGAATCTTGCGAGGATTGAGGAATATCGGCAAATTTCGATGACACTTGCAGATCCGCGCGGATTGTCAAAGGAGCAAATCAACTCTTTGGCCGAGAAGGGAAAGGCAATCGTGTTCCAAAGCTACGGGCTTCATTCCAATGAAGTGGGCGGACCGCAAATGGTGCCGCTGATGCTGTACGAGTTGATTGCATCGGAATCGGAGCGCATCAAAAAAATATTGGACGAGGTCATTTTTATCATTTCACCCTGCAGTGAACCGGATGGGGAGATCGTCTTTACCGATTGGTATCATAAGTATTTGGGTACAGAGTTTGAGGGGATTTGTTCCCCCTATATACGCCACAACTGGGCGGGGCATGCCAACAATCGCGATGCCTTGCGGGAATCTGTCATTGAATCGCGGCACTTGAACGATATTCTTGTACGCCGTTTCATGCCGCAGATCTTTCAGGATCACCACCACCAGTGCCCGGATGAAAACCGAATGTCCATTGCGCCGAAATGCGATCCGATCTGCCCGCATATTTCTCCGGTCGTCCACCGGGAAACGGCAGCTTACGGCACGTATATGGCAATGGAGTTATCCTTGGCAGGGCGCAAGGGAATTGTTGCGGGAGATCCGTTTTTCAGTGATTTTCCGATTTCTTCCTTCTATGGCAGCGCGTGTTTGCACAACATTGCGGGAATGCTGACCGAAAACGCCGACGTGCGTATTGCAACACCGGATTATATTGATCCCGAAACCCTAAAGCTTTGCACCGCGCGCGAGCACATTCTGGAGCCTTGTGCAATCTGCCCCGATCCGTGGGAGGGCGGTTGGTGGCATCTGCGCGATATTGTTGATCAAATGTATATTGCATCGATGGCACTTGTTGAATATGCGGCAAACAATCGCGTCAGAATTCTCAAATCAATGGCACAAAAAGCGCTGGAGCAAACAAAGCGCGGTCACGGGGGTGAGATTAAAGCATACGTCATTACGTGTGACCAGAACGACCTCTCTGCAACCGAGCATTTGATTGAATTGTTACACAATCAGCGTGTAGAAATGTTCCGCCTGAAAAACGATGTTGTACATGGGGATCGAATCTTCAAAAAAGGTAGCATTTACATTCCTTTGGCACAGCCCAAATATGCGGTTGTGCAGGTGATGCTTTCCGAAGAGCCGTATTCTCACCAGGCAAGTAAGGAGCTGAACAGCGCAAAACCGCGCCTGAGTGATACTGCTAACCTTTGTATGTCGTTGACGATGGGCGTTGATACAAAAAAGCTTGTATTTGAATTGGATGAAAGCGCGCTGGAGTTATACGATGCAGAAGCGGAGAAATGGGAAAGACCGCTTTTGGCAAGCGAAAACGCAAGCTACCGTGACGCAAATTTCATGCTGGCAGACGGAAAGTGCGTTGCAAGAGACGGGCTTGGCAACTTTGTGTTCGAACCGCAAGTGTCAGCACCTACAGTCAAGCCGATTCGCCGCGCGCACATAGGATTGTTGAAGGTCTCGTTTACCGGAAATGAAGAAGAGGCTTTCACGCGGAATTTGTTACGTGCATATGGCTTTGATTACCGTATTGTGATGGATGCCGAGATTCGCGAGAGCGGTATTCCGGAGGATATTGAGGTGATGATCTTTCCGTCCGATCCGCCGGCCAAGCTGTGCTACGGGGATGAGATCCCTGCAGGGTGCCCGAAGGAATATCAAACGGGTATCGGTATCAAAGGGCGGCAATATCTTCGTGAGTTCGTCTCCCGTGGTGGACGCTTGCTCACATGGGAAAAATCCTGCGGTGTGATCAACGATTGGCTGGGGCTTGGGCTTGTTGATAAGGCGTCGGAGCTTGGAGCGAATGACTATTTAACGTGCGGCTCACAGCTGAACGCGGTTATTGCAAAGGAAAATCATCCTCTTACGTATGGGATGCCGAAAAAATTTACGCTGACACACTCAAACGGTCCGATTCTCGTCCCAAGCGATTTTGCCGGTAATGTTGAGATTTTGGCAACTGTCTCTAAGCAAAACGTATTGTGCAATGGTGCGATGCGGGGCGAGGAGCATCTGGCAGGAACGCCGTGTATGCTGCGCAAGGCATACGGAAAGGGAGAGGTGATTCTGTATACCTTCAGCCCACAGTTCCGTGTACAGCAGGAGGGAACCTTTAAGCTGCTGTTGAATGCGCTGTATAAAGAAAGCTGAAATATGAGTATTCTACTCTTTCTTGAGGATTCATCAATTATAAAAAGGTTTTAGCGGCTATTTTGCAGCTAAAACCTTTTGGTTATTTTATCAGAAAACTGCTTCCTTCCGGCGTATCCTTTTTCAACGCCTTCCAAAAGCCCGCGTAAGAGCGGTATCTGACGCACTGTAAAAACTTGGAAGCAGAAAGAAACGATGAACAAAGCTGTCTGTTTTGAACCCTCCAATGCCGATTTTTGGCTTTGAATACGTATTTCTACCATTTGTAGATAGGTGCTTTGCAAGCAAATTGTTGAAAAAGGCCCCTTTTTGTGGTATAATGAGATCACAAACGATAGGAGGTATTGAAATGAAAAATTACAGTTTTGGCAACTACCTTTGCGAATTGAGAGAAAAGAAGGGACTATCACAAAGCCAATTAGGAGAAAAACTTGGAGTAACAAATAAGGCTGTATCCCGATGGGAAAACGGAAGCGCATATCCCTCTACCGAATTGATGTTGCCACTTGCAGAAGCCTTAGGAGTGACAATCGAAGATTTATACAAAGTCGTTTCGGAGAGTAAAATGCCTAAAACCAAGTTAAGGAGCTTTCTCGAATGGCTTATGCAGCGTTCTAAAATGATAACGGTTGTTTGCTTGACTTTGGCGATTGTACCATCTGTATTATTTGCGCTTTTTTCAAGTGTTGATGGCAAAATACAGCTGTCGATTATGAACCTTGTAATGGGCGTTTTGGTATACGTTGCATTTTATTTGATGATCATTTTATCCAGAAGAAATCCGTTTTCCTCTGTCAGGGCTCTTGATGTTCATACGATCGTTATGCTGGTTGTGATGGCAGTGTCATATTTTGGTGCGTTGAGGTACTTTATTATTGATTTTCCAAAAGGTTTGCCTTTCGGTTTGTGCCTGACATCGATTGGCTTTATGGCGATTATCCACACATTAAAAAGGAGATACAAGTAATTTTTTTGCGTGGTCTCGGTGTGTGCCTTACTGTTTTTCAATAATACTGTTCTTTTCCGGCGTATCCTTTTTCAACGCCTTCCAAAAGCCCGCGTAAGAACGGTATCCGACGCACTGTGCGATTTCGTTCAGGGATTGCCCGGACGTTTTGATCAGGTGCTTTGCCATCGTAATTCTCGTTGCGGCAAGCTCATCGCGAAAGCTTTTTCCGGTGCATTCCACAACCAGTCGTTCTACCTGCCGTTCCGAAAGATGGAGGAGGCTTGCAAGATCGCAAAGATGCACGTTGTCGCTGTAATGCGTTGAAAAAAACTCTTGTATCAAAAAGCCGTAATCGTTGACACGTTTGATGTTGATATCCTTGCTTTTGCAAAAATAACTGCATAATAACGCCATCAAAGCGGATAGCTTGCTGTAATCGTTCGTTTCACTGCAATGCTGAATTTCGTCAAAAAAATCGGACAGGATATGCGGATTGATCGGATAGATTGCAAACTCGTCCGTATCATAATTGATCTGAAACGCCGTGTGCTTGACCGATTCCTCTTGCTGAATACAGCTGTGCAAAGCTTTTTGCGGGATGATCAGCATATCCCCGCTCTCACACCTGCAAATCTGTTCCCCAATTCTGAAAACGGCGAGCCCGCCGAGAATCAGGTGAATCTCGGTATAATTATGCTTGTGAATATTGCCGGGAGACAGATTGTGATAAAATCCATCCTGCAAAAAAATGCTGAATTCCCGCAGCGGCGTATTGATTGTTAGCTCGTTATACATATGACTTTTCCCAATCCGACAAATATTTTTTGATGATTTCCGAAAAGCTTATTGCAATCCGACAAGAAACCCTCTATAATTATACTGTACATTTGATATAATGTCAAGGAGGAAAGTATGAAAATTACAAAGATCGGCGAACCAAAAATCATTATGAGCAGCAATTTGGGTCGGCATCGGTACTTTGCATGGCCAACCGTAACAAGACTGCAAAACGGAAAGCTTGCTGTGGTTGCCTCCGGCTTCCGCATCGAGCATATATGTCCGTTTGGGAAAACCGTGATCTCTTATAGCGAGGATGAAGGGAGAACCTACACCGCACCCGCGCCCGTCATTGATACGGTGCTTGATGACCGCGACGGAGGCATTCTGGCTTTTGGCAAAAGCGGCGTTATGGTGACCTCCTTCAATAACACCGTAGACTTTCAGCGAAAGCACGCAAACGGTGCGATGAGCGAACCGTATAAGACCTACGCGCTCTCGTACCTGGATACCGTTACCGAGGAAGAGGAGAAGCGGGATCTCGGCGCAACCTTCCGCGTCAGCTTTGATTGCGGGGTTCGCTTTGGCGAACTTTACAAAAGCCCCGTGACCTCTCCGCACGGGCCGATCGAATTGAAAAACGGGAGCATCCTTTGGGTGGGCAGAACCTTCTCAAAGAACAATTCGATGATGTCGGACGATTGCGTTTGTGCATACTGTGTGCATCCCGAAACCGGCAACATGGAATACCTTGGCAGTATCGAGGATATTGTTTACGAAGGAGAAAAGCTCCTTTCCTGCGAGCCGCACGCGATTGAGCTGGAGGATGGAACGGTACTCTGTCACATCCGCGCACAGCGCCCCGCAACCGCAACGAAAAAGAATGTGTTCACGACCTACCAATCGGTTTCCGCAGACGGAGGCCGGAGCTGGTCAAAGCCCGAACCGCTTTTGTCCGAGCGCGGCGGCGCCCCCGCCCATCTGATCAAGCATTCTTCGGGTGTTTTGATCTCGGTTTACGGATACCGTTCGGTCCCGTACGGAATCAGGGTCATGCTCAGCCGCGACAACGGAAAAACATGGGATACGGATCACGAGCTTTACAGAAACGAGGTCAGCTACGACCTGGGATATCCTTCTACGGTCGAGCTTTCGGACGGCAGTCTCCTGACCGTTTTTTATGCACGTCCTGAAAAGAATGCGCCTGCTGTGATTCTGCAACAGAAATGGAGGCTTGAAGGATGAAGCTGAAGGGAATTATGCCCGCCCTTGTCACACCGCTGAACGAGGATGAAAGCATCAACTGTGCAGTACTTGGAGAGTTGATCGAGGATCTGCTCAACGGGGGCGCGGACGGCTTTTACGTTGCAGGCGCTACCGGGGAGGGGCTTGCCCTGCGCCCGTCGGAGAGACGGGTGCTCGCCGAGGAAGCAATTCGCATCGTGGGACACCGCAAGCCCTGCATCGTTCAGGTCGCTTCCACCGATTTCAACGAGGCAATCGCGCTTGCCAAGCACGCCGAGCACTGCGGTGCCGACGCCATATCCGCAACGCCGCCGCTCTTTTTTCAGTACGACGAGGACGACGTGTACAATTACTACAAGGCGTTGGCAAATGCCATTCATATCCCGCTGATGATCTATTACAACCTTGCCGCAGGCTTTTTTATGAACGCAAAATTTGCCGCACGTGCGTTTGAAATCGACAACGTCACCGCAATCAAATGGACAAGCTCGGACTACTTCCAGATGATGGAATTAAAACGCCTGACTCAAGGCGAGATGAACATCATCAACGGGCCCGACGAAATGCTGCTGATGGGGCTGAGCGCGGGCGCCGACGGCGGAATCGGAACCACCTATAATTTTATGCTGGATCTGGTGCGCGGCGTATACGACTGCTTCATGGAAGGTAATCTTGATGCTGCACGCGAATATCAGTTGAAGATGACGGAGATTATTTCGGCTCTGAAACAGGATTCCATCATCCCCGCAACCAAAGCCGTGCTGGAGGAGATGGGGTATCGGGTAGGAAACGCAAGCTTCCCGATGAAACGGTACTCCGATGCGGAAAGAAAAATGATGATCGACCGACTCAAGGCGGCAGGGCTTGTTCTGACGCACGGATGCGCCACAAAATAGAAGCCGGTGCAATTTGTTTCGAAAAACAAACTTTTTGACCGATTTGTCGGTGTGCAATCCCACCTCTGTACGGTACAATGAGCGAAAACGGAGGCGTATCGTATATGAGTAACAAAAAAGGATGCCTCAAGTGTGAAAACACATTTGCGGCATCCTTTTTTATTCGCCGTTACGCCGTTGTTTGAACGTACCGAATAAAATTCGAGAAAAAAACTTCATTTTGATTGAAAAAACAACAAAAATGTGGTACAATAAGCAGGTAAAAATACCGAAGGAGAAGCAAAATGTATCTGTACGAAACGCATTTACACACCTCGCCCGTCAGCAAATGTGCGCGCTGCGGTGTGCGGGAGACGCTTGAATTTTATCAACAAGCAGGGTACGCGGGCGTGTTTATCACCAATCATTTTATCGACGGCAATATCAATATCGACCGCTCCCTGCCTTATGAGGAGCGCATCCGCTTTTATTTTTCGGATTATGAGGAGGGCGTTAAAATCGGTCGCGAGCTCGGATTTTCGGTCTTTTGCGGACTGGAGGCATCCCACCGCGGAACGGATTTTTTGATCTACGGGTTGGATCAGGCGTGGTTTTTGGCGCACCCGGAGATCGAGGCAATGAAAAAGACCGAGCAGCTGACCCTGATGGCTGAAAACGGCGCGTTGATCATTCAGGCGCACCCCTTCCGCGAGGCGGCTTATATCGACCACATCCGCCTGTTCCCGCGGCACGTGCACGGCGTGGAGATCTACAACGCCAACCGTACCGATTTTGAAAATGAAATGGCGGAGCAGTACGCAAAGAACTACGCTCTGCTCCCGTTTGCGGGAACGGACAATCACATCGGCGGCAAACAAACGCGCTTTGGCGGAATGCAATCCGAAACGCCGATTCGCGATGAGGACGATTTCGTGCAACGCGTGAAAAACGGGGAAATGCAGATCTTTCGCCGCGTGATTTCCTAAAGGCTTGGTTTAGATGCTTTCAACTTGAAGGATGTGTACGGTATTTCGTCAAAAAGCTTGACAATTCCGCGGATTGGTAGTATAATGATTGCACTGTCCGGGAGATACCGAAGGGAGAAATATATATGTTTTCATTTTTGAAAAAGCTGTTTGCACAAAGAGATCTGATTGCCGATACCGTTGCGGCGGAATTGAACGAAGAGGATGAAAAATACCGGAGCATGACGGCAGAGGAGCTTTGCGCGCTTGAGGATGATGAGCTGGTCAGTGCGGCGTGGGCGCGTGCGGATGCAGTGATGTCTGCACACGAGGACGAAAAAGATGGGCTTTTGGCACTGAACGAGCATCAGCGCGTGCTTTACGTTGCATACGTCTACGAAATGGAGGTCAATAACGGGGGCTTGTGTCAGTATTTTGCCAATTCCAGCCGTGCAGGAGCGCCTTATTTGACCGACGCGCTGGAACAGCTGAAGGCAGAGAAACACAGAGCATTGTTTGAGCGCTTCGTCAGTGAAAATCAAATTGACGTCAATGATTTGAGTCGCTTTGCATTCATCAGCGTCAGACAGTTTCAAAAAATGGAGAAGGAATATTCGTTCGATGAATTTGACGATTCGTTTTATGGGCTGGAGGATCTTGGCGAGCCGATGGCTTTATACGTGCGGGAGTACCTTTCCTTCTTTTGACGCAAGCCAATCTGCACGGTGCAATGCAGTACACTAAACAAAATGCGGATGTTTTTACAGGCATCTGCATTTTTACTTTGCTGCCGCTTGCGCAGGAAAATGGAAAAAAACGGCACATTTTGCACGCACGGTTTGGCAAACGGTTTTTTTGATGCTGTCAAAAAACGAAAAAACAGCAAAGTTTTTCAAAAAATGCAGAGAAAATACAAAAAATTGTGTTGACAAGATTCTTTTGGTGTGGTATAATAAAACAGAATATAAAAACACGCGGCACGGCGCCTGCTCCGTTTGTGTGCGTACCGTCGCGAATTTTTTATGGAAAGGTTGATGTTGAAATGAAAAATCAACGCATGAAGACAGAACGTAAGTTCGGTTTGGCCAAAACGGTCGCAGTCCTTACTATGCTGGTGGCATTGGTTTGCTGCTTGGGAATCGTCGCAAGCGCAGGCTCTTCCAATGCAGCAGGAGAGTTGAACTTTCCGGGGCTGACCTATGAAAACGGCTACTGGACCAAGACCTATGACGGTACCACCGATGCTACCGTGTCGCTGACCGGTGCAACGGCGAAATTCGATGATCCAAACGTTCAAAAAGCGACTTGTATCATCGTAACCACCGCCGAGGGTGAGGAAATCAAGGTTCCCGCACGCATCAAGCCTGCGGAGCTGAGCTGGAAGACCAACGGTACCGCATCGGTAACCTATAACCCTGCCGGAATCGGTTATGCCAACGTAACGGTAGAGGGCTATGAGCTGCTGAATGCACCTCATGGTGTTTCGGTACAGGTCGGCGCGATCAGCTTTGAAGCAACCGGTGCCGGCGAAGTAACGGTGTATGCCGATGCAGTTTTGGCGGGCAATATTTCGGCTAACTACATCGTTCCGGATCTTCCCGTTACGGTAACGATCAATCCGATCAAGATCAATAGCGTGGAATGGAACCGCGATACTCACCGCTTTGTTTACGGTGACGACGGAATCTATCAGATCACTGCAAAGGGCAAGGATGCAAACGGCAACGACGTTTGCGCGCTCAACGTGATGGTCTACGATGCAGAAAACAACGTTTACTACACCTTGACCGGGGCGTATGAAATGGGTCTTTACGGCCAGGTGAAAAAGGGCGAGAGCGAAACCGCATATGTTGTGGTTGCTGTCAGCCCCGATGCAACGATGTACGATTTGTCGGCGGTAGAGGCCGGTGACCTGAGCCAGGATGTTGTGATCGAGAAGAAGATCTACTCGGCTTCCATTTCCGACGCAACCTATCTTGGTGAGGCGGATCTGACCAATCTGAACGATCCCGAAAATCTTGCAGTGGTATATCAGCTTGTTGTAAACGGTGCAGATATCCCCGCAGACATTCTTTCCAAAATTGTTTACAGCTATTACGACGCAAACGATAACCTCGTTTCCACCAACGGTGTCAGCGTGCCCGGTACCTATACGGTAAAGGTGACCCTGCCCTCCGGTGTTGACGGTGAGTTCGAAAATTACGCGTTCAACGTAACGGATGCCGATCTGCAGGCAACGCTGACTTTGAAGCGCAACTACATCACTGTAGGAACAGCAGAGAATCCCTATCAGATGATCCTCATCGGTTCCAACGGCATCTCCGATGCTGTGAATGTAGACTTCATGGTTCCCGATGTTGCAAGTAAGACCATCCGCGGCCACCGCGTTTACACCGCATATTCGTTGAAGATCAACGGCGCGGCTGAAGGCGATACCTATACGCTGATCATTCCCGTAAGCTCTGCATTGGTTGAAAACGAAAATTGCGATCCGCTGTCCTTGGCAGATATCTACGTTTATGATGCCGCCAACGAGAAGATGGTTCCCGCAACCGAAAAATACAGCGTCAAGCTGAGCGACGACGGTTCCTATTATATTATTGAGAATTTCTCCACCGAGAACGCCGTTAGCTTCGTGGTAGCTCCCGTGTACCACGCACCCTTCTGGGTTACCGCCCCCGGTATCGCACTGATCATTCTGCTGGTACTGCTTGTTCTCCTGGTCATCTTCTTCATCGGCTTGAAGCTGATGCGCATCGAGCGCCGCGGCACCAACCCGATCCTGGTGATCGACACTGAGGGTGATGTTCCCGCAGTTGAACCCGTTGTGGTTCCCGATAAGATCGAAGATCCCGATGCTTGCCTTGCAGAAAGCATTGACGACCTGGCAGACGCTTTGCGCGCAGAGGTTGCTCCCGCCGAGGAGGATGCCGCAGACGTGGATGCAAGCGAGGCAGTGGAAGAGTCGCTCAACCAACTGTTGGATGAGGCTTCCGCAATCGTTCTGGAGGATTCCGAACAGGTTCAAGAAGATCTTAGAGTCGCAGATGAAAAGACGCAGAGCATGGTTGACGAGCTGATTGCAGGCTTGAATGAGACCGTAAATGCGGATGAGGATGCCGCAAACGCAGATGAGGACGCTGTCAGCGCCGCAGTTGCTGAGGCAATGGCAGAAAACTTCAACGAATCCGCAGATTCCACCGATGCAATCGCTTTGATGCTGGATGAAGAAATGAATCCCGAAGCGTTCCGCGCAGTGGTAGACGCGATCGTTGCAGATGCAATGATGAATACGATGGTTCTTCCCGAGGGCGCACTCGAATCCGAGGACGAGATCGTGGAAGAGGCAGTAGAAACCATGGCAGAGGTTGCCGAAGAAGCAGACGCAACCGCAGAGGAATCCGTTGAGGAAGTTTCCGAAGAAGTTGCTGAGGAAGTACCCGAAGAAACCGTGGAAGAAGCTACCGAAGAGACAGTTGAGGAAGATGCTGTTGAAGCATCTGCCGAAACCGAAGCTCCCGCCGAGGAAGCTGTTGAAGAACCCGCAACCGAAGAGGCTGCTGAAACCGAGGAGACGCCCGTTGAAACTGCCAATGCA
>JAFTLZ010000158.1 GCA_017452665.1 Clostridia bacterium
TAAGTAAAAATCCCATTTCGGAGACGGTAACCTTCGCCGTAAATATTGACAATGAGCGGACGTGTATCGATTTTTGCAGCGCGTCTGTTAATTCGGGAGATCAAAACCGAAAGATTGGCACGCTTTTCGCTCTGCTCCGGGTAGCACAGCGCCATCAGATCACTCGTTGAAGTCACGCGCGGCGCCCGATAAAACAGGCATCGCAAAATTTTATGCTCACTCGGCGAGAGCGGTAGATGGTAGCCCATGTAGTAAACATCGTCCGGATCCAAACCCACACGCAGGTCGTAAACCGTAAACGGACGCTCATCCCAGCCGCAGGAATGGCAAAAACGGAGCGCATCCTCCAGCAACGGATAGGATACTCCGTCGGCGGGATCGCGCAAAATTCGATCTGCGGGGAGATTCGGGATGCTGTCGCGCGGAACAATGGCGGCAATGGGTAACTCCGGATATCGGGTGCGTAGCTCTGCACAAAGCTTCTCGCACTTGTGCAGATTGGACACGCAATCCAGAATCACAGAGCCGGTGTCCTTTTGCTCGCAAAGGTAAGCGCCCGTTTCAGGAACGGCGCAAAACAGATACACACCGTGCGCATTTAAAAAGGTAGTTAATTTTCGTTCGATGAGTATTCGGTCAGTGATCAGAATCAGCATTTTTGGGGATATCGGAGTTGGACGCTTGATGATATTCGGTGAACAGATCGTTGGGGGTACATTCCAGAATGTCGCAAATCGCCTTGAGATTTTCAAATTTGATTCCGCCGGTCTGGTTGTTGATGATACGGTTGAGATTCTGATAGCTCAGACCCAACTGAATATAGAGCCAGTATTTGGTTCTCCCTTTTTCTTTCAGAATTTCGTCAATACGCAGATGCATCGCTATGCGCTCCTTTCATTATATAATGTCTATATTATATAACGTCCGAAGCTTTTATACATAGACTTTTAGGTTATATAATGTATACATTATATAAATTAGAGGTATATAAGATGAATGAAATGCTTGAGACGAAATTATGAATTTGATCCGGTATTCCTTCGGTGAAAAAGCATAAGATGGACTCATTGAGAGCATCGCAAAGCTTTGGGCAGCTTTGGAACATTTAGAATGAATTTTGAACATTCTATTGTATCTGCTTTTTGCTTGATGTATAATGGTATCACAGTGATTTTAACATGCACCCCAAAAGTTAGACATTTTTGGGGTGCATATTCGTGTATGGAAGATACCGTGTCTGCTTTTTTCATGCTCTGCGGGCTGGGTTACCCGTTGTATTCCACAAAGCTTGCGGTATTGATGGTTACGGGGTTAATGGGGGCATCGCTTGAATTGGTTCTAACAGCAGCAATTCCGTCGACGTGCTCGATTCCGTAAACAACATAGCCGAATGCGGCGTAGCTACCGTCCCAAGCGGCGGTGGCGGCGTTGGTTTGGTGTACGATGAAAAACTGAGAGCTTGCGCTGTCGTAGGGATCGGAGCGCGCCATGGAGACAACTCCACGGATGTGGGAGAGGTTATTTGTAATGCCGTTTTCGGAGAATTCGCCTGTGATATTGATCCGGTTTCCGTTCTCATCGGTGTTTCCGCCATATCCGTTACCCAGTGGGTCGCCGCCCTGAATCATGCGATTATTAATGATGCGGTGGAAGGTCAAACCGTCGTAAAACTTTTTGCTGACCAGATTCTGGAAGTTTTCGACCGTGATCGGTGCGACCTCGGAGTAGAGCTGGATGATGATATCGCCGGTGTGTTCGGTGCCATCCTGATCGGTATAAGTGACGTTGAGCTTGACGTAATCGGTGACCTGATCGGTATCGGTGAAGTGCGAGATGTCTTTATCGGTAAGATCCAAATCGTCCATAGGCACTCCGGGAGCGGGGGGCTCACTTGTCAAAAACGAGACCAGAACCGTGATGCCGGAGGCGAGCAGGACCACGGCAAGAAAGCCTGCCACGATCATCCACATCAAGCGATTTTGCTGTTTTTGTTTTTCCAGCTCTGCCTGCCGTTCCGCTTCACGGAGCTGACGGAGCTGTTCTGTTTTACGTGCTTGTTCATGTTTTCCCATATCAATATTCCTTTCTTTTTGCATCGTAAAAATTGTAACAAAAAAACGGGGACTTGTCAAGGGTTTCTTGCATTTTGAGAAATAATTTACAAACAGTTTGGATATGATAGTAAAAGATGTTGCAAAAGGAGACAAAAAAGTGGAAAACATTCGGTGGGAGCGCATAGCGGCAGTGCTTTTGGTGCTGGTTTTGGGGGGCGGATTGCTTTACGGCTTTTTGCGCTTTGTTTTTCCGTTTTTGCTCCCGTTTTTGATTGCATGGCTGTTGGCGTTGATAATTCGCCCGTTGGCAACAAAGATCGCAAGGCATACGCACGTATCTCAAAAGCTGTGCGCCGTGGTGCTTTTGGTGGCGGTGATCGGGCTTGGCGGATGGGGCATCTGGTTTGCGGCGGCGCGGCTTGTCACGGAGCTTGGCGGCTTGGTGAATCGGTTGCTTGCCGAGGGCGAGGGGATTTCGGAGACGCTGGAGAATGCGATGGTACGTCTGGAAGAACTGATTGAGGGCTTTGGATTTTTGCACACGTCGGATGGAAGCTTTCGTAAAGGGCTTTACAATACAGTGACCGAGATGGTGACGGGAGTGTTGACCTCGGTCAGTGCGCGCTTGCCCGATCTGGCGGGCGGGGTGCTTTCCTCCTTGCCGTCGGTGTTTTTGGTGGTTGGCGTAACGGTGATATCCTGCTTTTACTTTTGTGCGGACGGGGAGAAAATCGGGCGCACGTTGGTCTCAATTTTGCCGCAGGGGATTCGCAAGCGATTGCCGACGGTGCGGGAGAAGCTGCGGGAGATCTCGCGCAAATATTTGCGGGCGTATTTGCTGTTGTTAGGGGTGACCTTTGTCATTTTGCTGATCGGATTTTTGATCCTTGGAGTGGAATATGCCTTTTTGCTGGCGCTGGTGACCGCGGTGGTGGATCTTTTACCGGTGCTTGGTGTTGGGACGGTTTTGATCCCGTGGGCGGTAATCGTTTTGCTGCAGAAGAACTTTTATCTTGGTTTTGGCCTGTTGATTTTATATCTGGTCGTTTTGCTCGTGCGGCAGATTGCGGAGCCGAAGCTGGTTGGGCACAGCCTGGGGCTGCATCCGTTGCTTTCGCTGTTTGCAAGCTATGTTGGATTTTGCCTGTTTGGACTTTTGGGAATGATTTTAGCTCCGCCGATTGCTTTGCTTTGCAAAAATTTGTTTGCGCGAGGGAACGGTTGATGATAAAAATGGCGCACCTGCTGATGGCGTGGATGCTTGAAACAAAGCATTTGCGCGATCGGCGGGATTTTTTTAAGAATTTGTAAACAATATGATTCTTTTCAAAAAAATCATTTCAAGTACTTGAAATGCCATCCAAAATATGTTAAAATGAAATCACAACAAACTAAATATTTATGGAGGGTTTGATCAATGAAAAGAAATTTGATGAGTTTGTTTTTGGTATTTATTGCTACTCTCTTTGTTTTCAGCCTTGCGGGGTGCGAGACCGCGGGAGACGAAACAGATACTACCACAACAACCGATGATACTGTCTCCACCACGGGCGGCGCAGTAGGAGAACCCATTGAAGGTGCCGTTTCACTGGATGATGATATGGTTGATTCTTTAAAGGAATATTTACGTGAACTTCCTGCCCTGCAGGAGAGTGATCCAATCTCAAAAACATGGGAAGATAAAATAAATGAAATCAAGGCCGGAAAACAGGCTTTGCTTGTGGAATTTGATCCTGACAGTTATTATTACATGTGTGCGTATTATAGCGGAGATTATACATCTGAAGCTGTTTTCTATTCAAACAGATCGGAGTATACTTGGGTAAAGTTTGACTGCGCGGAGAATATTCAAGAATATTATAACGATGAAAATTTAATTGCAGCATTTCAGGTTAATAAGGCATCCCTCGTTACGGATATACTTTCCGACGATGCAAGCGTTCCTACTATAGAACACTTCCAATATTATAAGCCTGAATTTAATGACGGTTACAATATTAAAGATTCTGTCACTTATGATAAAACTTTTATTTATTTAAATTTGTCGGATAAAAATCACATATACCATTCAATATCAATATACGACAATGAATTGTCTACTTTTCCATGTATCAAGCTTGATGGGCAATACTATCTAACAAAATTTTTATATGATGAATATCCGGATGGCACACGTGATGGTGAGGATATTCTAACTTATTCTTTTGGACAATATTACGATGCTTTGATGAATATAGCTGATACGGAAACATGTAGAGAAACTGATAAAACAGGAAAAACCGCTGTTGAGGGATTGTTTGAGGTTAACGCTTTTGTGGATGCTGTTTTCAAATAACAAATAATAGGGGGTTGGACGACTATGAAATTGATCAAAAAATCAACCGCATTGTTTATGGCTTTGATCATGACTTTCAATTTTTCTGTGTTTGGGATTTTCCAAGCTTATGCACATGATGCAATGTTGGATGTAACTTACGATGATTGCATGGATGAACAGATTAGCGACGGTATTGATGAAATGTGGTATGCCTTGAATACAAGTA
>JAFTLZ010000159.1 GCA_017452665.1 Clostridia bacterium
GAGCCAATTTCTGCAACCGAGCTTGCCAAAATCAGCGCCGAGGTGCTTCAATGGAAAAAGACCACCTCATACACCGTTCTTAAGCGACTGTGCGACAAGGGGATCTTTCAAAATGAGGGCGGTACGGTGCGCTCGCGCATTTCCAAGCAGAATTTTTACGCTCTGCAAAGCGAAAAATTTGTGGGTGAGCATTTTGAAGGCTCGCTGCCCGCTTTTCTCGCCGCCTTTACGTCCCGTAAGCCCTTGAGTGCAGAGGAAGTTGCCTACCTGCGCCGCATGATTGACGAATATCGGGAGGATTGAGATGGAAACTGTATTTTTAAAGCTGTTAAACATGAGCATTGCCGCCGGTTGGTTGGTGCTTGCCGTCCTTCTTTTGCGCCTGATATTGCGGCGCGCGCCAAAAGCCATTCATTGCGTGCTGTGGGCGCTGGTTGGGATACGCCTGTTATTGCCCTTCTCGTTGCAAAGTGTTTTCAGTCTGATTCCCAGCACCGAGACCGTTCCGAAAGAGATTCTTACTGCGCAAACACCAACCATTCACAGTGGAATTCCTGCCATTAACAACATGGTCAACCCGATCTTATCCGAAAATCTGACGCCCGAAATCGGCGCCAGCGTCAATCCCATGCAAATCATCGCGTTTGTCGCTTCTATCATTTGGTTGATCGAGCTGATCCATCTGCTGATCTATGCCATCGTCACCTATTTCCGTATTCGGCGGCAGGTGCGCGAGGCGCTCCCGTTGGAAAAAGGCATTTGGCTTTGTGACACGATCTCTTCCCCGTTTATTATCGGAGTCTTCCACCCGCGCGTGATTTTGCCGACTTCGATAAACGAAGCTGATATTCCCTACGTCATCGCGCACGAAAAAGCGCATCTGTCGCGCCGAGACCATTGGTGGAAGCCGCTTGGATTCTTGCTTTTGAGTGTGTATTGGTTCCATCCGCTGATGTGGGTTGCCTACTCGCTGTTTTGCCGCGATTTAGAGCTTGCCTGCGACGAAAAGGTGCTTCGCAGCTTGGGAAACGAGATCAAAAAGCCCTACGCCGAGGCATTGGTCAACTGCAGTGCCCCGCGCAGGCTGATTTCCGCCTATCCGTTGGCATTTGGTGAGGTCAGCATCAAGGAGCGTATCCGTTCGGTTCTGCGCTACAAAAAGCCCGCCATCGCCATTGTTGTGCTGGCAATCGTTGCTTGCATCGCTGTTGGAGCTTTCTTTTTAACTGATCCGCTCTCGATGACAAACACCGATGAGCTGTCCGGCGGCACAAATGAATATTCTTTTAGCGGAGAAAATGCAGACGGTACACGTTGGTTTTGCGGTAAGGTTGTCGAGGTATACGACTCTTTCATTTTGGTCGAGCCGTATGTAGGAAGCTGGGAACGACTTCACTATGAGCGCCTATATGTTTCCACAACGATGTTTGATTCCGGTAAAAAAATTGATGGTTTATCTGTTGATGATGACGTAAGAATCACTCACGAGGGTGCCATTGCGGAAACTTCTCCCGCCCAAATTGCGTATGTTTACGATATTGCTGTATTGTCTCCTATAACGCATAAAAATGGTGAAATAAATGCGGACGAGATGTATTGGTTTAATGCAATAATTATAAGTGTCTCCGATTCCTATATTATAGTAGACCCGTATGGTGATTCAGGATGGGATAGCATTGCTTTTGGCGCGTTTCGCATTCCCACCGTAATGAAATCAGGTAAATCCATTGCAGGATTATCCGTTGGAGATAAGGTTAGAATTACATTTAAGGGAAATATCCTTGCCGACGGAAGTGAGATAATTGTTCCAAATGTATATAACATCATTGCTTTTGACAACTCCGCGAATTTGACACTTTTGAATTGAATAAACAGTAAGCGTAGCAAATGCAACTTACATTTGCTACGCTTGTTTTATGTTCTCAATTACTTCTTTTTGAACATATCAAACAGATCGTCAAAATCGTCGTCATCCTGCGGCTTGGGAGCAGGCTTCGGAGCGGGCTTGACTACCTTTTTCACGGGTTGAGCCTCTGCTGCGGGCTTTGCTGCGGGTGCAGGCTTTTCGGCAGGTGCCGTAGCCGCGGGAGCCGCAGTTTTTACTGCGCCTTCCTTTTTAAAGGGAGACTCCGGATTGGTTTTGAGATTGCTGACGTTGCGGGTCGCGTCCTCAGGCTTCTTTTCAAAGCCGGTTGCAATGATGGTAATCTTCATCTCATCGTCCAGCTCGTTATCAAAGGTAACACCCCAGATGATATTTGCCTCGGGATTTGCCTCCTGCGCGATCAAGGTAGATGCCAGCTCTGCATCCTCCAAAGCCACGTCGGGAGAAACGCAAACGTTCATCAAAATGCCCTTTGCGCCCTTGATAGAGGTCTCCAACAGCGGGCTGGAGATCGCCTCCTTCGCCGCCTGCTCTGCCTTATCCTTACCGGTTGCAGAACCAACGCCCATGTGTGCATAGCCTGCGTTTGCCATTACGCTGGTTACGTCGGCAAAGTCGAGGTTGATGATACCGGGAACATTGATCAGGTCGGAAATACTCTGTACACCGTGGCGCAAAACATCATCGGCAATGCTGAACGCATTGGAAAGCGAGATTTTTGCGTTGGAAGCCTGCTTCAATCTCTCGTTGGGGATCACGATCAGGGAGTCTACGTACTGTGCCAGCTCCGCAATGCCGGCCTCAGCCTGCTCCATTCTCTTTTTGCCCTCAAAAGCAAAGGGCTTGGTTACAACACCGACCGTAAGGATATCCATCTCACGGGCAGCGCGCGCCAAAACGGGAGCTGCACCGGTTCCGGTTCCGCCTCCCATACCTGCGGTAATAAACACCATATCGGTGCCTTCCAAAACGGCACGGATATCGTCAATCGATTCCTCTGCCGCACGCGCACCGATCTGCGGGTTTGCGCCGGCGCCAAAGCCTCTGGTAATTTTTTCACCGATGACAAGCTGATTGGGAGCCTCGGACTTCCGCAAAGCTTGACGGTCGGTATTGACGGAAATAAAGTCAACACCGCGGATATTGGTTACGATCATGCGGTTAACGGCATTATTGCCGCCTCCGCCGACACCGATAACCTTAATATTGACACCGCATTCAAGGCTATCATCATGTTCAAATGTCATGGTTTCATCCTCCCGAACTTTACAAATCGTTAGATTTTTTCAATCTTGCCCCGATCCCGGAGCTTCTAAAAAATACTCTATATAATATAATACTATGTTTTTTGAATTTTTTCAAGATGTTTTCTTAAATTTTTTTGATAAATTCACATTTATTTTCAAAAAACTTTCTTTTTGGCTGTAAAAAACGCATTTTTTCGACCCTTGCAGTTCCGCCAAGAGTCAAAAAATGGGAGAGAGCCGCTCGCTTATCTCTCCAATTCTGTTAAACCGCGATAAAAGCGGAAAAGTCGGAAAGCTCGGATGCATCCACCACACGGTAGGTCGGCTTTTGTGTGTCCGATACGTCAATCACAGCATATGCCGCATCAATGCCGCCTTTGCTGTTCAGAATCTCGTTGACCAGTAGTAGCTTGGTATCCAAAGCGCTCACGCTCCCCAGCTCTACGCGGCAACGTCCCTGCAAAGTATACGAAACCGAAAAGCGCTCCGAAAAATCCACCTCCGTCACATCTGCCAACAGCTCCTTTTCTTTGAGAAAATCCAACAGCGTTCCCACGTAGGTCAAATCCGCCGCGGCATCTGCAAAAACGATCTTTCCGCCAACGCTGACCGAGGCAATCTTGGGTAATTGAACATACAGAAACGGGGAAAACCTGGTTTCCCCGCTATCAATCATCTCGAGCACGCGAAAAGAGCGGTCGAGCGAAATATGTTTTCCGTTGTACTCGGTGTACATCACATCGGTGCGTTCCTCCACGGTAATGGTGATACCAAACGGAAAAGAAACCCCGATCGACACCTTTGCCACATTGGGACACGCCTTCAAAATCCGGTTTACAGCATCCTGCATATCCACGGCAAGCAGCTCGTCTCCCACCTCGATTCCGGAAGCCTCTGCCAGCTGTTCAGCGGTGTAAAAGCTGTTTCCTGCAACCTCGACCTGTGAAACCTTAAAGATCGGCAAAACGATCAACAGCAGTCCAAAAACCAAAATCATTCCGCCCATCAGCAGCATCGCGGCACGAAGCAGACGCATCAAGCCTTGATTCGGCTTTTTGCGTACGGCACGGGGCGTACGGTTCGGAGAGAGAAGCTCTGCCTCCTCGGCACGGCGAGTATCATTGCGAGTTTTTTCGGCATTCATGTTTGAAACATCCTTTCTGTTGTTTTATCCGGACGATTTTTTCGTCAGCGTGAGAATCTCCTGCCAGATGCGCTTGTTTGCATCCGGATCGGCAAAGCAGACGATATTCTGCTCCATTTGCTTGCGTTTTTCGGCATTGGCAAGCAAGTCACGCACGGCTTCGGTCAAAGTCTCCTTTTCAAGGGAGGACTCCTCAATCAGCACCGCGGCACCTGCATCCGCAAGCGCTTTGGCGTTTTTATACTGGTGATTATCCGCAACGTACGGAGATGGGATCAGCACGCAGGCTTTTTTCATCAGCGCCAACTCCGAGAGCGTCATGGCTCCCGCACGGGAAATAACCAGATCCGCCGCCGCCATGCGCAATGGCATATCGTAGATATAATCCGAAAGCACACAGTTTTCGGCGCTGTGCAATCCCGCCGCAAAAAATTGTACCTTGGTGTTGTCATAGTCGCGTTTTCCGGAGGCATGCATATGCAAAAGATCGGGATTGCCTGCAACCAGCGAATGCATCATCCGGATGACCGCCGCATTGACCTCCTCCGCGCCAAGACTTCCCCCAAAGGAAAGAATCAAAAACTGATCCTCACGCAACCCCAAGCGTCTGCGTGCATCAGCTTTTGAAAGTGCACCAAAGCCGCCTCGCAAGGGGTTTCCAACGCGCAAAATTTTATCTTTTTCCTTCAGCAGTTGCTCGGTATTGGCAAAATTGATCCAGATCCGATCCACCTTGCTCTGCAAACGCCGAACCGCCAGCCCGGGCAATGCGTTGGATTCATGCACTGCAGTTGGAATTCCCCGCCGTGCCGCCGCCGCCATAATCGGCCAACAGGCGTATCCACCGGTACCGATGACGATATCGGGTTGAAAATCATCCAGAATTCTGACTGTTTTTTTTGCATACGGTGAGGTCAGCGCCAGCCACGCCGCCTTGATATTGGCAGGAGAGAGTGAGCGTCGGATTCCCATCGAATCCACGTAATGCAACCGATACCCTTCCCGCGGGATCAGATCGCTTTCCTTGCCGTTTTTGATTCCCACGAATTCAATTACGGCATTCGGATCGTTTTGTCGAATCGTTTCGGCAATCGCAAGTGCGGGATTGATATGCCCCGCCGTGCCGCCGCCGGTTAAAAGAACTCTCATATCAAAGCACCACCCCATTCACCGGAACCTGCCATAAAATCACCGTTCCCGCAAAAAATACAAGTGTCAGCAAGGACGGAATGACATACCAGCGCTTATCACCGTGAAAATACGGTACAAAGCAAACAGCAAGAAAGCTCAGCGTGGCAAGCGCCAACACCGCAAACACACAAACCGCCATGCTATCAAAATGCTCAATCGCAAGGTTCCTTCCAAATAGTGCAAACCAAAGAAGAAATACGGCGGAAAATCCCAAAGATGTATAAAGTGCTTTTAAAAAGCGACGTGTTTTGATCTTTTTCATTTTTTCATGTCCTTTCTGTTCTTATATTTTTTGGTGGGACGAGTAGCGGGAAATGGAAAGCAGAATTCCAACCTCAAAAATTTGTAGCATCAGCGAGGTTCCGCCGTAGCTGAAAAACGGCAACGAAATTCCTGTGTTCGGCATAGTGTTGGTCACCACCGCGATGTTCAGGATCACCTGCAATGCCACCTTAAAGGTCAGACCGTACGCAATCAACGCACTGCATTTATCCGGCGCGTGTCGTGCAATGTGAAATCCGCGGAATACGAACGCGGCAAACAGCCCGATCACCAAAATTGCACCGATAAATCCGAATTCCTCGCAAACAATGGTAAAGATAAAGTCATTTTGCGGCTGAGAAACGTAACCGTATTTTTGCAGGCTGTTTCCAAGTCCCGTACCGAACAAGCCGCCCGAACCGATCGCCATCAAGCCCTGCAGCGTCTGCCATGCCGAGCCCAACGGGTCAGCATCCTCAATGTTAATCCAGGTATCCACGCGCGCCAATGCGTGTGGATAAAGCGCAATCAACAGCAATCCCGCCGCAACAACTACGCCGCCGATTCCGAGAATCCAACGCATACGCGTGCCGCCCAAAAACATGACCGCAATGCCGATCATACCGATGATCAGAAGTCCCGAAACGTGCTTTTCCAACGCAACAAAAATGCCGATCGTTGCAATCATCATACCGGGATACAAAACGCCGTAGCGAAAATCTCCGCCAAAGCGGTGCTGTGACATCACCTGTTTTTCGTGGTCGGACATAAACCTTGCCAGCGACATCACCAGCGCAAGCTTTCCGATTTCAGATGGCTGGATGGTGAATATGCCTAAGTCGATCCAACGCTTGGCACCGCTGTTCAAATCCGTTCCAAGGGGCGTCATCACCAAAAGCAGGAGTACGATTGAAATCCCAAACAGAATATAACTGAAATCCCGCCAAAACCGCGGAGTACAGAATTTTACAACCACGGCGGTAAATGCCACCGAAAGCAAAAGGAACACCAGATGCCGTGCAATAAAGTAGGTAGATTCATCGTGATGCTGCTCGGCAAATACGTAAGAGGCACTGTAAATCATCACACATCCGAACAGCACCAGCGCCGACGTGATCAAAAGCAACGGAATATCCACACTTCCCTTTTTGGGAAGTGCTCCCATTTGCACAGCTTCGGGCGAGGAGTACGGATTCACCTCGGAGACAGCAATGCGGCTTCTGTCAACCGCAGAGCGTGATTTTATACCGTTCTCTTCTCGGTTCATCGATAACTCCTCCCTTCTTGTTTTCATTTACCTAACATATCAAATTGCAAACCAAGCTGCTACACAAAACAGCGCTTCCACCAGCGAAAACACCGCTACAATACGATTTTCACTCCATCCGCACTTTTCAAAATGATGGTGCAAGGGTGCCATTTTGAAGAGACGTTTTCCGTGTGTCAACTTAAAATAGACCACCTGCAAAAGGCTGGAGAGCATTTCCAGAATAAACACCATGGAAATGATCAAGCCAACGGCGCCTTCCTCAATTTGAAACGCCGCGGCAATCACCAAAGCGCCGAGAAACAGCGAGCCCGTATCCCCCATGAACACTCTTGCCGGGTGAAAATTGTATACCAAAAATCCAAGAGATGCACCGATCAGAATTGCCGCCACCATAGAGAGTGAGTCATCTGCCCATGCAAACGCCAGAATCGCGAAAAATCCGCCGATCACACAGGATACGGACGCGGCAAGACCGTCGATTCCGTCGGTAATATTTCCGCCGTTGACCACACCCGTCAGCACCAGCACTGCGATAGGATACCACATCCAGCCAAAATCAATGGTGTAATCGGTAAACGGGAGATTCAGGGCGGTAGACATATATCCGGTATAGGACATAACACATACGTAAGCCGAAGAGATCACCAACTGCAGGATCAGCTTTTGCAGCCACGTCAAGCCTTCGTTTTGCTTTTTGACCAGCTTGCAATAGTCATCCACAAAGCCGATGGCGCCGTTTCCCACGGCAAAAGCTAAGGTTAAGCTCAAGGGAATATAATCAGCCGAGTCTCCTTTGACCGCATGGATGATGAAAAACACCGCCATGACGACCATTGCCGCCAGAATAAATCCGATGCCGCCCATGGTCGGGGTCCCTTCCTTGGATTTGTGCCAACGCGGTCCGATATCCAAAATTTTTTGCCCCAGCTTGTGCGAACGCAAAATCGGGATCAGGACGCGTTCCGCCACAACCGTGAGAAGGAAAATGGCAACCGTTGCCACGGCAAAGGTGATGGTAAATTCGTTCATTTGTGTATACTCTTCCTTTGATGCTTCATGTTTTCGTTTTTTTGTCTATGCGATCTTTCCAATCGGAGATTAAACACTCCAGACCAACTGATCGGCTCGCCTTCCACAGCACAACGTCTCCGTTTTGCAGTTGCTCAAAAAGTATTTGTCCAATCACAGCAATTTCGTCACGGTTTTTATGAGAAAAAATATGAGTCGGATTCATTCCCGCATCTGCGGCTCCTGCGGCAATCGCCAAGCCGCGCTCGCCAACCGTTACCAGCAAATCTACGCCTGCGTGTGCCAGATACGCCCCCACCATGCGGTGAAGCGTGTCACTTTCTTCTCCAAGCTCCAACATATCCCCAAGCACCGCCACCGAGCGCGCGTTCGTTCTTTTTGCATACTCTGACAAAACGTCAATCGCCGCACGCATCGATTCCGGTGCGGCGTTGTAGCAATCCTCAATCACTGTCATGCCGTAAAGCGAATATACATTTTGCCGCATCCCGGAGGGGGAAAAACGAAGATATCCGTGGCGAATCTCTTCGGGCGTCATCCCGATCAGAATTCCGACGGCAAACGCATACAGCGCGGCGTATACATTGTGCTTTCCAAGAACTCGAATGAAGCAATCTTTACAAGTCTGTCCGTTCCAACAAATATCAAAGCGCGTTCCATCCGATTCCACACGGATATTTTGTGCAAAATAATCGGCAGACCCGTGTTCAACGGAGACCGAAACCGTGCGGTAATTTTTCCCGCTCACATGATGCAAAAGAGGCTCGTCACCGTTGATGATAAGATACCCGCCATCCCGCAAACCGCAAACGATTTCCAGCTTGGCACGGCAAATATTTTCACGGCTTCCAAGCATTTCCATATGCGAGGTACCGATGTTTGTAATCACAGCAATATCGGGCTGTGCGGCAAGAGACATCCGCTCAATCTCGCCAAATCCGCTCATCCCCATCTCCAGCACGGCGTATTCGGTTTCGGGAGCAATCTCTAACATCGAAAGCGGCATCCCGATCACACTGTTATGATTTCCCTTTGATTGATAGACAGATGCGTACTCGGAGATCACCGCGGCAATCAGATCCTTCGCCGTGGTTTTTCCAACACTGCCCGTAACAGCAATTTTTTTGCAGGACAGTGTGTTTCCATATGCCCGTGCCAAGCGCGAGAGTGCCAGCTCGCTGTTTTCCGTTACAATTACGGCGGTATCTTCCTTTACGCTTACCGCCCGTTCGCAGATCACGCAACGGCAGCCGTTTTCCACCGCTGTTGCGATATAAGCGTGCCCGTCGGTGCGTTCTCCTTGCAGAGCCACAAACGCCGTTTGGGCATCTGCTTCGCGCGAATCCGTGCAAATGCCGCGCACGGAAATCAAACCGTTTCCGCCATTCAGCAAGTTGCCGCCGCACATTTCTGCCAAGGATCCTGCTGTTATATTCTGATCCGTTTCAAAAAAAACTTTCATTCTTTTTGCTCCGTTTCCATGTCTGTGTCATCATGCTTTCATCTTTGTTTCATACGTTCTTCAAACGCCTCAATCGCGATCTGTTTTTCAGAAAACGGACGGCGTCCTTCGCGCGTAATTTCATATTCCTCGTGTCCCTTGCCCGCAAGCAGGATCAGATCCTTTGCCCGCGCTCCTAAAATTGCCTTGCGAATCGCGCACTCACGGTCAGGAATGACCGTTACCTCCGCTTTCCCTTCAAGCCCGGAAAGAATCTCCGCAATGATCCGATTCGGATCCTCGCTTCGGCTGTTGTCGGAGGTAACGATCACAGCATCGGCAAGGCGCGAGGCAATGGCGCCCATCACCGGTCGTTTGCTTTTGTCGCGATCCCCGCCGCAGCCAAACAGAATCACCAGCCGCCCGCCGGGCTCCTTAATGGCACGCGCCGTATATAAAAGCTTTTCCAGCGCGTCCGGGGTATGCGCATAGTCAATCAAAACTGTAAAATCTGCGCCAAGACCGAGCCTGACCTTCTCCATGCGTCCTCGAACAGGTTGCATAGATGCAAGCGCCGTTTTGATTGCCGACGGACTACACCCAAAATGCAATGCGCAAATGGCGGATTGCATGGAATTCATTACTGTAAAGTCTCCGGGAATGGGACAGGACAGCCGCAAGCTGGTACGAGACGAGGAGATACGGTATTCCACACCATCCTCACGGGAGGATATCTCCACCGCATTCATATCAGCCACACCGGTCGTACTGCAGGTCACGCAAGTGCTCACTGCGTGTGCCGCCATTTGTGCGGCGTACGGAGAATCGGCGTTGATCACCGAAAATGCAGATTGTGCAAAGAGCTTTGTTTTCGCCGCGGCATAGGCTTCCATCGTATGATGAAAATCCAAATGTTCGGGCGTCAGATTGGTAAAAACCGCCGCCGAGAAGTGCAAGGGCGCAACCTTTTCCAGCGCAAGTGCGTGCGAGGAAACCTCCATAATCACGTACTCTACACCGTCCTCTACCATTTCGGAGAGCACACGGTATAACTCGCACGGGTCGGGGGTGGTCATGTTTGCCAACGGATCGCTTGCCCGCTTCTGCAAGGTGCGTTCCACCGATTTGTATCCTACCGTACCAATGATCCCACACCGGTAAAGGGATGCGGTCAGCATTGCGTACAGCATATGTGTTACGCTTGTTTTTCCGTTTGTACCGGTCACGCCGATTAGCTTCAGCTTCCCGGACGGAAAGCCGTACCACGCATCGTAAAGATACGCAACTGCACGGCGGCAGGAATCGGTGCGCAACACCGGGACCGATATCCGATGTTCGGGTTCTTTCTCGGTCAAAACACAAACGGCACCGTTTTTCAGCGCTTCGGCAATATAAGTATTCCCATCGGTATGCAAACCTTGAATACAAACGAACAAAAAGTTTGAACCCACCGCACGGGAATCGGTTGCAATTCCTTCGATCTCCCGTTCTTCTTCACCCGCCGGACATTCCAACGCGGCGGCATCACATAATTGCTTTAATTTCACAAGCCTTCCCTCCCGAAAAAATTGAAAACTGTTCAACTTCCCGACAGATCAAGGCTCTGTCTTTTATAATTTACATCAATACGCTAATCCGTGTCACCCAAATACAGGAAGGTGACCTCCACAACCGTGCCGCGCGGCACCTCGCTTCCCGCCTCAACGGATTGAGAAACCACCGTAGCCCCGGTTCCGCTCAGATAGTTTTTGGTACCGAGGATCCGAATATTCAGCCCCGCGTTAATCAAGGTTTGGTTCGCCGCAACCGCGGTCATTCCCGTCACGTTCGGAACCTTTACGGTATCCTCTTCGGAATTTTTGTCGGTGTAAACAATGATCTTAGCTGAGGATTTCTCTACCACGGTTTCCTTTTCGGGATACTGCTTGTAGATCACCCCGTCTTCATCACCAATAATCTCCAGTTCGATTCCCTTTTGCTTGCAGTAGTTTTTTGCAACTGATACGGTGCAGTATCGTAAATCCGGAATCGTAAGCGTCATTTTTTCCAGTTCTTCATCAGTATAAACGGCTTCCACACCAAGATACGGCAAAATGGTTTCCATCACGCTTCCAACGTACGGCGCCGCCACGGTACTTCCGTACAGCACGCCCTCGGTCGGCTCGTCAACGATAATGATCACCGCATATTGCGGGTCATCCGCCGGCGCGTATGCAACGGTCGAGCAAATGTACTCGCCCTCACTGCCCGCATTTTTCTTTTCCGAGGTACCGGTTTTCGCGGCAATGCGATAACCTGCAACGTATGCGTTTTTCGCACCTCCGTTGCCCGAAACGCCCTCCTCCAAAATCTGCGATACGGTAGCGCAAACCTCTTCGCTGACCACCTGCCGACGCGCAGTGGAATCGTAAGAATAGATCAAAGCTCCGTTCTGATCGGTCACGGACGAAACCAGATGGGGCGTGACCAGATAACCTCCGTTTGCCACGGCAGAGACCGCGGTAATCTGTTGAATCAGCGTCACGTTAAAGTTCTGACCAAAAGCATAAATCGCAAGATCCAGCTCGGAAAACGCTTCTTCGGAAGCAAACAGACTGTTTCCTTCCCCGGGCAAATCAATGCCGGTTTTTTCAAGATATCCAAACGCCTTCAGATAATCGTAAAAGGTATCGGTTCCAAGCCGCAGACCCACACGCATCAGCCACGGGTTGCAGGATTGCTGAATTCCCTGCACAAAGGTCAAGGTTCCGTGTCCCTGCCGCTTGTGGCAATGAATCAATCTGTCGCTGACCTTCAAAGCGCCCGCGCACGAATAAGTCTCCTGCAGGCTGACCACGTCCTCCTCCAATGCCATCGCGGCGGTAATGACCTTAAAGGTCGAACCGGGAATGTACGCCTCGGTAATCGCCTTGTTGTTCCACATATTCAAAAGCAATTCCTGGCGCAGGGCGCTGTATTCTTGGCTGTCAAGCTCATGACCGCTTTGTGTAAGCTTGTTCAGTGATTGCTCATCCAACTCCCAAGGGTCATTCAGATCAAAATAGGGATAAACCGCCATGGCAAGAATCTCACCGGTCTGCACGTTCATCACAACACCCGCCGCACGGTTTTGTCCGCCGGATTCGGTATAAGCGGTTTGTAGCTGTTCCTCCAAGGCAGACTGTACGTAAACGTCCAACGTGCTGTTGACATTGTAGCCGTCCTGTGCAGGGATGTATTCCTTGTAGCTGTAGGGCATCTCATTTCCCTGCGAATCGCGCGCCGTGATATAACGCCCGTTTGTGCCCGCCAGCATTTCATCGTAGTAATATTCCAAGCCGTAAAGCCCGGTGCCGTCGCTTCCCGTAAATCCGATCACATGGGACGCCAGCGTAGAATAAGGATAATACCGAGTCTGTGTCGTTTCCAAATAGATCATACGCTCCAAACCGTATTCGGAGATAAACGCTCTCACCCGATCGGCGGTGTCCTCGTTCACTTCCTTTTTGATGGTACGGTCCAAGTATCCCGTATAGGTCGTTTGCTTCATCACAAACTCATAGGTCACGTTCAAAATTTTGGAGAGATTTTCAGAGATCAGCATATCAAGTTGAATGTTGCTCCCGGCTTGATCGTGCTCACTTTGCGAGGACGCAACGGTCGAAGGAGAGATAAAGACACGGTAGGTAGAAACGTTGGTCGCCAGAAGCACGCCGTTGCAATCGTAAATATTCCCTCTGGATGCGTTGACCTTGGATTCGGTCGTAATCTGCTCCAGCACCTTTTGCTGATAACGGTCGTAATCCACCGTTTGCAAAAGCAAAATCCGCACCAAAAGAACCGCAAACATCAGCGCCGCAAATCCCAAAAGTACACCCGAGCGTTTGACCACGCGCGGGTGGACGGTTGTATTGCCGTTTTCATTGTTTTGTGGGGTCTTCTCTTCCATACGTCCGCTCCTTTCCGCCAAGTCAAGGAAAGGCGAAGGAAAATCCCCCGCTTGCCCTTCTGTCTTTTTTATTTTATGGGACAAAGCCCGCGGTTATGACAACAAAATCAAATCATTTTACTCCAATGGCACTCAGCAGAGCAGAAATTCCAATGGTTTGCTCGCGCTCCTCTTCAAATGCTTCGATCGAATCGGTCGCGCCCAGAGAAAGATAACTCATCTTCACGTATTCTTCGCTCACCATTCCAAGCTCGTTCACAGCGATCTCACGGATCTCCAGCAAATCGTTTTGCACATTCAGATCCGACTTCAGCTCCGCGATCTCTCCTGAAACATCTGCCGCCTGCAAGGTCAGCTCGTTGACCATATTCTCGCCTTGCTTTACCATCACCGAGCTTGCCACAATCAGCATCAAGGAAACCGCAACTGCAATCAATGCCGCAAATGCGGAGAGCGGAAAACGGTGGGAATTTGCAGTGGTGTCAGTTTTGGTACGGTCAAACCACATCGGAGATGCCAGCTTGATCTTTTCGCGCGCTTCGGCAGGCAACTGCTTGATTTTTGCCGGAAGAGCAACGATTTTCTGCGAAAGCGTAACCGCCTCAATGTGCTTTACAACCGCACAGCAAGGCTTTTCTGCTTCTCCCACGTGAACCGACTCGTCATCGGGACAAGCTTCCGAAAAATCTGTATTCCGCGTACGTACGGCACGCGTTTCATGTATGTAACCAACCAAATCCGAAGTTGACATCGTCTCCTTTCCGCGGCGATACCGTGCCGAGATCTCTTGCTCGCTCAAAGAGGACAAGCGATATGCCTCGGGCTGGAGCACGCGTGTATGCTCCTCACGCTCTTTTTGCGCCTCGGCACTCTTTTGCACGGATTTTACCAATCCGCGCTCCGAAAAAGAAGCGGAAAGCGTGCGAACATCCAATCCCGCACGGGCTTGCACTGCGCGCACCGATGCAGAATCATACAACCGATTTTCAACGGGTTCCATTGTTCTCACTCCTTCCGCCTATTATAATTATCAGTAAAAATCAAATCTTTTCCGCTACACGCAGTTTTGCACTGTGCGAACGCGGATTTTCTTTCAGCTCTCCTTCACTCGGCAAAATCGGCTTGCGGCTAACCAGCTTAATTTGCGGGCGATTGCCGCACACGCAGATCGGAAAGCTTTTTGGACAGGTACATCCTCCCGTTAAGGAGGCAAAGGTCTGCTTGACGATGCGATCCTCCAACGAGTGGAAGGTGATAATCGCAATTCTGCCGCCGGGCTTCATCAGACCGACGGCGGACTTGATCGCAGGTGCGATCACATCCAACTCTGCGTTCACTTCAATGCGCAACGCCTGAAACGTCCGCATGGCAGGATGGTGTCCGCCATCTCCCGAATGCGCAGGAACCGAGCGTTTGATGATCTCAACCAGTTCCCCTGTGGTCTCGATCGGTGCCAACTCCCTTGCGCGGAGAATATTTGATACGAGGCGGGAATCATAACGCTCTTCCCCATATTCATAGAGGATTCGCCGCAAGGCGTCCTCGGAGTATTCATTTACGATTTTCTTTGCCGTCAGCGGATTTTGTCGGTTCATTCTCATATCCAGCGGTGCATCCGCACGATAGGAAAACCCCCGCTCGGCAGTATCTAATTGATAGGAAGAAACGCCAAGATCCAGCAAAAGACCGTCGATCTGCCTGATTCCTCTTTCCGCACAAACAGCGGCAAGATTTTTAAAATTGCTGTGAACCACCTCGGCGCGCGTTCCAAACGGTGCCAAGCGCTCGCTTGCAACCCGCACGGCGGTGTCGTCCTGATCCAGCGCCAGCAGCTTACCGGAGTCATTCAAATGAGACGCAATCACCGCACTGTGCCCGGCACCGCCCGCGGTGCCGTCCACATAAGTTCCGTCGGGGCGAATATTTAAACCCTCGATGCACTCATCCAAAAGGACCGGCCGATGCGAAAAATAAATCTTCTCTTCCATGGTCGTCCTCCGTTTACAGCCCAAGCTCTTCCAGCTCGGCAATCATTTCGTCAAGATCGATCTCGCTCTTGATCTGCTCGTAAGAAGCCTCCGCCCAAATCTCGGCATAATCTCCGCAACCAACCACCACAACGTTGCGATCAATTTCGGAGTACTCCACCAGCTCCTGCGGAAGAACGATTCTTCCCTGCGAATCGGGGCTGACCTGCGCCATAGACGCGTGCAGAAAGCGCATGATCTTTTCGGTCAGCTTTCGTTTTTGCTCTTTCAGAGGTGCGATGTAAGCATCCCAGCCGGAAAGCGAATACACCTTCAGGCATTTTTCGCGGATGTCCTTTGCCACCACAAACGTAGCGCCAAGCTCGTCACGCAGCTTTGCGGGAATAAAAATCCGATTTTTCGCATCCAGAGCATGACGGTATTCTCCACCCAGCATCCATCGTTCCTCCTCTTCTTACGATTCCGTGCACAAAGCCTCACATTTGCTCCACTTTGAAACATTTTTCTCCACTTTGCACCACCGGTAAGTATATTATAAACGATTTTTCCAAAATACGCAAGGGGTTTTTCAAAAAAAGTTTGAATTTTTTTCAACTTTTTTTATGTTTTTCGTTCAAAATTGAAAGGATTCGGGAAAAACACAAAAAATTCGGGAAATCGTACAAAGAAGATATGAAAAAAAGAAGTGTTTTTCTCTCGCAGAACTTTGCAAAAAAACTTGACAACTTCTTTCAAAATATGTTATACTGTTAAGTGATAATAAATATGCAGGATAAAGAACTGCAGAAAGAAGGAACTTGTACATGGAACAAAATCAAAACAACGCGCAGGGCGTGCTGTTTGAGGTCCTTTGTGTAACACGGCAAAAGATCAGAGACCGCGAAAAGAAAAAGACCGGACGTACCCCCGTGGTATGCTCGGATGATGCTTTGCGCGAGATGCTCCGTCTGATGCCCCGAAAAGCATCGGATTTTTACAGCATTTCCGGCATCGGTCCCGCCTTTGTGGAAAACTATGCCGAGGATTTTTTGCACGTACTGCATGAGGATCCCACCGGTGTCAGCATGAACGGAAACGTCGAGGGTACCTTGCGTGAGCTCTCCAAAAAGCTGATCAACATCAACAAGAGCAACCGGATGCTCTTTCTTCCCAAGCTTTCCCCAAAATATGCGGTCGATCTGTTTGACGCTTCCGGTCGCTATAATCCGCTTGATATTCTCTTCAACGCAAAAGAGCCGATCACCATCGCAGAAGTCTCGGACCAGGATCTCCCCCGCAACGATCCGGCACGGGAGCGCTATAAAAATCTGGTCAGTCTGATCCGTGAGACCAACCGCGATCTGCGCGATAAGGGTCAGAACGAGCTTTATATCGGCTATCCCTTCGTACAAGGCTGCCTTGTCAACGGCGAATTCGGAATCCGCGCGCCGCTCTGCCTCTTCCCCGTCACCTTGGATCGCACCACGGCAAACATCACCGTAGCCCCCGATCCTACGCGTGACATCATCTACAACGCAACCATGGTCCTGGCGCATGATAAATTCAACAGCATCACCGCGCCGATGCCGGATTGCACGCTGGAGGAAGCCAATCCCGATACCTTCCTGCAGGGCTTGTTGGATTTTTACGCCGCCAACGATATTCGCATCGAATACAACAGCGACGAGTTGAAAAAGTTCACCGAGTACGCAGGCGAATCCTTCCCGCATTACGCTCGCGGCACGCTAAATCTGGTGCATAACATCGTAATCGGAAAATTCCCCGCATATTCCAACTCGATTCAAAAGGATTTTGAGGAGATTTTGAACAAAGGTCTGATCAACCGTTTGGTCTCCGACCTGGTTTCGGATTACGGCTCGATCGACTTCTACTCCGATCACAGCACCGCCGAGGAGATTAACCGTCCCGACAATAAGCTGGATATCAGCGAGAATTCGCTGGTTTATATCAATGCGCTCAACAGCGCGCAGGAGGCAGTGCTGAACGCGCTGAACACCAAGGACGAGCTGGTGGTAGAGGGTCCTCCCGGCACGGGTAAATCCCAAACCATCACCAGTCTGATCACCCAGTTCATCGACCAGGGCAAAACGGTTTTGATGGTCTCCGAGAAAAAGACCGCGCTGGACGTCGTATATTCCCGTCTTGGCACGCTTTCTCGATACGCCATGATGATGGATGACGCCAATAATAAAAATCTGTTCTACAGCCAGCTGGAACGGCTGTTGATGAGCAACGATGCCAACGCACCGCTGGAGGCGCCCGATCTCTCCCCCATTTCGGCTGAAATTGATACCGACGTGGCAACCCTGGAGCTGATCGCAGAAAAGCTGTTCAAGCCCGGAGAATTCGGCGTGGCTCCCTATAAGCTTTATATGGAGAACCGCCGTATCAACCTGCAAAGCCACGAGCAGATCAAAACCTACAAGACGATTCGTACGGTGATCACGGACGAGCTGTTGAATTTGAAATATGACGAGATCGCGGCAATCCACAAGCGCTTTGCCAACGGCCAGCTGACCAACAGCCTCGATCATTACCAGCTCACCATCGAGCGCTACCCGTGGTTCCTGAACATGAAGGACGATCTCTCCAACTATGATCTGATCCTCTTCTCGGATGCGATCGACGAAATGATCCTGAAGGTGGACGAGTGGAGAAACCAATCCTTTATCAAGCGCCAGACCTCCAAGCAAAAGCTGACCAAAGAGATCCAGAATATGACCAAGGATTACTTCAAAAAGGTCGGCGGCGCCTACACGGTGCGCCTGATCATGGAGCAGCCCGAGGCAGTTAAGCAAAGCTTGAAGGAATTCACCGCAGGCTACGCAAATCTCAAGCCCGTGGTAATGAGCTTGACCGATCATGAAAATATGTATCTTGCCGCCCTGCGGAAAATCCACAAGATCTGCGGCGGAACGGTCACCGAATGGAACGACGAGCTTTACAACACCATCCTCTTCGAATATCTGCAGAAGTTCGAGAGCGAGAACCGTACGCTGATCCCGAAGGTGGATTCCTTCGAAAAGATCATTTCCTCTATCGAGGGCAATATCAAGATCAAGCAGAATCTCTCGCGTCAGCGCATCACAAAGCTCCTTGCCGACGATCTGAAGTATATCACCACCTCCAAGCGCAAGGGCGAGATCAGCCGCGCGATTGAGAGCCGCCGTCGCAGCAGCGTTGCAAAGTTTGTGCAAAAGTTCGATTTTGAGCTTTTCAAAGCCATCAAGGTCTGGCTGATGACGCCGGAAGCCGTTTCCGAAATTCTGCCCCAGCAAAACGATCTGTTCGATCTGCTGATCTTCGACGAGGCTTCTCAGCTCTACATTGAAAAGAGCATCCCCTCGATCATCCGTGCCAAAAAGGTTGTTATCGCGGGCGACCACAAGCAGCTCCGCCCCTCCAGCCTTGGTGACGGTCGCTTTGAAATGGACGACGATATGCTGGACGAGGACGCAGAGATTTCCGCCGCATTGGAGGAAGAAAGTCTGCTCGACCTGGCGCGCTTCCGCTATCCGGACGTCCTGCTGAACACGCACTACCGCTCCAAGTACGAGGAGCTGATCGACTTCTCCAACTACGCATTCTATAAGGGACGCCTCTTCGTTGCTCCCAACACCGACGCCCCCGAAAAGCCTCCGATCGAGGTTCACCTGGTCAACGACGCCACCTGGCAGGGGCGCGCCAACCGCAAGGAGGCAGAGCAAGTCGTGGCACTGATCAAGGAGTTCTTCGAAACCCGACAGAACAACGAGACCATCGGTATCATCGCCTTCAACGCCTCCCAGCGTGATATGATCTACGATGTCATCGATGAGGAATCGATCAAAAATCCAGCCTTCGGTACTGCAATCCGCGCCGAAATGGCACGCAAGGACAACGGCGAGGACACCGGTTTCTTCGTCAAGAACATCGAAAGCGTCCAGGGAGACGAGCGCGACGTGATCATGTTCTCCATCGGCTATGCAAAAAATGCCAGCGGCAGATTGGTGCACAATTTTGGTTGGTTGAACCAAAAGGGCGGCGAAAACCGCTTGAATGTTGCCATCAGCCGTGCGAAGAAGAAGATCCACATCGTTACCTCCTTCCGCCCGTCCGAGCTGACACTGGATGACGCCAAAAACGATGGTCCGCGCATTCTCAAGCGCTATCTGGAGTACGCATTTGCCATTAGCAGCGGAAACAAAGAGGAGGCAGAGACGATCCTGCGCTCCTTTGGCGAGACCTACGGCATCGTGGCAGCTCCTCTGGAAACCGAGTTTGCCCAAAAGGTTGCGGATGCCCTGCGTGAAAAGGGCTACGACATCGACACACAGGTGGGTATCGGCGGCTACCGCATCGACATTGCCGTGCGCAAAAACGGCAAATACATTCTGGGTATCGAGTGCGACGGAAAGCTCTACAGCGTGGCATCATCGGCACGCGAGCGTGACTACCACCGCCAAAAGTATCTGGAATCCCGCGGCTGGCACATCAAGCGCATCTGGAGCATGGATTGGTGGCGTGATCCCCAGCGTGAGATCTACAACATCTGCACTCTTGTAGACAGTCTGTAATCAATATACACAAAAAGAGCCTTTATGGAAAATCATTTCCACATTGGCTCTTTTTCTACATGGTTATAATATTCAATTGAATACAATTTATTGTACTTCAACCTTGCGGATACCGCAGATAATAATAGTCGTTCCCTTCCATTGCGTTCGTTTTACAAAAACCGTGCTTCAAATAAAACCGTGCTGCCGCCACGTTATCCTTGTGAACGCCCAGTGCAATCGGCCGTACCCCGTATTCGCTGTAAATTGCTTCAATTACGCGTTCCAAAACGTACCCGCCGATCCCGCAATTCCGATAACGCTTGTCGAGCACAAATCCCATCAAGCGGTAAAACGGAACCCCTTTCATTTCTTCGGGATCGGTATCCCACTCAAACGCCTCGCCAAGCAAGATCAAGCCAATATATTCGTCTCCACATTTGACCGCGAACGTGTGCCCTTTGCAGTTGTGTGCAATGCCGTACTGCGTAAGCTCCATGATGGTATCCGCATGATCTACAAACGCCTCGCTGATATCATCGCGTTGAATGGCACGGACTTGTTCGATATTGTCCTCACTCAACAATTCAAAAGAAATCTGCTGATTCATATCATTCCTTCACCGTTTTTCTCAAAATCGGTTCATCATCCAATTCTGCATTTTCAAAGCTGTGATAAAACCTGTCCGCATTGGGGTTGGTGGCACGAATCAAATAATACTGATCAATCCGATTCCTACGGCAATCCTTTTCAAATTCCTTGAAAAGCTGCTGCGCAATGCCTTTGTGCCGATATTCGAGCAAAACGTACACCCAATCTACATACGCCATGCGGTAACCGTCCTGCAGACATCCGTAGAAATGATACTCAATTCTGCCAACAACTTGATCTCCGTCAAACGCCAGAATGGATGGCGTATTTTGATAGAAAGGATCATTCAGCCGCGCCCTGATACCCGCCTCGTCTACCTGCTCTGCCCACATCAAATCGGAGTCGAGTGCCATTGCTTTTTTCAAATAGGTTATGTAGTGCTCTACATTGGACGCGGATAATATTTCAAATTTCATCTACATGACTCCTTGTGTACGAAGTGCACGATTTCATTGGGGATATTTATGATGTGCTCCTTCGCTTCCGTCGGATAAACGGTGATACTCGGAATGTCCCTCAACGGAATCCAACACATTTCAAGATCTATTCTCTCATTGCCAAGCTCATCTACTGCCTTAAAGCTGCCGTCAAGCGGAATTTGTGCTTCATCAGTCAGCGACACCAAATAATAAAGGTTGATCTGATGGCACGGGCGGTCTCCCCAAGGAAAGAAATTCTCTCCAACCATCAAGAGCCGTTCCACTTTGATATCAGCACGGATTTCCTCTTTGAACTCTCGCACAAGAGTTTCATCGGTCGTTTCTCCAAAGGCGACGTGACCGCCGATAAACGCATATCCGCCGTCCCCGGGAACTCTTTGGAACAGCATTTTATCATTATGTATCAATACACCGCCGACACGGTACGAAAAGATATAATCGTCGGTTTTGAAAAGTATATCACTCATTGTTTTCTCCTTATAAAAGAATTGACCAATCCTCATAGTCAAATCTGCCACTTCCGTGGTAAAGCAATTTATTAACGTCAAGGTTTAGCAAAGCATTTTTAATGCGCTCGATAAGCTCTGCGGAAATATCAAGCGAATAATGCCCGGGGAAAATCCGTGCAGGTTTATAAGTAGATACTTTCTTGACAGAATCCAAATAGGCTTGCGGGTCTGTGGAAGGATAGTTCGCATACAAGACTCCCTTGTATATCAAATCACCGGTAAACATAAACCGATTGGTTTCATCCCAAAAACACATATGCCCCGGTGAGTGTCCCGGTGTATGTATAGCTTTTATGTTCCTGTCGCCTAATTCGATTATGTCACCATCGTCAAGCAATCTGCCGGGGACACCTTGGAACAGCTCATATTCTTCCGAATCATAACCGCTTGGCAGATCACAATCATTGACAAGCATTTTTTGAATCAAGGATCTTGGCAAAGGAAATTCACCGCAAAGCCAAC
>JAFTLZ010000011.1 GCA_017452665.1 Clostridia bacterium
CGTCCGATGCAGGCTCGTCCAGGCGTAAGCCGCCAATGACGTTCAGATAAACGTCGTTTTGGTAGAATTTTAAGCCCAAACGCTTTTCCAGTACCGCGATGATCAGGCACATCCGATTGTAATCAATGCCGTTTGTGGTGCGGCGCGGGGCGGGGAAGGCGGTAGGTGTGACGAGCGCCTGAATCTCAGCAATCAGTGGTCGTGTTCCCTCCATGGTGCAAACCGCACAGTTGCCCGAGATATTTTTCGGTCTGCCCGCAAGCAGCATAGCGGAGGGGTTTTCCACCTCCAAAAGTCCGCGGTCGGTCATTTCAAACACGCCGATCTCATTGGTGGAGCCGTAACGGTTTTTAATGGCACGGATGATGCGGTATGCCTGCTGTCTTTCTCCCTCAAAATAGAGCACTGCGTCCACCATATGCTCCAAAACCTTTGGGCCTGCGATGGTGCCTTCCTTGTTGACGTGCCCCACCATGATCACGGAAATGCCCTCTGCCTTTGCTTTGTTAATGAAGGAGAGCGCCGTCTCTTTCACCTGCGTAATGCTGCCGGGCGTGGAATTGACCGATGCGGAATAAATGGTTTGAATGGAGTCGACGATCATCACGTCGGGCTTGATTTTATCGGTTTCCTTGAGGATGTTTTCGATATTGGTTTCGGTCAGGATAAACAGCGTTTTGCCAATGACGCCCAAGCGTTGTGCACGGAGCTTGAGCTGTCCGCCGGATTCCTCACCGGAAATGTAAAGAACGCGTCGGGTTTCTCCCAAGGCGTCGCAAATCTGCATCAGCAACGTGGATTTTCCAATGCCGGGCTCTCCCGACAAAAGAACCACCGAGCCATGCACCAAGCCGCCGCCCAGTACGCGATCCAGCTCGCAAAGCCCCGTGTTCTGGCGCATATAATCCGGGATCTCCAATTCGCCAAAGCCAACCGCGCGGTTCTCACCGGAGGAGGGGATCATGCTGATGCGCTTCGGTGCGGTGCCTGTGGTGGGAGTTACCTCCTGCACGTCCTCCACAAAGCTGTTCCAAGCATTGCAGTTGGGGCATTTTCCCATCCATTTCGCGGTTTTATACTCGCATTCGGAGCAGATGTAAAACGTTTTCAAGCCCTTCATTTTGAACCTTCCTTTTTGCCACTTCGTTTTCTGCTATTATTATACCGCAGAACGCGCGTGTTTGCAAGACTTTTTTGTAAGACTTTTTATTCGGCCGAAAGCTCGGTTTGCATAATTGCCGCAAACAGCGTAAAGGCAAGCTGTTGCAAATAGGCGGGATCCGACAGCTTTGCGGATTCTTCGGGCGAGGAGAGAAAGCCGCATTCCACCAATACGGCGGGCGTATTCAATCGGTGCAACAGATAAATGCTGCTGCCTGCCGCTTTGATCGCGCGGTCGTTGTTTGGCTGCAACAGCTCCTGTGCGGTGGTTTGTATTTGCTTTGCCAGCGTTTGCGATTGCGGGTGGTTGGGGGAATACCAGACTTGTAGCCCCTGACAGCTTTGTAGAGGGTAGGTGTTCATATGGATGCTGACAAATACGCTGTCGGGTGTTTCCTCGGCAATTCTTTTGCGTTCAGCAAGATCCAATGCCTTTTTACGTCCGACGTAATCGGAGCTTGGATCGTAGAGCATGGTGTCGGTCTCGCGCGTCAGAATCACCTCCACGCCGTTTGCCTCCAGCAGATCGCGCAACAAAAGCGTGAGTCTCAGATTGACGTCCTTTTCCACCAATCCCGAAATTCCAACGGCACCGCCGTCCTCGCCGCCGTGTCCGGCATCCAGAACCACGGTGTGGATCGGAGAAGCAGAGGCGGGTTTCGTGGAGGTAGCCGGTGTTTGTTTTTGCGAAATCCAAAAAAATCCGACGGTGATCAGTGCCATCAACAGCAACACGGCAACAAAGCGCAACAGCCACGGAAAGCCTTTTGTATGCATACGCAAAGTGCTCCTTTCAAAATACAGATCAATTCATTCTATCAAAAAAGTCGGTATTTTATGCAAAAAAAGGAAGCATGCGGCGGCAAACTTACCGCAGGGATGCGCTTGGAGGTGTCGAATGTGCGGGTTTTATTCACAAATCTTTCGAAATATTCATTTTTTGTGTTGACTTTTTTCGTTTTTGTTGTATAATATTTATGATGGGTTATTTTGCGGCAGAGGGTAAAAAAAGGCCTGCCGCCAGGTCGAATAAGAAAGGATTTAGACGAACTTATGGCAGCCATGACAAGAAAAGAAGCCAGAGAAGAAGCGTTTCGCCTGCTGTTTGAAACGGAGTTCCGCGCGGATGGCGATCCGGAAGCAATTTTTGCGCTTTCCGAGGAGAACCGTGAGGTCGCGGCAAACGATTACATTCGCAAAGTGTATTTTGGTGTACGCGAGAATATTGATGAGATCGACGAGCTGATTTTGCGCCACTCCAACGGTTGGAAGCCGAGTCGGATCTCCGCCGTTTCCAGAAGCGCGATCCGCCTTTGCATCTATGAAATGAAGTACATGGACGATATTCCGCTTGCCGTCTCTTTGAATGAGGCAATCGAGCTGGTGAAAACCTTTGACGACGGCAAAATGCGTGCGTTTGTCAACGGCGTGCTCAACGGTGTAAAGAACGAGATTGAGGCGGCAAAAGCATGACAGAGTGCTTTGTCGGAATCGACACCAGCAACTATACCACGTCGGCGGCGGTATGCACAGTGGATGGGCACATCCTTGCAAACATCAAAGCACCGCTTCCCGTCAAAAACGGAGAATGCGGCTTGCGCCAGAGTGACGCCGTGTTTGCGCACGTCAAAAATATGCCTGCGGTGATGGAACAGCTTCGGGCAGTGCTCGGCGGCTGTCGGGTTCTTGCCGTCGGATGCTCTGTTCGTCCGCGCAATTTAGAGGACTCTTATATGCCTTGTTTTCTGGCGGGGCGTGCGGCGGCAGAATCCTTTGCGGCAGCTTTGCAGGTTCCCGTATTGGAGTTTTCACACCAGGATGGGCACGTGATGGCGGCGGCATATTCTTCGGGACAGAGCGAGCAGCTCTTGCAGCGTTATTTTGCGGCGTTTCATGTTTCGGGAGGCACCACCGACGTTTTGCATGTCACCCCGCAGAAGGATGGATTTTGCATCAAGCAGATCGGCGGAACCGAGGATCTCAACGCCGGTCAGGCAATCGACCGCGTAGGGGTAATGATGGGCTTGCAGTTTCCTTGCGGAAGGGAGATGGAGGCGCTTACCGCCAACTGCTCCGCGCACTTGCCCAAGCCGCACATTTGTGTGCGGGAGCTTCGGTGCAATCTTTCGGGTCTGCAAAATCTTGCGCAAAAGCTGTGGGAAGAGACCCGCGACACGGCAATCGTCAGCGCGTTTGTGTTCTCCTTTGTCGGGCAGACGCTCAAGACCATGACCGATCAGCTGGATTCGCAATATCCGGGAATTCCCGTGGTGTACGCGGGCGGTGTGATGAGCAACCGCGGCTTGCAACAGCTGCTGGGAAAACGGACAAACACCTATTTTGCAGAGCCGGCGTTTTCGGCAGACAATGCCGCCGGGATCGCGTTGCTTTGCAGACGCACGTTTTTGAATGATTGATTTTTGAAAGGAGGATCCCACGCATGGAAAAGGGTATTTTCTCGGTCACGCAGATCAACGAATATCTGAAAATGCTGTTTGACGGCGATCGGTTGCTTTCAAACGTATTCGTGCGCGGGGAGATCTCCAATTATAAGCCCTATTCGTCGGGACACGTCTACTTTACACTGAAGGATCCTACGGGACAGCTGAAGGCGGTAATGTTCCGCACCTATGCCGCAAAGCTGAAATTTCGTCCCATGGATGGGATGCGCGTCATTGCACACGGCAGGGTTTCGGTTTATGAGGCGAACGGACAGTACCAGCTCTACGCGGACGAGCTTGTACCCGACGGTATCGGCTCGCTGGCACTGCAATATGAGCAGATGCGGCAAAAGCTGGCGGAGGAGGGCTTGTTTGACGAGGAACGAAAGCGCCCTTTGCCTCCCATGCCGATGCGCATCGGGGTGATCACCTCTCCCTCCGGGGCGGCGGTGCACGATATTATCAATGTGTTATCCCGTCGGTTTTCGGCGGCGCAGATGATTCTGTTTCCCGCCCAGGTGCAGGGGGCGGAAGCGCCCGAACAGCTGATTGCAGGGCTGGAATTTTTTCAGGTGACGGGTTTGGTCGATGTGATCATCCTCGGACGCGGCGGCGGATCTGCCGAGGATCTCTGGGCGTTCAACGACGAGCGCTTAGCACGTGCGGTTGCCGCTTGTACCGTTCCCGTGATTTCGGCAGTGGGACACGAAAGTGACTTTACCATCTGTGATTTTGTTGCGGATCGGCGCGCACCCACTCCATCGGCGGCGGCAGAGCTTGCCGTTCCCGAAACCGGGGAGCTGTTGCGTTCGTTGCGCTCGTGTGCTTCGCGGATGCAGAATTTGATGGAGCAAAAAATTGCACGGGAGACACGGAGCCTGAATCAGCTCGCGCAGGCAAGAATTTTTACCAATCCGGAGCGCTTGCTGGACGGCTTTCGGATGAAGCTGACCGAGGGTGAAGCGGCGCTGGAGCGGGGAATGACTCGCGCTTTGGAGCAAAAACGCCATTTGCTTTTGCAAAGTAGCGGAAAATTGGAAGCGCTGAATCCGTTGTCGGTGCTCTCACGTGGGTATGCGGCGGTCAGCCGCAACGGTGAGGTGGTGCTTGGCGCCGGGGGACTTTCCAAAGGGAACTTGTTGGATATCCGATTTGCAGACGGTGAAGTTTGCGCAAGAGTGGAAATGCGAAAGGAAGAAAAGAATCATGGCAAAGAAAACGATGTCCTTTGAAGCCGCGATGGAGCGGTTGGAGGAAATTTTGCATATTTTGGAGGGCGGAAACGAGAATCTGGATACATCTCTCAAGCTTTACGAAGAGGGGATCGCTTTGATCCGTTCCTGCTCCGCACAGCTGGAGAACGCCGAGCAGATTGTAAAAATGCTGCAGATGCAGGCAGACGGCAGTGCGGCGTTGGTGGATTTCCGAAAGCCGGAGGGAGGCGCGGAATGACACCCGAAACTTTGGAGCTGTTGATGCACCGTGACGCATGGATCACGGAAAATGCGTTACGGGAATATTACGCGGAGGACGAGGATCTGAAAACGCTTTTGGACGCGGAACGTTATAGCTTGTTTGCCGGCGGAAAACGGATCCGTCCAATGCTGACGTTGGAATTTTGCAAGCTGTTTGGCGGCGAGGAGGAAACGGCGTTGCCGTTTGCCTGTGCGGTGGAGATGATCCACACCTATTCTCTGATTCACGACGATCTGCCTTGCATGGACAACGACGATCTGCGTCGGGGAAAGCCGACCAATCACAAGGTATTCGGTGAGGCAACCGCGCTTTTGGCGGGTGACGCATTGCTGACGGGCGCGTTTGAAGCGGCGGCATCCAACACTGCGGCGGGGGCAGAGATCTCCGCAAAAGCCGTGGCATATCTGGCAAGCTGTGCCGGACGGTACGGTATGGCAGGCGGCCAGATGATGGACTTGGAGGGGGAGAAGCGTACCTTGACGCTGGATGAGTTGATCAAGCTGCATTCGCTTAAAACCGGCGCACTGATCAGCGCGGCTTGCGTTCTCGGGGCGCTTGCCGCCAACGTATCCTTTTCGGATCCGCGTATGCAGGACGTGATCACCTATGCGGAAAACATCGGGCTTGCGTTTCAGATTGTGGATGATATGCTGGATCAAGTCGGCTCTGCCGAGACATTGGGTAAAAATGTCGGTGTGGATGCCGCGCATCAAAAAACCACGTTTTTAAGCTTTTATACACCGCAAGAGGCAAAATTCTATGCAGAACGGCTGACGCAAACGGCTGTTTCGGCGTTGCGGAACCATCCGAATTCCGATGCGCTTTGCGCTTTGGCAGAATGGTTGATGAACAGAACAAAATGACGAAAAAATAAAGGGTGATTGTATGCAGTATTTAATTGATTTTTCTACGAATTACTATTTGGTTTCTGCCATCGGTGCTTGGCTGATTGCGCAGATCATCAAAATTTTTACGGGAATTTTTAAAGTGCAGGAATTTTCTCTTTACGCGATGTTTTTCGGTACGGGAGGAATGCCTTCATCGCACACCGCGGCGGTTTGCAGTCTTGCCACTGCATGTGGCATCGGGCAAGGGTTCGGTTCGGTTGCGTTTGCCATCGCCGGCGTGCTTGCCATGGTAGTGATGATCGACGCCATGGGCGTGCGTCGTGAAACGGGCAGACAGTCCCGTGCGCTGAATTTGATCTTTAAGGAGCTGTTCAGCGCTACATCCGAAGAGGCAGATATGCATTTTAAAGAATTGATCGGACATTCCCCGTTGCAGGTGCTGTTTGGCGCCATTACGGGCATTGCCACAGCAAGTCTGTTTCAGTTGATTCCTGTATTGGTTGCATGAGAGCAGACGTTTATCTGACCGAGCACGGGTATGCGCCCAGCCGTCAACGCGCGCGGCTGATGATTGAGAGCGGCACCGTTTTTGTAGACGGAATTGCTGTTACAAAGCCTTCGTTTTCTTTGTCGGACGGGGAACATACGGTGTCTGTGTCGGATCCATTGCGCTACGTCGGGCGTGGCGGACAAAAGCTGGAGGCGGCGTTGTGCGCTTTTGAGGTGGATGTAAACGGTCTGTTTGCACTGGATATCGGCGCTTCTACGGGAGGCTTTACAGATTGCCTTTTGCAGCACGGTGCCGCGCGGGTTTGCGCGGTCGATGCGGGGGCAGGTCAGCTGGCACAAAAGCTGTGCGAGGATCCGAGGGTTACGTCCTATGAGCATCTCAACGCGCGGGATTTGACGCTTGCAGACATTGGCGGCGTGCGTGCGGATCTGATCGTGATGGACGTTTCCTTTATTTCCGCTACGTATATTCTGCCGCGCTTTCCGGAGCTTTTGGCACCCGGTGGAAAGGCAATCTGCCTGATCAAGCCGCAATTTGAGGTGGGCAAGGCAATGCTCGGTAAGGGCGGCATTGTCAAGGATCCTGCAGCGTATCGCTACGCCGTGGAGCGTGTTTGCAAGGCTGGCGAAGAGGCGGGGCTGAGTCCCGTGGGTCTGATTCCGTCACCGATTACAGGTGGGGACGGAAACCGTGAATTTTTAATTTATTTTTTATCGGAGAACGACAAAAATGTGCGTTTGACCGATGAGGAGATCCGTGCCGTTACGTCGGGGATCCGCGGAGAGAGGGGTTGAGGAACTTTGTTGAAAATTGCATTGATCACCAATTTCAATATATACGAAAAGGCAAATGCCGCCATGGCTGTGGCAAACCGTCTTTTGGAGGAAAAGTGCGAGATTCTGGTTGCCGCGTTCAATCGGGAAAAATTGATGCGCATCCATAAAAATCGCAGTGAATTTCGCTATTTGCCGCTGGAAAGCGTGTATGCGGAGGCGGATATTCTGATCGTCCTTGGCGGTGACGGAACGATCCTTGAGGCGGCGCGCCGTGCCGCGCAAAGAGGAACGCCGATTCTGGGCGTAAACCTTGGCAGACTCGGCTACATGGCAGAGCTGGAGATGCAGGATCTCGATCTGCTGAAAAAGCTGTTTACGGGGGAGTATGAGCTGGAAAAACGCTCGATGCTGCGCGTGGAATTGCTGTCCGGCGGGGAATTACGCTCCTTCTGTTATGCGCTCAACGATGCGGTCATCTCCAACGGTTCGGTTTCGCGCCTTGTGGATATCGAGCTTTCGGAAGGGGGCAATTCGGTTGCTACCTACCGCGCCGACGGATTGATCATTGCTACACCAACCGGCTCCACTGCTTATTCCATGTCGGCAGGCGGCGCCATTGTGGATCCAAAGGTTTCCTGCGTTTGTGTCACCCCCATCTGCCCACACTCGTTCAGCGCACGCCCGATGATCTTTTCGGATCAATCGGTGCTGGAGATCCGTAACATTTGTGCGCGCGAAAAAATGCTGTACCTCACCGTGGACGGCAGAATGAATTTTGAGCTTTACCGCAATCAGGTTGTGCGCATTACCAAATCCTCGATGCAAACCAAGCTGATTCGACTCAAGCCTTGCGGATTTTACAAAAAGCTGCGCCAAAAAATGAGCGATTCCCAAATTGACTGAAGGAGAAGCGCGTTCGAACATGAAAAAAATCAGACAAAGAAAATTGCTGGAATTGATTTCCCAATTTGAAATAGAGACCCAGGATGAGCTGATCTCACGCTTGCGCGAAAACGGCTTTGCCGTAACGCAGGCGACCGTTTCCCGTGACATTCGGGAATTGAAGATTGCAAAAATGACTACGGGAAAGGGAACCTACCGCTACGTATTGCCAAGAGCATCGGAGCCTATTGACACCGGGATGAAATTTACATCCACCATGACCGAATCCATCGTCAGCGTGGATCACGCCTGCAACATCATCGTTCTCAAAACCTCACCGGGGCTGGCAAATGCGGTTGCCGTGGGGATCGACTCGATGAATATGCCGCAGATTTTGGGGTGTGTGGCGGGGGACGATACCATCATCGTCGTTTCCCGTGACGAGGAATGTGCCAATCAAATTGCAGATCGGTTTCACGATCTGATGAATCAAATCTGACTATGCTGCGCTCATTACATATTGAAAACATTGCCGTGATCCGCCGTGCGGATCTGGAATTGAAGGACGGATTTTCGGTTCTGACGGGTGAGACCGGCGCCGGAAAATCCATGATCATCGACAGCATCAATCTGTTGCTTGGAAACCGCGTTTCCAAAGAGATGATCCGCACGGGAGAAAAATCTGCCACCGTCAGCGCCGTGTTTGAAAATCTGCCGCCTTTTGTGCTCTCCGCGCTTGCCGAAATGGGCTTTTCCTGCGAGGATGGCACGCTGATGCTGCAACGCACCCTCAACGCCGACGGACGCTCGCAAACCAGATTGGACGGGCAGATCATTACACAGTCGGTGCAAAAGGAGATCGCACGGATGCTGGTCAGCATCCACGGACAGTCCGACAATCACAAATTGATGCAAAAAAGTACGCATCTCGGCTTGATTGACGCATATGCGCGTCCGGATGCGGAGTTGAACGCCTATCGCAGCGCATATTCGGAATGGAAGACCTGCCGCAAAAAGCTGGACGCCGTCTCACACGACGAATCCGAAAAGGCACGCCTTTCGGAAATGCTGAAATACCAGATCGAGGACATCGATGCCCTGAAGCTTTGCGACGGGGAAGAAGAAACGCTGACGCGCGAGCGTGACCGCTTGCTGAATTTAGAACGGATCAACAAGCAGGTCAATCTTTGCTATCGGGCGTTGCGCGGTGCTGAAAAAGGCTCTGCGTACGACCTGCTCCGCCGCGCGGGATCGGCGTTGCGTTCCCTGGACGGGCTGGTGGAAGGATGTGACTCGCTTTACGACCGCTTGGAAACGGTCGCGCTTGAGGTGGATGACATTGCCGAAACCGTTGCGGGCTTTGCCGATGATGACCGCGAGGATCCCACCGCGCGCATCGACCGTATCGAGACTCGACTGGAGGGTATCGCCAAGCTGAAACGCAAATATGGAGGCAGTATTGCAGAAATTCTTGCCTTTCGCGAGCGTGCCGCACAACAGCTGGAGGAGCTGGAATTCTCGGATGAGGAACGCTCCCGTTTGGAGGCGCGTGCCGCACAGCTGCTTCGAGCTGCGCGGGAACGTGCAACGGTATTGACCGAGGCGCGCCGCCGTGCCGCTAAGGAGGCAGAGGAGCGTGTGATCGAGTCGTTGGCGTTTTTGGATATGCCAAAGGTGCGCTTTGAGGTACGCATTGCTCCCGCGGAATTGGGCGAGAGCGGCGCGGACGATATCGAATTTTTACTTGCTACCAACCCCGGCGAGCCGCTGTTGCCCATGATCAAAATCGCATCCGGCGGTGAGCTTTCACGGATTATGCTGGCATTGCGGTCGGTGCTGAACGATCGGGAAGGGGCTTCTACCGTCATCTTTGACGAGGTGGATACCGGCGTTTCCGGAAAAACCTCGCGCAAGGTGGGCATGAAGCTGAAGGAAACCGCAAAGGATACACAGGTGATCTGCGTAACGCACTCTGCGCAAATTGCGTCTCTGGCGGATACGCACTACCGCATTGCCAAAAACGAGCGTGGCGGACGTGCGGAAACAGAGGTTTATGAGCTGGATTCCGAGCAAAGAGTAGAAGAAGTCGCGCGCATTTTGGGCGGAATCGAGATTACCGCCGCACAGCGCAGTGCGGCGCAGGAAATGATCGAAGAGTATCGGTGAAAGGATTTTTTATGCAAAAAACCAACGCAATGCGGATGCTGGATGCCGCAAAAATTCCGTATGAAGTACTGACCTATACCGTGGATGAAAACGATCTTTCGGGCGTCCACATTGCCGAACAGCTTGGCTTCCCGATGGAAAAAATGTTCAAAACCTTGGTTGCAAAAGGGGATAAAACCGGTCCGCTGGTGTGCTGTATTCCCGTTGCCGAGGAGTTGAATCTGAAGGCTGTTGCGGCGCTGACGGGAAACAAACGGATCGAGCTGGTACCCGTCAAGGAGCTTTTAGCGCTGACGGGCTACATTCGCGGCGGCTGTTCTCCCATCGGAATGAAAAAGCAATTTCCTACCTATGTAGATGAAAGCGCGATGCAATTCGAGCAGATTACGGTCAGCTCCGGAACCCGCGGGGCACAGTTGTTGCTTTCGCGTGCGGCGCTTTTGGCGTTTGTCGATGCAAAAATTGCAAAATTAACCGAAAAAAGCGTAAACAATACTTGACAAAAACAAGCGTTTTGTAGTATAATTTAATATTATGGATATTGATTAGATAACGGAAAGGACTAATTATGCAGAATATCAAAAAAAGGATCGCGGAGCAGATCGTAAACGGCGTCAAGAGCATCAATGCCGATGCCGAGCTGCAGGTGGCGGACGTTGCCGCAATGCTGGAGTATCCGCCCGATGCCGCAATGGGGGATCTTGCATTTCCATGCTTTAAGCTCTCCAAAATCCTGCGCCGCTCGCCCGTTCAAATTGCCGCTACCTTGGCACAGGGGCTGTCGGGCGGAGCGATCGGAAGCGCCGAGGCGGTCAACGGCTACCTGAATATCAAAATTGATAACGCGTATCTTTGTACAAACGTGTTGCCCCAAATTCTTGATCAAAAAGAGGCCTACGGCGCACCGAAAATCGGTGAGGGCAAAACGGTTGTTCTGGATTATTCCTCTCCCAACCTTGCAAAGCCTTTTCATATTGGGCACCTTGGCACAACTGTAATCGGTCATTCTATTAAAAAACTCCATGAATTTGCAGGATATAAGTGTGTTGGTATCAATTATATCGGAGACTGGGGCACGCAGTTTGGTAAGTTGATTGTGGCTTATAAAAAGTGGGGTAACAAAGAAGAGGTCGAAAATGGCGGAGTGGATGCCCTTGTTGATCTTTACGTGCGCATCAACAATGCAATTTCCGGCAATGAAGAACAAGGGATTGAAGCAGATCCTTCATTGGCTGATGAGGCGAGAGCCGAATTCCACAAAATGGAAATGGGTGACAAAGAAAATCTTGAGCTTTGGCGCTGGCTTGTGAAACTTTCCATTAAAGCTAACGACAAAATATATAAGCAACTTGGAATAACCTTTGATAGCTATAAGGGTGAGAGCAGCTATACGGAGGATATGCCCGCGCAAATTGAGAAGCTTCGTGAAGAAGGGCTTCTTAAAATTGACGATGGTGCTTCTCTTGTCGATCTCAACGAATATGGAATGCCCCCGTGCCTTATTTTGAAGCGCGACGGTTCTACGTTGTATCCAACCCGTGATATTGCGGCTGCTTACGATAGACACAAAATGTATGATTTTGAGAAATGCATTTATGTAACCAGTACGCAACAGATACTTCACTTCAAGCAGTGGTTCAAAGTGGTTGAGTTAATGGGTTATGATTGGTATGACAAGCTCGTTCACGTCCCTTACGGTACCGTTTCGATCAACGGCGCAAAG
>JAFTLZ010000160.1 GCA_017452665.1 Clostridia bacterium
AAAACTCTTTGGTGCGTGGATTTTGAGGATTGGAAAAGAGCTTTGCGGGCGGTGCGCTTTCGGTGATCTTTCCACCGTCCATAAAGAGGATGCGGTCGGCAACCTCGCGGGCAAAGCCCATCTCGTGCGTCACGATCACCATCGTCATGCCGTCGTCTGCCAGCTGCTTGATCAGATCCAGCACCTCACCCACCATTTCGGGGTCGAGGGCTGACGTGGGCTCATCGAACAGCATCACCTTGGGATTCATCGCCAGAGCGCGAATGATGGCAATGCGTTGCTTTTGACCGCCGGAGAGCGTGGAGGGGTATGCGTTTGCCTTCTCCTCCAATCCGATGCGGCGCAGGAGTGCCATTGCCTTTTCATATTCCTCAGCACGAATCTTCTTTTTCACGGAGGGGCGTGCAAACCAGCCGCCGGCACGCTTGATGCGCAGGTAGACCGGGGCGAGCATGATGTTTTTCAGCACGGTTTTGTTGTTGAACAGATTGAACTGCTGAAACACCATCCCAATGCTTTCGCGATGCTTGTTGATGTTCACCTTCCGGTCGGCAAGGTCCTCGCCTTCATAAAAGATTGAACCGCTTGTCGGATCCTCCATGCAGTTCATGCAACGCAAAAAGGTGCTTTTTCCGCTGCCGGATGGGCCAATAATGGCAACCTTTTCCCCTTTGCAAATGGTTTCGTCAATGCTGTCAAGCACCAAAAGCTCGCCGTAGCGCTTGGTCAACCCGCGAATTTCCAGCAGCGGCTCATCGGAGGCGGCGCTCCTTTTCGGTGTTGCGGGGGATGCCAGCGGCTGTACATGTGCCTTCAGCGGCTTCGGGAGTTCTCCGTTCTTTTTGAGCAGAACGTTGCTCATAATATCAGACAAGTAACAGTTATTTGCGTCTTTCACTTTTTGCAAGGCTCCTTTCCATCAGTTTGACAAGTGCGGAAATGGCGGCGACGATGACGATATAAAGCAACGCCATGACCAGATAGGGGATCATATATTCGTAGGAGTTGGAGCCTTGATCCTGGAATGCCTTTGTAATATCAACAGCGCCAACGTAGCCGACGATTGCGGTTTCCTTGATCAGCGCGATGAATTCGTTGCCCAGCGTTGGCAGAATGTTCTTCACTGCCTGCGGAACCACGACCTTCATCAGAGAGGTGGAGAAGGGAAGTCCCACGGCTCTGGCGGCCTCCAGCTGACCGGGATCCACCGAGTTGATACCGCCGCGCATGATCTCGGAGATATACGCGCCGCTGTTCAAGCCGAAGATCATAATGCAGGAGGTGACCTCCGGCATGGTCAGCCCCAGCAACGGGAGCAGGATGTAATAGCCCAGCAACAACTGTACCACGATCGGCGTTCCGCGGAAGAATGCCACGTAGACGTTGCAGACCGTTTGCGCGTAGCGTGTGATCTTTTTGTACGGCGGAATCACCTTGACAACAGCGATCAGCGTACCGATGACGATACCGATCAAAAGACCCAATACGGCAATCAGTGCGGTGTTTTTGATACCCGTGAGCAGGATCTGATATCCGTCGTTGATGACGAAGTAGCGGTAGAAGATCTCCCATTTTTTGGCGAAGTTAAAACGGTCGTAAATATTGTAAGCCAAAAGGCACAGGAGCACAGCTACGACCAGAATCACCAGGATATCCATCCAATGCGCGCGGAAAAAGCTTTTTTGTTTCGACTCTTTGCGGTTCATTTGGTTGTCCTTTCGTTCCGATTAATTTTGCAGGGGATACAGGATACAAACGGGGGCTGTGGCGCAGCCCCCGTTTGCAGTTGTTTAGTTTGCTTCATTAACCTTTTTCGTAATCGCGTTTGCAGGTCCTTCGTCAATGACAACGTATTTTACGTTCCCATTGAGGATATTTTGCACTGCAAGTGCGCCGGTGTTGTAGCCCTTGGTGGTGAAAGCAAAGCCGTCAAAGCCCCAGCTTTCATCTCCTGCGCAATACTTTTGTCCGGTGGTTGCGTTCTGCACGCCAACATTGACGGAGGAATCAAAGGTGTTCAAAATTGCCTCTACGTCTGCGGCGGTTTTGCAGTTGTCAAAGGTGGTGTCATTTTCTGCAACGATGAGAACCTGGGATGCATCGAAGTAAGACTCGGAGAAATCCAGAATCTCCTTGCGGTCGTCACTGACCGTCAAGCCAGCGGCAGCAATGTCGCAAATACCGCCTGCAACCGTGTGGGTCGCGCCGTTTTCATCCTTGTAGGTACCGCCTGCCGCGGAAACCGAAAGGCAAACCGCGTCGAATTCCATATTGTAGATGTACAGCTCTTTGTTGAGGTATTCTGCAAACAGTGCCATGATCTCCAGATCCAAGCCGTAGAATTTGTTGCCCTCCATGTATTCAAAGGGCTCAAATGCGGCGTTGGTAGCAACAATCAACTGGCTACCGTCATTTTTCATCTCGGTTGCGGAGGTCACCGCTGTGGGGGTGCCGTCACCGAAATACTTGTTGCTGATCTCTTCAAAAGTGCCGTTTTCTTTGATCTCGTCCATAAAGGTGTTCAAGCTGTCTAACAGCTCAGTGTTGTCCTTTTGAACGGCAAAAGCGTACTCTTCTTCAGTCAATTTGATGTCGATGACCTTCACTCCGGTGATTTTTTCGGAGCCGCAGGAAGCGAACGCCGCAACACAACCGACCGTCATCAAGATTGCAAGCATGATACTAACGATTTTCTTCATGATGTTTCTCCCACATTAAATAATATTTTGGATACCTTTTTCATTATATCGCATTCGCGTGCGTTTGTCAATAGATTTTGTGATATTTTTGTTCTGATAAGAGCCGAAAAAACATTGGATTTTCCCTGGTTTTTCACTTTTTTATGGATGTTTTGTTGCGAAACATTTCTTTTTTTTGCGCAGATGGAATAGACTTGCCCTTGTCGAAGTCGCATTTTTCGGCTTTTTGAAACAAAAATCAAAAAAATGAAAAAAACTTTGCAAAAAGGGGTTGCAATTTTGAAAAAAGTGTGTTATAATAAGCAAGTCGAAGCAAAAGGCCCATTAGTCAAACGGCTAAGACGTCGCCCTCTCACGGCGAAGATATGGGTTCGATTCCCGTATGGGTCACCAGTGGCAGACCGAAAGGTCTGCCGTTTTCATGCAGGATTCCAATCGCGATGGGTATGCGGAACGATCCGCTGATACTCCTCGCGCCGCTTTCCCCTGAAGCGGTTGGATTTCCTCACTTTATCACAGTTTCATTTACGGTCGGTAACCGTTGGGGAAGTTCCGGCAAGACAAAAAGACACGGCAAGCAGAAGCATGCTTTCCGTGTCTTTTCGTTATTTTATCAAGTCCGGAGCCTGCGGCACTCTACGTAGTAGCGCTTATCGTCGGCGTGCCCCATGGAAAAGGTTTTGCGGGGGAGCGCGCCGTCGTAGATCACGGTGCGGAAGAGCTCCTCTTTTTTCATACCGTCAAACAAAAAGCCGACCGCATTTGGCTGTTGTGCCAGCGCGCGCAGGGAATCCTCCCCGTGGATGTAATCAACGGTGACCTCAGGGTGTTGTGCGGTGTAATCCGAGAGAAATGCTTGCAGAGTTCCAACCGCCAGCTGCTGTACGGGGTGGGGAACGGTCAGCGTGCCCTCTTCGGAGGCGATGATCCAACGGATGCTTTGCGTGTGAGCACTGCCGTTCAGCCCCGCAAGATACGCTGTCAGCTCTGTCAGCAAAGCGGTTTGATCGCATCCCATCACCACGCGGTAGATCGGTTCGAATTGCAGGGCGGGCTCATGCAGGTTGACGACCTCTGCCAGGGCGTAACGCGCGGGATGCTGTTTGGCGGCATCTTCACCGATGGAAGCTTTGACCTCCTCGTAGGCTGCCTTTGCGGAGGCAAGAGAATGGTTTCCGTCACCGACGGCAAATAATAAGGGGGCGAGCGTTGCATCGCCGTAGCGGCGCTCCATGGCGGCGGGGGAGATCAGCGCGGTCAGCTCTTTTGTGATTCGCTCCTGCTCGGAGGCATCCAAAAGATAAGCGCGCAGATGTCCGCCGCTTTGCATCAGGTCAAAATCATAAAGCGGCTGCCATTCCCCGGTGCGTTTTGCAAGGGGGGCGATCACGCCCTTTTGCGGGTCGTCGATCAAAAGCATCACGTGCGGCAATTCCAGCGGAGCGCCGCGGCGGATCTTGATGCGCGGAGGAATGCGCTCCAGTACCGTTCCCTCGGTGGCGCGGATCAGCGTGCTTGAGCCGCGGTGATAGTCGTACTGTTCGAGGTCGATCGCACCGATGATGCCGGGACGAATCGAACCGTCCGATTGGGTGCGTTCCAAATAAATCATGGCGTTGGGATGTGAGATCAGCACGTTTTGCAGGTAAGCATTCATTGTGGCGTGAATTTGCGGAACGCGTGCGTCGGCCTCCTCCAGCCACACCTCCGGCAGGATCATGCGCAGCGTAGACGGTGCGTCTTGCACCGTTTGTTCTACCGCATTCCAATAGTGCGGTTCGCTGGTGTACTGGTCGCAGGCAACTGTTGCCCATTGCGTGCCGTTTGTACGTGTAAAATCGGGCAGAAGGATCTCTGCCGACGTAAAGCCGATGGAATTGGATTTCATAGCAACCTCCGTCAGGGAATTTGATTTTATTATAGCACGCGGCGGCGAAAATGTCAATCTTTTTTGTGGACGTGTTTTTTGCGGATGCATTTTTGTGGGAAACTTTTGAAAAAACTTTCCCAAACCCTTTCAAAACTTTCAACGCATTTTATTTATCAAGGGAGTGCTCGCACCTCCCTCGATTATTTTTGATTGTATGAAATAAATATTTGATTTTCCATTGCTTTTTTTGTGTTTTTATGATATAATGAATTCCATCAAAGACACGGAAAGAGGCAAACATGATCAAGGCTGTTTTGTTTGATATGGATGGCACGCTGTTTGACACCGAGGCAATTACGCGCAGGTGCTGGGAATCGGCGGCGGATGAGATGGGTATTCAGTTGGATGCGCTTGCTTTGATGTGCCAATGCTCCGGTAAGAATCGGGCGGATCTGCAAATCTTTTTTGCACAGAGTCTGGGTGAGGATTTTCCGACGCAGCGCTTTTTTGGGCTGGCGGAAGCGTACCGCAAAAAGTATACCGTGCATATGACCGCACCTCCTCTCAAGCCCGGCGTTCCGAGAGTGTTTGATGAGTTGCGTGCGCTTGATGTCAAATTGGCGCTGTGCACCGCCACCGGAAGTGGGAGCGTGCAAAAATATTTGGAACAGACCGGGCTGCAGAATTGCTTTGACGTTGTGGTGACGGGGGATCTTGTTACGCACAGCAAACCCGATCCTGAAATCTTTTTAAGTGCTGCCTCGCTGTTGGGCGTATCTGCGGCAGAATGTGCGGTGGCGGAGGATGCTCCGAACGGGGTGCGCGCGGGATATGCTGCAGGAATGAAAACTGTGATGATTCCCGATTTGCATCCTTGTACCGACGAGCTGCGGGCTTTGCTTTGGCATTGCATTGACAGCCTAGAGCAATTTGCCGCGCTGGTTCGGGCAGAGAACCGTCTTTGAATCGGAATATGAAAATGTAAAAAAGAAATTATAGAAAGTGAGAGTGAAATTATGATTTCAAGAGCATTGGCGGAAGAGGTTTTGACCTGCGCCATGACCGGCGGTGCGGATTTTGTTGAGCTTTACGGCGAGATCACCCGCAACAACAGCGTCCAGATGGTGGACGGAAAAATTGACCGCGTATCCGACAATTTGATTTCGGGCGTGGGTATCCGTGCGTTCCTTGACACCAAGACCGTGTTTGCCTCGACCTCGGATACCTCGAGAGACGGCTTGATCAAGTGCGCGCGTGCGGTTGCAGCCGCAATGGGAGAGATGCGCACGGTGGAGCACATTCGCTTGACCGAGCGGATGTTCCCGAATATCCATCCCGTAAAGGTGATGACCACCGACGTGGACGCGAAGATCCGTGCAGATCTTTTGCGTGCAGGCTGTTTTGCGGCGAAGGAGTACGATCCTGCCATTTCGCAGGTCAACGGCACCTTGCTGGGGGTGGATCACACCATTTGGGTGGCAAATACCGAGGGGCTTTACACCAGCGACCGCCACGTGCGTACGCGTATGGCAATCGCATCGGTGGCAAGCGCCGCAGGTGTGAACCAATCCGGTTTTAACGGCCCCGGCGCGGGCATGGGCTTGGAGTTTTTTGACACCGTGGATCCTGCTGCCATCGGACGTGAGGCTTCCCGTTGCGCAATGGTTAACCTCAAGGCAGACTACTGCCCCGCAGGTACGATGACCGTTGCGATCGAAAACGGATTTGGCGGCGTGATCTTCCACGAGGCTTGCGGACATTCGCTGGAGGCAACCTCGGTATCCATCGGCGCGTCTCAAATGGCGGGCAAGCTGGGTCAGCAGATCGCAAATCCCAAGGTAACTGCCATCGACGACGGTACGATTGCCGGTGCATGGGGCTCGGTGAACATTGACGACGAGGGAACTCCCACGCAAAGAAACGTGCTGATCGAAAACGGTATTTTGAAGAATTATATGATCGACCGTCTCGGTTCCCGCCGTATGGGCATGCCCATGACCGGAAACGCGCGCCGTCAGAGCTACACCTTTGAGGCGACCTCCCGTATGACCAACACCTTTATTGCAAACGGTCCCGACAAAAACGAGGATATTATCGCCTCGATGGAAAACGGACTCTACTGCCGCAAAATGGGCGGCGGATCGGTCAACCCACTGACAGGTGCGTTCAACTTCTCGGTTGCCGAGGGGTATATCGTGCGGAACGGTAAGATCTGCGAGCCGGTCAGAGGTGCATCTCTGGTCGGAACAGGCTCCGAGATTCTGCAAAACATTGACATGGTCGGTCAAAACCTGGAGCGTGCGCAGGGGATGTGCGGCTCCGCCAGCGGAAGCGTTCCCACTGACGTGGGTCAGCCGCTCATCCGCGTATCTTCCATTACCGTAGGAGGTCGTTGATATGTTGTTTGAAGAAATGAAACAAGCGCTCGTTGCCGCTGCAAAAAAGGCGGGACTTGAGCAGTATGAAATTTATTATCAGAATTCGGAAAGCGTCAGCGCCGACACCTTGAAGGATGAGATCAATGCATTTGCCTCCAGCGTCAGCGGCGGCATCTGCTTCCGTTGCATCGTGAACGGAAAAATGGGCTATGCTTCGGGTGAATTGATGACCGCGGAAGCGATGGAGGATATGGTACAGCGTGCCGTTTCCAATGCACAGGTCATTGACAGCGACGACGAAGCGTTCATCTTTGCCGGATCTCCTTCGTACGCGACGTTGGAAGCCAAGGAAGTCAAGCTTTCCGACGCAACCGTGATTCGCGACAACGCACTGCGCTTGCAGAAGGATATGTACGCAACCGACAGCCGTGTTGGCGACGGTACGCAGTCATCCGCACTTTCCATCGTAAAAGAGATTCATTTGTACAACTCCAACGGCTTGGAGCTTTCCAATCGCGTTGGCATGAGCGGTGCGTATACCGAGGCGGTTCTCCGCGATGGCGAGGAGGCTCAGCAGAGCTTTGAGTTTGCCGAGGGTGAGGACTATGAAAAGCTGGCGGGGCTGCCCGCAAAGGCTGTGAACGCCGCGCTGGATAAAATGGGGGCAGGTCTGGTTGATTCCGGAAAGTACGACGTTTTGTTTGACGGCGAAGAGTTCCGCAACTTCCTGTCGGTGTTCTCGGATGCGTTTTCCGCAAAGAACGCACAGCTGGGACTTTCTCTGCTGGCAGGCAAAGAGGGCGAGCAGATCGCCGCACCTTGCGTAAACGTGATCGACGATCCGATGCGTGAGGACGCGCCCATCAAGGCGACCTTTGACGGCGAGGGTGTTGCAACCGCGCGCAAGGCTGTGATCGAAAACGGCGTTTTGAAAACCCTGTTGTACGATCTGACCACCGCGAAAAAGGCGGGTGTGGAATCCACCGGAAACGGACAGAAGGGAAGTTATGCTTCTCCCGTTTCCATTGCTCCTTACAACTTTGGTTTGCAGGCAGGCGAATACACGCAGGAGGAGCTGTTCCAAAAGGTTGGCAACGGCATTTATATCAATGAGTGCAAGGGCTTCCATGCGGGGGCTGACGCCGTGACCGGAGATTTTTCGATTGAGAGCGCGGGCTTTGTCATTCGCGACGGCAAAAAGGCAGAGCCGATCAAATCCTTTACCGTTGCGGGCAACTTCTTCGAGCTGCTGAAGGAAATTGATTCCTTGGGCAACGAGGTGCGCTGGGGGATTCCCATGAGCTTTACCGTATACGGTGCTCCCGATGTGCTGGTTCGCAACATGAGCATTGCAGGTAAGTAATCCGAAGCTTTTTTGAAGGTTGGCGGGTTTTTGATCCATCAAAAAGCGGGGCGCAAATGCAAAAACTGCATTTGCGCCCTTCAGTGGTCAGACAGTTTACTTGTAAAAGTCGTGGTTTCCGATGCTGAAGGCATACGGACGGTTTTTGGAGATCCAGTTGGTGGTTGAGACTCTCGGATTCATAAAGAACAAAATCGAATCCGAAACAGTATAACCCTCCAAGCAGATCTTGGCTGCGATCACCGCCGACTCGGACGGCGTATTATAGATCGTCCCGAAGGAAACGGGAGAGAACTGCGTGCCGCCACGCCGATCAAAGACCACGCCGTAAACGCTGTTGGGATAGGATGTACTTGCCACACGGTTGAGCACAACGTTGCCCACAGCAATCTGACCGACAAAAGGCTCTCCGCGCGACTCCGCTGAGATGATGCGTGACAGCCAGTAGAGGTCGTCAGCATCATAGCTGGCCTTTGCCACGGCGGGTGTACCGACGGGAGAGGTCAGTTCAACGGCGTGGCGTGCAGCGTTCCAGTTCAGCTCCGAATTGAACGCACGTGCCAAGGGACGGATCGGGATGTAGAGATGCCCGCTCCAGTTGTAAATCTGCCCAACGGTATAGTAGTAATGCCCGTTGGCGTTGATGTACAACGTTCCGCTTTTTGCCGTGATGGTCATGCCGTTTGCAGTATAAACCGTTGCTGTAGAGGTGTTGCCGTTCCACGAAAAGCTGCAATCGTCAAACAGCAGACAAAACTTTCGCAGGGGAACGTATGTAATCGAATTCACGATCACACAATCTCCGTCCAAGACCTCCACACCGTCCAGATAGACGTTGGTGGCAACACTGCCGGCGGGATACTCTACCGAGGCATCTGCCGACGTGCCGATTACCGACGCACCGATCAGCATCAGCACTGCAAACAGCGCACACAGCGTGCGACAAAGCCTGCTGTGCCTGGCTGAGGCTACCTTACTTGTGACCAAATCAAATCACTCCTTTCTTGAATTTGCACCGGGGAAGGAAGTACGAGGCTGTCTTGCCTGAAATGATTATAACAGATAAATGCAGGAAAATCAACGCACAGATATCGGTAAAGCAGGGGAGATTTTCCTCTGCCCACGCCGGATAGGCAGAGACTGGAAACGTTGACAATACTTGCTGTGAGGGGATGACGAAATGAATGCTTACGATTCTATCATATGGGATTTTAACGGAACCATTTTAGATGATGTGGGAATCTCGGTTCGCTGTGCCAATACACTGCTGTCGGCGCACGGGATGAAGGCGCTGGACTCCGTTGAGCAATACCGATCGCTGTTCGGCTTTCCGATCATCGACTATTATCGGCGTATGGGCTTTGACTTTGACCGCCTGCCGTATGACAAGCTGGCGCCCGAATGGATGGGTTATTATCTGGAGTACAGCAAGGATGCAAAGCTATACGGGGATATCCCGTCGGTACTGGAGAGCATCAAAGAGAAGGGGATTCCGCAGTGGATTCTGTCGGCGTCCGAGAAAAATATGTTGGAGAAACAGCTCCGCACCTTTGGAATCGAAGCTTATTTTGACGGGGTTCTGGGGCTGGACAACATCCACGCACACAGCAAGCAGGAGATTGGTCTTGCGTGGCGGGAGGTGCATCCAAAGGCACGGGTGCTGATGATTGGAGACACCTCGCACGACGCGCAGGTTGCCAACGTGATGGGAGCGGATTGTATTTTGTTGACTTGCGGACACCAGAACCGCGCGACCTTGGAGAGCTGCCGCTGTTTATTCGTTGCAGACTGCGCAACGGAGATTTTGAGCGTGCTGTGAGAGAAAAATAGGAAAAGGGGGTGAGTCAAATGCGAAAAGTCGCATTTGGTACTCACCCCCGTCGTTTTTGCTTGACGGCTAAACGCCGTCATTTTTGCCCTTTTGATGTTTTTTGATCTGTATTTTGGATACAAATCGGGCAAAAAACGCAAA
>JAFTLZ010000161.1 GCA_017452665.1 Clostridia bacterium
CAGGTTTAAAACAGGACTTGAAAGGGGAGCGGCAGCAAATGACGTGCGTCGTCGCTTACTTTGCCCTAAAACAGAAAAAGGCGGATAAATCCGCGGATGCCGAAGCTACCGGATTTGCACACAAGGCCAATCCCACAACCGAGGCTCTTCTCAAGACCGTCCCTTCCAAGCTAAAAAACATATTTTTTCAACAAGCCGGCAAGCGTCTGCTTGTTTTTTCTTGCTATTTCAAAAGAAATATAGTATAATATTTCCAAAGTGAGACATATGGCCGAATGTTTCCCGTCTTGATAAGTGAAGGAAGATTTTTTCAAGAAAGGAGACCGCTATGACCGACTACGAGATCATTGAACTGTTTTTTGCCCGTGACGAGCAGGCCATCCGGGAAACGGACGCCAAATACGGCGCTTATTGCACGAGTATTGCCCAAAATATTTTAAAAAGCCCCTCGGACGCCGAGGAATGCGTCAACGATACGTATTTGAAAGCATGGAACAGCATCCCACCGGAAAGACCCAATGCACTGAAGGCTTTTCTCGGGTGCATCGTCCGCCGTCTGTCTCTGGACAGATACCGCAGCTGGCACACCGCCAAGCGTGACAGAAATCTGGAGGTAGCCTTTGAGGAGCTTTCGGATTGCGTTCCCATGAGGGATGAGGACACACTCGTTTTGCGGGAGCTTTTGAATGAATTTTTGGCAAGCCTTGACCCCAGGGATCGCATCACCTTTATGCGTCGCTACTGGTACGCCATGCCCCCCGCGCAGATCGCCAAGCTGGACAAGATTTCGGTCAATGCCGTAACCGTGCGGCTCTATAAAACGCGCAACAAATTGCGGGATTTTCTCGCTGAAAGGGGGTATCGCGTATGAAGGGCGAGCTGGTATTTGAGACCCTGGGCGGGGTAGATGCCCGATTTGTATTGGAGGCCGCGCCTGATTCGGCGATCGCGTCTGCGGGAGCGGTATCCGGCGATATACCCACGAAAAAAGAAAAAAGACCTTTTCTGCACAGCGGTTGGGTGGCCGCCATCCTTTGTCTTTGCGTAGGTCTTGGGATCTATGGCGGTATGATGTGGTTGGGACGAGATTCGGGGCAAACACCCGTGGGCGGCACACGAGGGGAGGAGACAACCCAGGAGGAGAGTACTTTATCAAACGACCTTGCCATGGAGATGTACGAAGCGGCAATCCGCGATGAAATCTGCGTTTATGATGAATGTTTGGGTGAGGCAAGATTGAAAAGCTTGCGCTTCCCAAGCAACAATACAAGTTTGGATGCGTGTAAATTACTCCAAAAAGCAATATTGGATGTGGATCAGGACGGTGTCCATGAATTCGTGATTCAATCGCCCGATTATGAGCATATCATTTTACGCTGCTATAACGGTAAGGTATACAGTTATCGTTTGGATGCCTGTGATTTTTATAAATTCAACACAGACGGAACCTTTTATTGGTGTCATTTCCCGGAATCGGGGGGAAGAACGTGCGGACTGAGCCAAATCGCCTTTCACGGCGAAGCGATAAACGTAAAATCCATCTACAGCCTTACATATTCCGAAAATCCCGCAAAATATGATTATTTCATAGAGGGAGCGGCGGTTACGGAAGATGAATATTATGATTTTCGCAATCAAACCGTGCGTTACGGCAGCATGAAATTTTCTCAATTTGAAATGTCCTGTTCCTATCCCATAACCGCAGAACAAGCGTGGAATATGGCAAACGCATATTGGGATCACCAAGACGGGCGCGCAGATGCCGGAGCAGGAACAGTTTGGATCTCCAAAATCGCGTTGATCGACACGCCGAATGATGAAACGGACGCTTATCGCTTTGCTTTTCATGTCGAATGGCACTCGGGCGGTGGCTTGGAGGGATATGAATGTATGCCGCCGCGAACAATCTGCGAACATGATCAAATACTCGTGAATGCGTTCACGGGAGAAATTACGGCAGCCACATTTGATCCGAACGGCAAGGGTGTTTCGATCGAGGAGGCCATAGAAATTGTCAAAAACGATTGTGACCATATAAATTTTGACCATGAGGAAAACGAATATCGTGTAGCGCAGGGTGTCAATGCCTCGGCTCCCGATCATTATTACGTGATCGTCGTTCAAAAATACGTTATCGATCACTATTCTGTTTATATAGAAAAATGGGTAGATAAAAATACGGGAGAAGTTATGGATCCATACTATATAAACGGCAAGTAAGGTTAAACCTTTCATCAAAGTAACGGTTCCGTCAAATGCAGGTCAGGGCAACCCCACGGAGGTTCATGCGTCTTCGCGTAGATGTATGAACCTCCCGCTCGCGTTGCTCGCCGGGAGGATCGAGAAACCAATTGCCCGCGCAAAAAATCATGGTTTGGGTGCGGGCAAGAGGACTTGAGTCTCGTCGCTGCGACGCAAAGCCGAGTTTTTGATTTCGGCTTTGCTACGCTCCTCGGTCGGTCGCGGCTCTGACATGCCACCGGCATGTCATTCACTACTGCTCTCCCTTCAAGTCCTGTTTTAAACCTGGACCAAAAAGAAAGGGAG
>JAFTLZ010000162.1 GCA_017452665.1 Clostridia bacterium
AAAAGCTCGACCAAAACTTTTCGTCAAACTGACGAAAGCAGGTTTTTTTGTCTACAGTCTGATATGAGCGTTCGTTTGAACGCTCCTATTTATATGGCAACTTGTTAATCATCTCCGCCGTGCGACTCTGTCACAACACGGATATTTCCGCTTGTGGTGTAAAGCTCACACAATCCGGCGTCTGCAACCGATTGCGGCACCGAAACACTGCCACTTAAGGTATCCACAACAAAGCTTTTCGGTGTCAAAAACGAGCCGTCGATGTTACCGCTGACCGACTTGATCCAAACCGTTTTAGCATCGGCATCGCAGAAGGTAATCTCCCCGCTGGTGGTATCCAGCTGCAAGTGACTCACCGCTTGAACTTTATCCAGTGCCACATTTCCGCTGGTGGAGGAAATCTCAATTCTATCGGCGTTTCCTTCCCGCACTTCGATCTCACCGCTGACGGTCTTGACAAAAAGCTTTCCCGTAAGCGTAGCGGTATCAATTTTAATATCTCCGCTGGTTGCCTTGCATTCCGCGTTGTTCGCGGTCAGAATCCTTGCCTCAATATCTCCGCTGACGCTATGCAAAGCAATCTGATTTTCTACCGCTCCTGTATAAAAAATATTTCCGCTCGTGCTGGATATTTCGCCGTTGGAAAAGGAAAATTCGTTTTGTACCGTGATATTTCCGCTGACACTCTCCAGATCAAGCGCATCATAGGAATCGTGCGGAAGATAAACCGTCACACTCATCTTACACCAAAAGAATCCGATGTGCTCATACCATTTGCGCAGATCTACGCGTTTTACGGATAAGGTTCCGTCAATTACCGAGACCGTGTGATAAACCTTGTCGCTCTCCTCACATACCACACGGCAAACTCCGTCCTCTGCACGCAGGATCAAAACATCTGCTTCTACCGTATCAATATCCAGGCTTTTGAATTCTTCTGTAACCGTATGCGTTTGGCTTTGCGATTCGAGCCCGTTCAGCTCGTAAAAGTCAAATCCGATCCTCCCTGCCGCTACAAACAAAATCGTAATTCCCAAAACGATGCAGGCGAAAGCAACAGTGATTAAAATTTTTTTCGTTTGATTCATATTATTTTCCCCTTCTGATCAATAAAGATTTTAAGCCACGCAAAATTTGTTTACTGAGCCAAAAAACGCCCGCTGTCGCCTTTATGACAACGAAAAAAAACAAAATTGCCAATCCGACCAAAAGCAAGCCTGCGCCAAAAAGCAAAAGCGCCGTTTCAGACTTGTCTGCAAGAAAGCAAAGGAAGGTTCCCAAAATCGAGGCAATGCCGACTGCACCGATGCTCAGCTCCGCCGCGTACAAAACGACGATTGCCGACCAGATCACGATGTACACCGCCAACAATACGATCAGTGCAGCCGCCAATAAGGGCAACCACACGGGAGAACCGAGAATTAGGAGAACGATCTCCCAAGCTCGAAGTCCGCGTGAAGGGCGGTGTTTCACCTTGATTACCTTGGCAAGCGGAAACTCGGTCAAAATCCGATGTGCAATCTCTTTTACCGAGCCCATTGCCGCTACGGCTTCTTCTTCAGAAAGGCCGTCCTCCATCCGATCGTCGATCATTTCCGAATAATAATCCAACGATTTTTTGATATCGCTTTGCGAAAGTCCATCCAATTCCCCCGCAACAGCTGCTAAAAACTGTTTTTTCGTCATTTCTTTTGATTCCCCCTGACTACAAACTGATAAATTGACATCATTTCTTTCCACTCCTCGGCAAAAGCCTCAATGCGTGCCAGCCCTGCCCGTGTTATGTGATAATATTTTCGCAACCGTCCATTGTGCTCAACTGCGCGAACTGTCAACAACTCCGCCGATTCCAGCCGACGCAGGATCGGATACAGCGTGGATTCCGAAATTTCAACGTACGGCTTCATATCCTTGATAATCTGATATCCGTAGGAATCCTCGGTTTTGATTGCCGCAAGGACACAAACATCTAAAAGACCTCTTTTTAACTGAATATCCATGCAATGCCTCCTTTCGTATAATACTATATCACACATAGTATTGTTTGTCAATACCTTTTTTGCATTTTTTTGAAAAAATGAGCGAAAAACGATTCAAAAATGATCGAATTTCGCTCTTTTTATTAGGAAAACGGGATGTAGTTCCATGTTTTGAGGCACCATGTGCTATTTTGATACTCGAAAACCGAGATCGAACCGTTGTCACAACGAAACAGATTCTTGCTTTGATAGCTCCCTGTAACGATATTTAAAACCGCGCGGATCCATCCCGCGTGCGAAAAAGCGGCAACGTTTCGATACGGCAAAGCCTCCAGCTGCTTTAAAAACTCCTCTGCCCGTGCGCAAAGCTGTGCATAGCTTTCGCCGCCGTAAGCCGAATAATCCATAGCAGCTCGCGCCTCGCGGTATGCTGTTCCGTATAGTTCTTTACATTCTGCAACCGTTTTTCCGGTCAATTCTCCCACGCCGAGCTCACGCAAAAGTACGATTCTCTCCCCCGGTTCTTGCGGAAGCGCGATTTGTTGCGTGTGGATCGCGCGGATCAGATCACTGGAATAAACTTTATCAAACGTAACTCCCTGCAGGGCTTTGCCCGCACGTGCGGCGTCCTTTTCTCCCTTTGGGGTCAGCTCCACCTGCCCCCAGCCGGTGTGCCTTTGCGTTACATTGGTTTCGCTTTCGCCATGGCGAATCAAATACAGCTTCATAAAAGTCTCTCCAACAAGTGCTCTACCGATTCATATTAACCTTTTAATTTTAAGGTTTTCTCATACGCCGCAGTAACGGCATTGATCGCAGAGGAACGAAATGCACCGTTCTCCAAGGCATGAACGCCCGCAATGGTGGTTCCGCCCGGGCTGCAGACTGCATCCTTTAATTCTCCCGGATGCTTGCCGCTTTCCAGCAACAGCTTTGCCGCACCGAAAAGTGTTTGCGCCGCATACAAATTCGCTTTGTCGCGCGCAAGACCGCACTCCACCGCACCGTCTGCTAAGCCTTCGGCAAACAGATAGACGAAGGCAGGCCCGCAACCGGACAGCGCGCTGGCGGCGTCAATTTTATCCTCTGCAATGGAATCGAGCCGCCCCGCCGCAGAGAGCGCCTGCAAAAAGCCGTCCAATTCCTCTTTTGTAAGCGCAGCATTATTTGCATAAAGAACCATTCCCGCTCCAACCGACACCGGGGTGTTGGGCATGATGCGGATGATGGGAGCATCTACTCCTGCCATCTCCTCTACTGCGGCAATGGATAATCCTGCCGCCATTGTCACCAAAACAAAACGGTCGGTACGCGCTTGCAGGAAGGGACGGAGCGTCTCAAACAATCCCGCAAAGCCTTGCGGTTTGACACCGAGAAAAATATAGTGAGCTTCTGTAGCAACGGTCTTTAAATCTACAACGGTTGCACCGCCGCAGAGTTGTGACAAAGCGTTGGCTTTGTTCGCATCCGCATCGCAAAGT
>JAFTLZ010000163.1 GCA_017452665.1 Clostridia bacterium
CCCTTTTCTTTGTTTGTTTTTCTCTTGTCAACTGAACCATCTTTGTTGTATCGAACCTCTTTTTGCGTGATATATCCTTTTTTGAAATTGATGGAATGTGAAAAATGCGCAGGCACTGGACCTTTATACATTTTCCATTTATCGTTAAACTCAACGCTTTTAGGTGCCTCAGTAGTATCTAATATGTTGAAGAAATAATGTTCGTCGCTTTTATATTTGTTTATATAGTATATTTCTTTTATTGACATATCGGATTCTGTCTTACAAGAAATAAACTGTATTTTATGCACCATTGCATAGCATTCATTTGGCAAATGCAAGTGTCCCGCAAATCTAATCTCCAAATCTTGTTTTGATTTGCCTACATAAATAACATTTTGAGACTTGTCTAAAAATCTATATACGTAATACATAAATACCCCTTGAATATATCAATTATAAAGACAATAATAAACCACCATTATACACATAATATTATAGCACCTTTTTGTCGATTTGTAAAGGACAACGGCTTAAAAAAGAATAAGACGGCTTGAATTTTCACTCAAACCGCCTTATCCTCAAGGATTCCTTACAATATCCGAACCTTACAAGGTTCTTGCTCCCCCTTTCGGGTGATGGTACGCTACGCTGAAAAGACAATCTATGTTCTTTTTCTGTCAGTAGATAATCTTCTAAGTAGCCACAGTTTCAAGACGGCGCAGTTGCAACTTCGCTATTGACAACTTTCTGATTCTATGCTATAATACGAATACATTCGGCAAAAGCCTGAATGAAAGCAGGATTGCAGAGGTGAAATTTTGAAAAATCAATTTCGAACGATTTCAATGTCGAAAAAGAATATAAAGGTTGTTTTGCTGACTTGGGCTGTGATGTCTGCGGTAGCTCTTTTGGGACTTTTGATTTCGGTAGCGGCTTGCATTTTTTTTGAAGCAATTATACTTTTTGTATGTCTATTTATGCTTTTTCTTGTATCCAAGACAAAATGGATTCTTGATTTTGAGGATGCATCTTTGACAATCACAAATATGGCAAATCATCAACAGTATTATTTTGAAGATTTGAAATATAATGATTTTCTCTTTTTGCAGAATGAACTTCAAAAGGGCAAGAATTGCGGTCATTTGAAAATAGTGGGATCCTCGGCTGTGTTCAACGATGTGCAGCAATTTGAAGAAATGAAGTCCTATATCCGTGATCATTTTGAATAAAACGGTTTCACAAAGAAAAAGCTGGCCGAATTTATATCGGGCGGCAGTGAGGAAGCTGAAATGGGATGCTTGATGGAGTTTTTATTGGAAGTTTTGCTGGAAGGCGTCATTGAAGGATTGTTTTATTTGATGCAGCTGATCATTCCGAAAAGGCACTTCGGAGAAACGACCCGGAAGGTTTTAACGGTTGTGGTAGGTGTATTCACCGCCTTTCTGCTGATTACCGTGTTCTTTGGATTTTTTGCTTGGATCTCCGAGGATCCATACACAAGCTATATCGGGCGGTTTATGGTACTGATTCCGCTGGGATTGATTTTCGTGCAAGTGGGCTTGGGTATCCTTTTCCGTTACCTGGCAGAGAAAAAGAAATAATTCTACCCGCGCGGTAGTATAAAGCGTAGTATAAAAAATGCATTTCAACCCTTTGCGGTGAAATGCATTTTTGCGTGATAGGAAATAACGGAGCGCGGAAGCTTTGGATTTTACTTTGCGCTTGTGTGTAGCTTCTGGTATTCGCTGGGTGGGATCTTTTCGGATTTTGTGAAAACCTCTGAAAAGTAGGCGGCACTGCAAAAGCCGACACGCTGTGCGATCTCCCCAACGCTGTCCTCGCTGTGTAGCAGCATCAGCTTGGCTTTGGTCAGGCGCAGCTCGTTGCGGTATTCCACCACGGTGGTTCCCGTAACCGATTTGAATAGGTGGGACAGATAATAGACACTGATCTTGATACGGTCAGCTATGGATGCGACCGAAAAATCTTCGGTCAGGTGCTCCTCCAACAGCTTTTTAACCTGCTCGATAACGGGATTCGGCTCGGAAATTTGCGTCGGAGTGCGGCGGATGAACTCAATGATTTCGGTCAAAAGCGCGGGATTGTTGCCGCCGGATTCGCGAAAGCGAGTGATCATCGTGTCCAGATGCTTGGCGTCAAAATTTGAAATGTTGATGCAGTTGATCGGGTATTTTTCGAATATCCTTCTGATCGGATCCTCCCCGTCGGCAATCAGCCGCTCGGCAAATTCGCGGTCCTCGATCAGGGGCTCCTGATAGGGGTCGGCGTCTCCTTCTGCCAGCTGATCCAGCTTGGATGCTACGCGCTTCAAAAAACTGCCGGGCGTGTAGAGCGAACCGTTGATGATATCTTCCTCTGTGATTCTTGCCGTTAAGATCTCCCGTGCGCAGGTGTAAGCCTCCTGCAGAGTGCTTTGAAAAGCACCGCGTTCTCGATCGTAAACGATATAAACAAAGCCGTCGTCGCCTTCCATGGCGTCGGGGTAGGAGACGTCATGGCGTTCATCCAGCATCAGCCGATAGGGAAAGGTTTTTCCGTCGTCCTCGGATAGGAGTGCGGTCAGATTGTTGCGCCCCGTGTATTGGTAGTGATTGATCAGCAGTACGCGCCCGGAGCGCAGCTTGCCGAAAAAGAAACGGGAAGAAGGACCACCCAGCTGTGTTTCCTGCCCACGGCTCCAATTCTTTCCGCGGTCGTAGGAATCACTCTCTCCTATGCCATTCTTTAAGCGTACCAGCATTTGGAGGACGCCGTTTTCTTTTTCGACCACCATATGCTCGTCAAACGCGCGGTTGCGCACGTCGGCGCCGCCAAGCTTGATAAAGCTCTTGCCGTTGTCCGAGGTTTTATAAACGAACGAGCCTTCCGTGTCCTCAGGGGTCCACGCACCTTTGCGCAGGTCACGCAAAAGGTCTTTTTTCCAGAACGCGATCGGGAAGAGCCACTCCCCGCTGCGCAAAACCACGGGCTTGTTCATCATCACACCACGCCCGATGTAAAATTCCTCGCTCCATACAAGCGCTTCGGCGTCGGGATCCTCGCAAATGGATGCAAAAATCTCCTCGCCGGGCATGACGTTCCAGATGAACCAAAGGCGCCCCAAGGGGTCGATCCACAAAACGGGATCAAAGCAACGGTATTTTCCGTCCTTTTTGGCTACGGCGATTGGTTCGCCAAAATTCTTGCCGTTCTCGCTTTTTATAACAAGCGCGTAGTTACCGTAGGTCTCTTTGATGCCGCCGGAGTAGAAGGAAAGAAAGGTACGCCCGCCCTTGGTGTGCGCAATGCCGGGAATTCCTTGCCAAATGCGGTGCGCGGCGTAAAACGGTTGCAGTTGATCTGTCTTTGTTATCAGCATGATGTTGTCTCCTTTCGGGTGAAAATCTGCCTACATTATATCACGCGTTGCGATCGGCGTGCAATAACAATTTTGTTATTTTTTGCAAGAAAAAATCCTACGCTTTCATGCGATAGGATTTTTCGTTTGATGCAATTTACTTTTTGGCAAAATCTTCTTCCGGTACCGAGAGCTTGTCGGGTGGTGTTGGATCGTCATAGTCGGATTCCACCTGCGGGATGAACTGCTTGGCAATATGCCCTTTTTCGGAATGTCCCGCATAAAAGAAGCCGATCACGGAGAACAGCAAGGCTCCCGTGAAATCGACGAACAGATCCTTGATTGTGTCTAACAGCCCGATGTCAAGATACCCTTCCACCGTGTAGACCGTGCCGTCTGCCGTGGTAATGACCGTTTGCACAACGTCTCGGATATTAACGGGTGTCTGCCCGTCGGGGTTCATCAGCGCACTGGAAAAGCCCGCGACAATCGTATCCTTTTGCATATCCATATGCAGAACGGTATCTGCGGCGAACTCAAAAAATTCCCATACTACGCCCACCGTTACCGCAAAGCAGAGCGCCACGAATGAAAGGAAGAAGGGGGAGAGGTCAAACCGAACCTTGCGATGGCGGTTGAAGATATCTGCCAGTGCAAAGCCGAACGCGGCAAAAATAAAGCCGCTGGTATAGTGGAGCATATCATCCCAGAATGGGAAGCGTGTGTAATACTCAAAGATCTCCCCCAGGATATTGGCGCAAAAGGCGAATAGGATGGCGATGATCTCCAACGCAATGGGGAGCTTGATGTGCAGGCTTTCCTCCACAAAGGTGGGAAGCAAAAACAGAATCAATGTCAAAGATGCAGTGAACACGCTCTCATACTGTCCATTAATCGCCGCCAAAACAATGACCGCGATGGTAATGATGCTCATTATGGTATAGATAGAGAACGAGAGCTTGTTTGCGTGGATTTTTTGATTGTATGTGTGAAAAAACGCGCGGATGCGTTTTAAGGGATGCAGCTTTCCCATTTTAGATACCTCCTAACAACAATTCAGAAGGGCTGCAGTCTCCCGCATCGGACACGATCAAAATTTGCGACGCAGTTCCGATGCTACCGGAAAGGTTGTGATACAGCATTATGGTGCTACCTCGTTTGTTGTTTCTGATATAGGATATGCGTTTTTTGCATTTGTATGCCTTTTGCAAAAAGCATAGGATAGCAATCCCAAAGTTTAGATTGCTTTTCGGATGCCTCATTGTATCACAAAAACAGCATTTTGTCAATGAATCCGACGAAGATGTAAAAAAGCTTTTAAAAACTTTAAAATTTTAAAAAAACTTAAAAAACGCGTACCTTGCGGGTAAATAACAAGGTTTTTCGGCTTTCATCTATACGTCTTTCGGAGCGGCGAGGCGGAGTAAAGATAAAACGACCGCATCCGTAAAACTGCGGATGCGGTCGTTTGGTTTTGACTGATCTCGAATTATGCGAGGCAGACGTTGATGGCTCTGAGCTTTGCGCTGTTCTTGGGATCGGGCTCGGTGTCAAACGTCACCTTCTGACCCTCGGTCAGGGTCTTAAAGCCCTCTACCTGGATGGCGGAGAAGTGTACGAATACGTCGTCACCGCCGTTGTCGTTGGAAATAAAGCCGTAGCCTTTTTCTGCGTTAAACCATTTTACTGTACCGTTGTTCATGTCGGGTACCTCCTAAAAATAATCTGTACCCGGAAAAACAAAGCCCACAAACCCGCTTCATCAAAAAATCATGATCCGCGAAATTTGTGAGACCAAAGATCTTATCTCGAATACGACTAAAAGTATACCACACCCGCCTGAAATTGTCAAGAGTTTTTTTGAAATTTTTTGGCGGCAGTCCGCACCCTTTTTCAAAGCGCAAAAGGGCGATTTTTTTGCCTTGGGAAGGAAAAGTTTTGCAAAAGTCATTGCAAAACCGCGCGCGGTCTGCTATAATAAAAGCAATCACAAGCGGAGGGGGCATATGAACTATTTTCAGCGTTACGTTTCCAACACCGCGGCTGGCTCCGGCAATCAGCTGTTTTTTCGAAATCCGGATCCGGAAAAGCTTTTGGTGGGGCGCGTATATTACAAATTGACGGCGGGCGGGGAGTACGAGTATTCCTTTTTGTTTTCCAATCTGCTTGACAGCACCTATGATCACGGCGATATCGGAGTCAGAAATATGATATGCGACGCATGGAAGCTGTGTAGCGTGCGGGTTGGTGTTACTGCCGATTGCGTACCCGAGCATTCGGAAAGCCGTGATTTTTCGGAGCTGACCTTTGGCAACTCCGCGAGCCGTGAAGTTGCACCGGGCGAGTTTTTCACCAGCGATCCGATCCGGCTGTCTGCCGAAAAGGGCGCATATCTTTGCCTGGAGTACTCCTTTTGTGGGGCGCAGATCCCGTATCACGAGGAGCGTATCATTCCCGCATTCCGTTTGGAAAACGGGGTATGGGTGGATTCGTCGCAGGTTCCGTTTGTCGGAATGGTCGGCTGCAACCGCCCCGTGCGGTGCAGGATCGCATTTTGGGGAGACTCCATCACGCAGGGAATCGGAACCGAACGGAATTCCTACGACCATTGGAACGCGCGGCTGGCAGAGATGCTGGGGGATGAGTATTCCTACTGGAATCTCGGCTTGGGCTTTGGGCGCGCAGAGGACGCGGCAAGCCTTGGCGCGTGGTTCTTCAAGGCGCGGCAGGTCGATCTGGCAGTGGTTTGCTTTGGAGTCAACGACCTGATTCAAACGGGGGACACCGAGCAGATCAAAAAGAATTTGAAAAAGATTGTCTCGGCGCTGAAGCAAGCAGGCGTTAAGGTGTTACTGCAAACGGTTCCTCCCTTTGACTACAACGAGGACTTGACGCAGAAATGGCACGAGGTCAATCGGTATCTCCGCGAAGAGCTTTGCCAAGAGGCGGACGCATGGTTTGATGCCGCCGCGCTCTTGCAAAAGGATGCCGCGCATCCGCAGCTTGCAAAATACGGCGGACACCCCGATGCCGAAGGATGCCTGGAGTGGGCGCGTGCGCTTTATCCCGTGATCAAAAAAGTATTACAAGCATATCAAAGATAATCAAAATTTGGAGGTTTACAGCTATGAAACGCTTGACAAAGGGAATCCATCACATCGCACTCAAGTGCGACAACGTGGAGCATTTTAACGAGACCGTACACTTTTACCACGATCTTTACGGTATGGAGATCGTCAGAACCTGGACCACGGGCGAGCAAAACGCGCCCTGCATGATGCTGGATACCGGCGCGGGCGTGCTGGAGATCTGCGCCAACGGCGTTGACCGCCCCGGTCAGGGTGCATTGCGCCACATTGCGCTGGAGGTAGACAGCGTGGACGAGTGCATCGAGATCGCGCGCAACGCAGGCTACCGCATCAGCATCGAGCCACGCGACATTTGCTTCAATTCAGAGCCTCCCTATCCCGCACGGATGGGCTTTTGCATCGGCCCCGTTGGGGAAGAAGTAGAATTTTTTGAATTGCGTTGACCGATCCATTTAGCTTAGAAACAGAAAGGCAGAACCATGCGAATCCTGGCACTGGGAGATATTGTTGGAACCCGCACCGTTGCGTATCTTGCACAAACGCTTTGGAGCGTACGAAAAAACGAGCGCATCGACTTTGTTGTAGCAAACGGTGAAAATACCACCGAGATCCGCGGACTTTGCGCACGCGACGCCGAGGCGTTGCTTGACACGGGGATCGACCTGATCACACTTGGCAATCACGCGTTCGGAATGAAGGATCTTTATCCTTTTTTGGATGCGCACGAGCAAACTGTTATCCGCCCCGCAAACTATCCGCCCGCCGCACCCGGTAGCGGATATACGGTCCTCAACGTTGGCGGCTGGAAACTGTTGTGCATCAGCGTCAGCGGCAGGGTATTCTTAGATCCCCTGGCAAGCCCGTTCGATACGGTGGATCGGATCCTGGAGCGCGAGAGTGGGGCGTACGATCTGGCTCTGATGGATATTCACGGTGAGGCAACCAGCGAAAAGCTGGCACTGGCACATTATTTTGACGGGCGGATTGCCGTGATGTTCGGTACGCACACCCACGTTCCAACAGCCGACGAGCAGGTGTTGCCGCACGGCTCCGGGTATATCACCGATCTTGGAATGTGCGGCCCGTCGGGAGGAATCATCGGCACCAATACCGAGGAAGTGATCTATCGATTCCGCACAATGTTACCGACGCATTTTTCGGTCGCGGAAGGATCTTTGCGTGCACAAGGCGCAATTTTTGACTTGGATGAGAGCGCCAACCGTGTGCGGTCGGTGCGACGGATTGTGTTTTAAAGTAAAAAAGAGGGAGTCGCGCAAGGCTTGTGTGCGGCTCCCCAAAATTTGTTCTATTCTTCGATCCGGTCAAAACTATCGCGGGCACGGAATACCAGCGAAATGCACCAGATGCCTGCCAGTGCGACGACGGTATAAATGATACGACTGAGAAGCGAGGACTGTCCACCGCAGATCCATGCGACAATGTCAAACTGAAACAGTCCGATGCTTCCCCAGTTGAGCGCGCCGATAATGGTAAGAATCAACGCAATGCGATCCATCAACATATTTTTTCTCCTTTGCACATGATTTTCAACCTTACGGCTGTTTGTAGTATGTGCAAAAGCAAAAAAGTTATGCGAATGTTATTTTTTTCAAAAAAAAAACGCAACTTTTCGTTTGCTTGCCTTTCAACAATTTTGTGCCTAAAAAAACGAACGAGGCAGGGACATTCCTACCTCGTTATTTTCTATTTATGCGTTAAAAGTTTTGAAGGGGCTTGGGGAAGCTTTTTCAAAAGTTTCCCAAAAACCGCGTCCTTTTTCAAAACCGTGCCTCTTCCCACACCGTTGCTGTGCGCGTGACCGAAAAAAGCATTGCATTTTTGCACCGGGTGTGGTATACTATAGGTAGACTAATCGGAAAGGGGCAAAGCGAATGAAAGATTTTTTTACTCCCGATTATATGTTCTCCGATTTTTCGGAGATTACACCGGAATTTTTGCAATCCATCGGAGTGAGGGCATTGCTGATCGATATTGACAATACACTGGCTCCATACGAGCAGGCAGAGCCGGACGAGCGCATCCTTACGTGGTTCGGAAAGCTGCGCGAGCATGGAATCGTGGCGGCGCTGGTATCCAACAATCATGCACCGCGCGTGGCTCTCTTCAATCGGTCGCTGAATCTGCCCGCGTTTCCGGACGCACACAAGCCGCGCCGCGCCACACTGGAAAAAGCCATGCAAATGCTGGGAGTGACACACGAAGAAACCGCCATGCTGGGCGATCAGCTCCTGACCGACGCCTTTGCAGGAAAGCACATCGGTCTGCGCGCACTGGCAGTACCGCCAATCAAGGATAAAACAAACGCGTTCTTCCGCGCAAAGCGGTGGTGCGAGCGCCCCTTTATCCGTAAATACGCACGCCAAAACGGATATCAGCCGTGGATGTCTTTTTGGAAAATCAAGAAAACATAATATGCGAAAATCGGGGATCTTCTTTGTAAAAATACATTGAAGATTCCCGATTTTGTGTAAACTGAAATCTATTTAAAAATTGTAGTCCGGAGCTACGGGCTTGCCCGTTTGAGACGACTCCACAATCGCATGGCAAACGGCAACGGTTTTGGCACCTTCCAGGGCACTCAGCAGAACGGGCGTGTCCTTTCGGATGTGCTCGGCAAAAACTTCAAATTCCTTGGTCACGTTATGATCTTTCATAACAATCTTGATTATCTCAGGCTCGGGCTTCAGGGAAATACCATCCTCATCCACCGTGTATACCAAAACATCTTCGGGATGTGTATCCTCCCAAACAATCGTTCCGCGGGTTCCGTACACCAGCGTGCGCGAGGTATAAGGACGCTTGCATCCGGTAGAGACGAAGACCTTTCCAATTACGTCGTTTGGAAATTTTAATACTGCAATGGTTGCATCATCGTAGCTTACCTGTGGCAGCATCTTGTGATTCCCGTAGGCAAAAACCTCTGTGGGATCTCCGGCAAGCCAGCGTAGCATATCCACCGCATGGCAACCGCCACCCACCACGCCGTGACGGATCGGATCCGACCGCCAACCGTTTGCCGACAAAATTTTTGCGTAGTCGTGGGCATATTCGTTTTCCAGATAAAAAATCTCTCCGATCATACCGGAGTCTGCAAGCTCCTTGATTTTGGATTTGGAAGGATTAAAACGGGCAACCTGTCCCACCATAAATTTGGCTTTGGCGTTGTCTGCTGCCTTGATGATTGCCACCAGATCCTCGCGCGTCAGTGCCAACGGCTTTTCACAAATCACGTGTTTTCCCGCCGCCAAAAATGCTTCCGCCATCTCGCGGTGGAGCTGGTCTGGCGTTGCGATTGCAATCACGTTCAATTCGTCCATATGCAAAAGCGCGTGCCAATCGGTAAAGCGCTTGTCGGCGGGGATTTGAAATTGGTCTCCTTTTTCGTTTAGAACGGCTTCGTTGCTGTCGCAAATGGCACCGATCTCGGCTCCGTTTTCGATGCTTGCCGAAAGATACCGCCGCCCCATGCTCAAACCGACAACACCGACCGTCAATTTCTTTTCCATCATAAAAAGCTCCTTTTTTCTCAATCTGTTTGAATTTTGTACTTGACAAACCGCCCGGTCTGTTCTATAATTATTTTACAGGATCGAAGGCGTGATTGCAATGGAAAATCGGACGCTTTTTTTGTAAAATCGCACGCAGAGAAAGGAGAATGGATGTGAAAACCGAACGCCCTGTTTACCAAAGGCTTTTTGAAATTTCCGGATTGGTCGGGGCGCATTATTTCCCCTTCCGTCCAAGCTTTGTGCCGCGCTGGGAGCAATACCCGTTTGCACAGCTGTACGTGATTTTGGACGGTTACGGTGTTTATAAAACCGAAAATGGCGAATATCCGCTCCGGCCCGGGGTCATGCTGTACCGCCCTGCAAACAAACGCTCTTTGTATGCGTGGGAATCGGAGCACGTCCACTACGGCTTGGTCAATTTTGCGTGTGATTCGCCCGCGATGGAGATTTTTGAAGGGGAGACGATCCCTCTTGGCGAGGAAGAGCAGGCAATGCTTTTGGATGTGATCAAAACCACAACCAATATCTGTGACCGCTCCAAAGAAAAAAAGCCCCCGCATTACGATATCATCGTCAAGCCGGATACGCCCGACGTGGTGCTCGAATTCATCTACGCATCCCTGGAGCGCTTTTTGTCAATGCTGTATTGCAGAGTGCAAAGCATTCCTCTGGCTGTAAACGAGGAACAAAAGGTGAACCGCCTGGTCGATAGCTCGACTCTTGTAACCAACGTCAAGATGTATCTTGCGGAGCACGTGTGCGAAAAGCTGACGGTGGGGGATCTTTGCGTGCATTTTGGTATCAGCAAAACCGTGCTGATGCAAAAATTTCACAGCACAACCAATCAGACTGTGATCGAGTATTTCAACGAGCTGAAGATCGCCAAGGCAAAAACGGTGATCCGAAAAACCTCCATGAGCTTTACCGAGCTTTCCGAGCTGCTGGGATTTTCCTCGGTTCATTATTTTTCCAAGCTTTTCAAAGCCAAAACGGGAATGACACCAACCGCATTCAGCAAGCACGTTTCCAAGCGAACCGCGTCGGTGTAACCCATCCCTAGGTAGCAATCACAAGCGCTTGCCTATATGATCATTTTGTAAGAAAGGAGACGGAGAGATTGCTTGTCAAAAAGCATCTTTTCGAATTGTGATATGAAAACAGCAACCTTCGGCCCCGGCGGAAACGGAGATTGGTTTTATTCCGAGGGCAAAAAAAGCACCCTGCAAAGTCCGGGGTGGTTAAAAGAAAAGGGCTTGGACGCATTTGAATACGAGGCGGGAAACGGCATTTCCGCTGGGGAATCCACCTTGCGTGCCATTGGAGAAAAGGCGAAGGAGCACGGCATTTTGATGTCGTTGCACACGCCGTATTTCATCTCGCTGTCGGGCACCGAGGAAGAAAAACGCCTCAAAAGCCTGGAATACATTCAAAAATCACTTTGGGCAGCGGAGCTGCTCGGAGCGGATACCATTGTCATCCACAGCGGAAGCGCGGCAAAAATCTCGCGCGAGGAAGCGATGGCGCTCTCCAAGGATACGCTGACCCGCGTGGCGGAAGCTGTCGGAGCTACCCAAATCCGTCTCGGCATTGAGACGATGGGAAAGGTTAACCAGCTGGGAACACTCGACGAGGTAATCGAGCAGTGCAAGGTCGCACCGATCTATGCGCCCGTTGTGGACTTTGGTCATTTGAACGCGCGCAACATCGGGGACGCGTTCCCGGACGTGGATAGTTACCGCCGTGTGTTTGATACGATCGGAACCTCGTTGGGCGATGAATTTGCAAAAAATCTGCATTGCCATTTTTCAAAAATCGAGTACACCAAGGCGGGCGAGAAAAAGCACTTGACCTTTGCAGACGAGCAGTTCGGTCCCGCCTTTGAGCCACTTGCCGAGGCAATCGTGCGCGAGGGTGTTGCACCGCGTATCATTTGCGAGTCGGCAGGCACGCAGGCAGAGGATGCATTGTATATGAAGAAGGCATATCTTGGTATCCTGAACGCCGCACAGTAAAAAATCAAAGAATACGATCAAACCAATCAAAAGGAAGGAATTCCGTATGGGAAATATCAGAGAAGAATCATTAAAAAAGCATTACGAATGGAAGGGAAAGATCGAGGTGATCTCGCGCTGTGAGATTCACGACCGCCACGATCTTTCGCTGGCGTACACACCGGGTGTTGCCGAGCCTTGCCTGGAAATTCAAAAGCACCCCGAAAAATCCTTTGAGCTGACGCGTCGGAGCAATTTGGTGGCGGTGATTACCGACGGCACGGCAATTCTGGGGCTTGGTGACATCGGCCCCGAAGCGGGAATGCCCGTGATGGAAGGGAAATGCGCACTGTTCAAGGAATTTGCAAACGTGGATGCGTTCCCGATCTGCATCCGCAGTAAGGACGTAGACGAGCTGGTGCGCACCATCTATCTGATTTCGGGCAGCTTTGGCGGCATCAATCTGGAGGATATTGCCGCTCCCCGTTGCTTTGAGGTGGAGCAAAAGCTGAAGGAAATTTGCGATATTCCGGTCTTTCACGATGACCAGCACGGAACGGCGATCGTGGTTGCCGCGGCGCTGATCAACGCGCTGAAGGTCGTAAAAAAGGAAATCGGATCGGTTAAGGTCGTGATCAATGGAGCAGGGAGCGCAGGCTGTGCCATCGGCAAGCATTTGCTGAATCTTGGTGTGCGTGATCTGACGATGGTGGACCGCTTCGGCATCATCTGCCGCGGGATGGAGGGGCTGAACCCTGCCCATTCCGAGATCGCGGAGCTGACCAATCACCGCCTGATGCGCGGAACGCTTGCGGATGCAATGCAGGGCGCAGACGTATTCATCGGCGTATCCGCCCCCGGTGTGGTCAGCGAGGATATGGTGCGCTCGATGGCAAAGGATGCAATCGTGTTCCCGATGGCAAACCCGACGCCCGAAATTATGCCCGATGAAGCAAAGCGTGCAGGCGCGCGCGTGGTGGGAACCGGACGCTCGGATTTTCCCAATCAAATCAACAACGTGTTGGCGTTTCCCGGCATCTTCCGCGGCGCGCTGGATTGCCGCGCAAAATGCATCAACGAGGAAATGAAGGTTGCAACCTCATATGCCTTGGCGTCCCTGATCCCGGATGGGGAGCTGAACGAGGAGAACATCATCGTTCCCGCCCTGGATCAACGCGTCGCACCCGTGGTTGCCGCGGCAGTGATCAAAGCCGCCAACGAGACCG
>JAFTLZ010000164.1 GCA_017452665.1 Clostridia bacterium
CCGAACCTTGCCCCTAAACATCCCTCAAGTCCGTAGTCCACTGCCCCTCTTCAAGACAGCTCGTCTATTATACCACACTTCCCCCCTCTTTGTCAACCCCTTTTTTCTGCCTTTTTCGATTTTTGTGAAAAACAACCGTAACAAAGCAATATTTCGAATAACATTTCAATGCTTTTATACAAAAAGTCAAAGTAGCTGTCCTTAACTGCAGAACAGCAGCATTAACAAAAATGATAAAAGTAAATGCTCGATCCAAATAAAAAACATAACCGGCGGTACATCAACGCTGACAGAAAATTTTAAGGGATATCTAACACGGAAAGAATTTGATGTGTCTCGTAAATGTGAAGATTTTAAAGAATTGCTAAAGCTCCAATAAATAAAATGTTCAAAAGAAGGATGAGTCAAATACCGAAAAAAGTGTTTGACTCATCCCCAATGTCATAATTTAATTAAAATCAAATTTCAGGAATCACAATCTCAACTTCGCGGCCGCACTTTGCAGACCTTGCGATACCGTCGAGAATTGCCTGGTTGTACAGAATCTGAGAAGACGGAACAGGAGCCGTGCCGTTCTCCTTGCAGGCATCCAAGAAAGTACGAATCTTGAGATCGAAAAGGTTCTCTTTCATTTCAATAATCGGGATCTGGGTCTGTGTCTGCTCGCCGCACACTTCATGATACATAGTCATAGGACCGCCGACGGTACCGTTCCAGCAACCGGTGGAAGGAATACGCAGGCTCGCTTTGGTACCCATAATAATGGTATCACCGGGAGTATCGAGATTCATTGCCCATGCGATACGGAAGTCGAGGATAATTCCGCCCTCCAAACGAACGAAAGCCGCTGCAAAATCATCCACGCTGAATTTTTCAGCATATTCGGGATGTCCTATCTTAACATAGTTGGAATAATTGGGATCCGTACCGAAGAAGGCAGACTTATAACCGGAAACGGTCAAAGGCTTCGGATAACCGATTGCATTCAGTACCATATCCAAAGAATAACAACCGATATCGCCCAAAGCGCCAAGGCCTGCGGTCTCGTCCTCGATAAAGGTCGTGCCGTAAGGCGTAGGAATACCGCGGCGACGTCCGCCACCGGTTTGGATGTAGTAAATTTGACCCAGCTGTCCGGATTGGCAAATCTTTTTGATCATTTGCATGTTGGCATCCATTCTGGGCTGGAAGCCGATGGAAAGGATCTTACCGCTTTCCTTCTCTGCCTTAATAACCTCAACCGCCTCGTCAAGCGTTACAGTGAAGGGCTTCTCCAGCATAACGTTAACACCTGCCTTCAGTGCATCGATAGCAGGCTGAGCGTGCTGACGGTTGTAGGTGCAGATCGAAACAGCGTCCAGCTTCAAGCTCTTGTCGGCAAGCATCTCCTTGTGAGAAGCATACTCTGTCTTTACGTTTTCCAAACCGTATTTTTCAAAGAATGCCTTTGCCTTGCCGGGAATCAAATCGGCACCTGCAACAATTTCAACATCGGGCTGTTTCAAATAAGAAGCCATGTGCGATCCTGCAATCCAACCGGTACCGATAATACCGATTCTGACCTTTTTGCTGGCGTCAACAACCTTTTTTTCTTGATTTTTTTCAAAATCATTCAATCCCATGATTCAAATCCTCCGTTTCATAATATAAAATGGTAGTTTTTATTCAACAACCAATGGTTTTCAAATAAGCGCGGCTCTTTGCGGCACACTCCAAAGAGGAAAGTCCCATCGAGGGGCTATCCTGCTCAACAATCACCCACGTAACTCCTGCCTTTTCAGAGGCGGCGAGAATTGCAGGGAAATCCTGCTTACCGGATCCCACAGGGCGAAGCTCAAATTTTTCGGATGCGGGCTCGGCTTTTTTCTCAATGCCGATCAGCTCGTACATATTTTCGGATTTGGAGCCCACAAAATCCTTCAAATGAACAACGGGCGAGCGTCCGCTGTACTTGGTCAGATACTCTGCGGGATCTTCTCCGCCTACGTTGACCCAACAGGTGTCCAACTCTGTCTGTAACAAATCGGCGGGAACGCTATCGTAAAGAACGTCCAAAGCATATTTTCCATCCAACTTTGCAAATTCAAAATCGTGGTTGTGATACAGCAACTGCATCCCCAGCTTTTTGGCAACACCGCCAAGCATCCCCACGTTTTTGATTACCTCTGCAAAGTTGGGAGTACCGGGGCGGTATTCCTCGGTCAAATAAGGAACAACAACATACTTGCAGCCCATGGTCGCATACTGACCAAGTACGCCTTCGGGATCGGAAATCATATCCAGATACGGAACATGTGCAGAAATCGGAACCAAGCCGATGTCATGACACATATCTCTGACCTCTTCGGCAGTGTGACCGTAAAGGCCGGCAAATTCCACGCCGTCGTACCCCATCTTTTTCAATTCCTTCAGAGTTGCATACAAATTAGCAGATGCAAAATCTCTGACCGAATACACTTGAATCGCAACAGGAAAAGCCATTTTACATTCTCCTTTTTTGAAAATTGGAAACCTATGTTTCTACACTAATTATAGGACAAATCGTGCTATATTTCAAGACACTTTTTGATACTGTTAAGACAATAATTGCTTTCAATTAGGAGATAAAAGCCGAATCAGCTCTGCGTCGGCGCATAAATGGACGTAAAAAAGTTCTCCGTTCTCTTCTATTGCAAGATAATACTGCTCCTCACCAAATAATACTCCTGCATAGCGGTAAAGCTTGTGCGCGTGCTTTTCGGCGTTTATCTTTTTTTGCGTTTCCCCATTTACCGGCATGACAGCGCGCACCGAGCTTACCGATACTCTACATACCACCGTTGTCCGGCGGCTGTATTGCTCGGTAATGATCAAATCGGGGACACTCCCAATTTCTGCTCTTTCACGGTACTCCACACGGTAAGAATATCGGCGCAAAATATAAAGTGAGATCAGCATCACCACCGCGACAAAACCGCATACAGCGAGCAGTTGAAGCAGTGCAGGAATCGGCACTCCCTCAATCAACGATGTCACGTAAAACAACAGCGACGTCGCGCCAATTCCCAAAGCCAACATCTTCTCCCGTTTTTTGGGAAATTGCGGTGCGTATTCGTACATATCAAAAATCCTCCCGGTTCAATAGTTTTATCAATAACGCCTCACAGATTTCAGGATCTGCCAACCCCTTGCTCGTTGCCATGATCCGTCCTTGAATCGCACGCAACGCCGCGCGTTTTCCGCTGCGGTAATCCTCTACAGCCTGCGGCATTTCATCCAACACAAATTCAACCATTTCCAAAAGCTTCTGTTCATCCCGGATTTGTGCCAGTCCTTCGCACTCCACGGCTTCCGCAGGAGAAAAATCCTGCTTTACCAGGCGAGACAATAACTTTTTCGCCGTTGCACTGTTTACAGTCCGACTTCCTAACAGCTCTGCAAGCACACCGATCCGTTCCGACGCAACGGGAGAACAAAACGGCTCGCTCGTACAAAAGCGGAACAAATCGTTTACAATCAAGTGTACCAAAAGCTGCGGATAGTTCGTTTTCGCTGCGGCCGCCTCAAAATAATCGGCAAGTCCGGGATCGGAAACCAACATCCGTGCCCCCGCGTCCTCAATCCCGTACTGCGAGATCAAGCGCATCTGCCGCTCCGCAGGCAACTCCGGGAGCATCTCACACAAACGTCTCAAATCTTCCTCATTCAAATGAATGGGCATCAGATCAGCCTCCGTCAAATAGCGGTAATCATCCGCGCTTTCCTTCACACGCATCAAAACCGTCTCCCCCGTTACCTCGTCAAAGCGCCGCGTTTCGGAGCAAACCTCACCGCCATTTTGCAGCAAAGCAATCTGACGCTCGGTCTCGTAGCGAATTGCCTTTTCCACAAAGGCAAAGGAATTGATATTTTTGATTTCGGTACGAACGCCAAAGCCACGGTTTCCCGCTTCGCGGACCGAAATATTCACATCGCACCGCAAAGAGCCCTCCTGCATCCGACAGTCCGAAATTCCGCAGGACAACAGAATCGTGCGCAACGATTTGAGATAAGCGACCGCTTCCGCACCGTTGCGCAAATCGGGAGCCGAGACAATTTCAATCAGCGGCACACCGCAGCGGTTGCAATCAATTAAAGTTTCTTTGCCCGCATGAATCAGCTTTCCGGCGTCCTCTTCTATGTGAATCCGAGCGATTCCAATCCTTTTGTGTGATCCGTCCTCCCCGTCCAACGTCAAATATCCGTTGCGACAGAGCGGATATCCGTCCTGCGAAATCTGATAAGCCTTTGGCAGATCGGGATAAAAATATTGCTTGCGGTCGTTGCGGCTGTTACGCTGAATCTCACAGTTCAAAGCCAATCCCGCCATTACGCAAAGCTCCACTGCACGGCGGTTTAAGACCGGAAGCGCCCCGGGAAGTCCAAGACAAACCGGACAGCATTGCGAATTCGGCTCGGCGCCAAAGCCCGTCGGGCAAGCGCAAAAAATCTTTGTTTCGGTTTTCAGCTCGGCGTGAACCTCCAAACCGATCACCGCTTCATATTGCGTCTCCTTCATCCCAGCGCCTCCTCCAGCAGTTTTGCTGTTCTGAGCAGTAATCCTTCCGAAAACGCCCGCCCCGTCAGTTGAACCGCCAGAGGCAACCCGTTCTCATTTTTTCCAAACGGAACCGACACAGCCGGCACGCCCGCAAGACTTGCATACACCGTACACATATCCGCGCAAGCAAGCCGCTCTTGTGAGGCAGAGCTTCCCCGTGCAAAGGCAACCGTAGGAGAGGTGGGCGTCAGAATCAGATCGTATTTTGAAAGCAACTCCTTCATTTCGCATCGGATGCGCTCGCGAATATGCTGTGCACGAACGTAAAAGCGCGCACGGTTCTCTCCCAAAAGCATATCCGTTCCAAACAAGATCCTGCGCTTGACCTCATCCCCAAAGCCTTTGCCGCGGGTATTGGCATACAATTCCGCCAAGGACGTATAATCCTCGCTCCGCATACCGTAGTGAACGCCGTCATAACGCGCAAGATTGGAGGATGCCTCCGCCGCCGCAAGCACCGAATACGCCGCCAATGCCTGCTTGGGAACCGGTAATTCCACCGTTTCGATCACAGCACCTGCATCACGCAGAATCTCTGCGGCGGATTGCAACGCCTGCCATACGTCGGCATCCACCAATTCTTCACTGATGGAAGAAACCGTTGCCACGCGAAGCGCACGCAAGGGCGCCCGCATTGCTTTCAAAAAATCAGGTTGCGGATGTTCTACCGAGGTTGCGTCGCACAGATCCTTCCCCACCAAGCACTCCAGCACAGCGGCACAGTCCTGCGCGGTTTCGGTCAATACGCCAACGCAATCCAGAGAGGACGCCATCGCCACAACACCGTAGCGCGACAGTACCCCGTAAGTTGGTTTTAAACCGTATACGCCGCAAAAAGCAGCCGGCTGACGCACCGAACCGCCGGTGTCGGAGCCGAGCGAAAACACTGACTCTTTTGCCGCAACCGCCGCCGCAGATCCTCCGGAGGATCCCCCGGGGACACAGCTTGGATCCCACGGATTTCGCGTTACACCAAGCGCCGAATATTCGGTCGAGCTCCCCATTGCAAACTCATCCATGTTGTTTTTGCCCAGCAAAACGGCGCCCGCTTGTTTCAAGCGCAATGCCACCGTTGCATCGTAAGGCGAAACATAATCCCGCAACAGGCGCGATGCACAGGTCAACCGCATATCCTTCACGGCAATATTATCCTTTAGAGAAAACGGTATCCCATCCAACATTCCGCGCGCTTTTCCCGCCAATCTGCGGCGATCGGATTCCTCAGCGGCACGCAAAGCCCCCTCGGCATCCAACGTCAAAAACGCACCGACCTCGCTCTCACGCATGGCAATTTGATCCAAATATACCTGCGTCAACTCTACCGCAGAGTATTCCCTCGCCTCAAGTGCGGAATGATGCGCAAGGATTGTTCGGTTTAACAAATCCGACATTTCATTCCTCCACCGCGCGCGGCACCGTCAGGTATCTGTCCCGTGTTGCGGGCGCCATACGCAGAACCGTCTCCCGGGGCAACGGTGGCTGTGCACGATCCTCTCGCAGCTCCGAGAGCAAAACCGTTTCCAAAAACGGATTTTCTCCGGCTGCCGTATCCTGCAATACCTCAGCACGCGCATACATGGTATCCAGCTCACGGCAAAGCCGCTCTGCCTCTCCCGGACGCAACGAAATGCGCGCGACCGCGGCAAGCGCTTCAATTCTTTTTACGGAATAAACCATATCTATCAATCACTTTCCCACGCAAAAGCGTGCAAAAATCTGTGAAACAATGTCCTCCGAAACCGCACGTCCGTCTAATTCGGAAATTGCTTCCATTGCCTGCTCCACATCGGTACAGCACACATCGGTAGGCAGACCGACCTCAAGAGATTCCACCGCGTGACGCAAAGAAGTAAGAGCCGACAATGCCGCCCCGTTTTGACGTGCATTCGTCAAAACCGCATCCCGCCGCACGTCGATCTCTCCTGCGGTGAACTGCTCCTCTACCAGCCGTATCAGCTCGTCCATACCGTTCCCGTTCTGTGCAGAAAGCAAAACCGTATGCGTAAAATGCGCACGGTAAAATGCTTTGGACTGACAGTTCAAATCAGCCTTATTGATCACCGCCACCACAGTTGCCGCGCTGTTTTGCAGGGCATTCACCAAGGTAAGATCCTCTTCATCCGGCTCTACAGTGCCGTCAAACACCGCAAAAATCAGCTCTGCATCTTCCATTGTACGGCGCGCACGGTCAATGCCTATTTGCTCCACAGGGTCGCTCGTTTCATGCAATCCCGCCGTGTCGTACAGACGAAGCGTGACTCGACCGAGTGCTGCGGTTTCGCTCAATACGTCACGCGTTGTTCCTTTCACGTCTGTCACAATGGCTGCCTCCCGCCCAACAATGCGATTGTAAAGCGAGCTCTTCCCTACGTTTGGCTTTCCGCAAATCACAGTTGCAATTCCTTCCGCCACGGCGTGTCCCGTGCGATATGTTGCCGCCAAAGCTTCTAACATCCGTACACAGCCGGAAAGTGCGTCAATCATTTCCTCACGACTCAAATCTGCCAGATCCTCGTCGGGATAGTCGATCCTCGCATAAATGCTTGCCAATACGTCCCGCAATGCCTCGTAAATTTCACGACACTTTGCTTCTACCCGTCCTCCGGTTCCTGCGTGTGCCAAAGCCATCTGCTCATGCGTTTGCGCCTCCAAAAGATTTCCAAGCGCTTCCGCCGCCGAAAGCCCCATTTTCCCGTTCAAAAATGCCCGACGTGTAAACTCTCCCGCCTCGGCAAGTCGCGCCCCTGCCGCAATCAGTGCACTCAGCACCGTTTCGGTCAAAAGAATTCCGCCATGACAGCAAAGCTCCACCGTGTCCTCTCCGGTAAAGGACGCAGGAGAGTGAAACACCGTAGCAATGCCGTCATCCACGGATACGCGACTGCCGTCCGGTTCCGTAGCAAAAAAAGCACCGTAAATCGCCGTTCGTACGGACAGATCCGATAGCTTTTTTCCATTTTTCGGAACAAAAACCTTCTCACAGATCTGCACCGCCTCTGCTCCGGACACGCGCAACATCGCCACACCGCCCTTGCCCCTCGGCGTACTGACGGCGGCAATCGTATCATCCAGCCTCATGAGCCTTTCCTCTTTTCAAAAAAAATCTTCATTTCAATCAAGACGAAAGCAAGGGTGGCTCTCTCCCGAAAGCCACCCTGTCAATCTTACTCTTCCTCGTCGGAAACGGGAGCGTTATTGCTCTTGCTATCGTCCAGGAACATCACCACGCGGCGATTGTTCTCCGAACCGATGGAATTGGTGGAAACACCTGCAAAGCTCTGAATCTCGGAGTGAATGATTCTTCTCTCATAAGGATTCATCGGCTCAAGCATAACACTCTTCTTATACTTGACGACCTTAGACGCCATCCGTCTTGCCAAAGCACGCAGAGCCTCCTCGCGCTTTGCACGGTAGCCCTCCACGTCCAGAGTGATCTTTACATATTCGCGTTTCTCGCCCTTGATCTTCTTGTTTGCGGCAAGATTTGCCAGATACTGCACTGCATCCAGCGTTTCCCCGTGATGCCCGATCAAAGCACCGGCACCCTCGCCATCCACCTTAATCATCACGTCACCGTTTTCAGTAGGAACCTTCTCCACCGTCAGGTTCAGCTCCATATCCGCCACCAGCTTGCGAACAAACTCCAGCGCGATCTCGGCACCGCCCAAAACGTACACCGCCGAAACCTTTGCGTCAGAAGCACCGATTCCAAGAAATCCGCGCTTGCCCTCTTCCAAAACAGTAAATTCAATTTCCTCAGCCGGAACGCCCAGCTCGGCAACCGCCTTGGCATGTGCCTCATCCACGGTTTTTGCCGTTACGATAATTTCTTTTTTCACGATTATACCTCATCCTGGTTGTTGTCGTTTTCCTGTGTCTCTGCGGTATCGGAGGGTGCTTCGCTCGGCTGTTCCTCCGTATCCTTTTTCTTGTTCTTTTTCTGTTGCTTGTTCGATTCCTTCATCGGAAGCGCACCAAACGGGGTTGCTTTGGCTTTATTTTCCTGCTCGCGGCGCTCTCTTTCTTCAATCGCAGCCTTGCGCGCAAGACCTCTCTCGCGGGTATCCTCAAAGTCCTCGTCGTCGATATAATGCAACGAGCGAACCGAGCCTGCTCTTTCGGATTTTTTCACCACGTGCTTGCTGCTTGCCATCTCCTTCGCGGCTGCCTTATAATCCGCCTCGGTAAAGGTAGGCAAAGGCATAACCTTGGACATGATAAAGGTTTTCAACAAACCGATCCAGCTGCGGAACGCCCAGTAAATACCGATGACAGAAGGAACTGCCATGGTAAAGAACGCAGACATTGCAGGCATGGTGATATCCATCATATTGTTGGAGCAAGCCACCTGGCGTGCATCCGCACCTTCGTTTGCCACCGATTGGTACATAAATTTGCGGTTCAGCTTTGCAGTTGCAAAGTAAGTGGCAAAAGTAATCACGGGCACCAGCAACAGGATCCAGTTGCTCCAGTCGTTCAAATTGGGCACCAAACCGAAGTTAAACGGACCAATATTGAAGTTCGGAATCGAATCGATCACCGGGTCAAGTGCATTGAACACCTCAGATCCGTTGGAGAAGAATGAAAAATCCTTCAACCCATTCAAAAGCTCGGTACCGTTGGTTTTAATATAGGACAGAATTTCAATCGTACCGTTCGTGGAACTCAACGACGCTCCAAGACCGCCTGCCGCATGTGCGGCACCGGCATAAGTCGTCAAAGCGGAGGTCATGCTGGATGCCTGTCCCAGCACGTAGTGCAACGGATCCATTACAATGCTGTACAGCGCCATAATAATGGGAAGCTGAACCAAAAGCGGGAGACAACCGCTGTAGGGACTGAAGTTTTCGCGTTGGTACAAATCCTGAATCTCAGCCTGCATCTTCTGCATAGTTGGCTGGTCGTTGCGTCCCTTGTATTTGTTTTTGATTGCCATTTCCTTCGGACGCAGGCTTGCCTGCTTGATAGAGTTCTTCTGTTGCTTGATCGCAAACGGAAGCATCAAAATCTCGATGATCACAGCGAACAAGCAGATACCGAGAACATAGTTTCCGAATCCCAGCGTGTTGGTCAGCCAGTTCAGCACCGTACCGATCGCACCGAGAATGGTGGAGATCAGATCGTTACCGGCGGTCAGATCTACCGTGGTCTGGCAAGCGGAAATCAAAAGCTCAACGTCCGCTCGGTTCAGGTTTGCAATCACCTGCTCCAGCTCTCCGTCCGACAATACGTCCTCTTGGCTTGCTGCAGTCAGGTTTGCTTTTTCGATCACTTTTTTGGCGGCATCCAGAGAAAACTCCTTCGCCACACCGATTTCCACCTTGCTGTCATCAAAATCCGACGCCGTCATATCGTAGCCACGGCTCGCCGCGATCAGCGCTTCCTGCACGTCGAACCCGGCTGCATATGCCGCCGAAAGCATTTTGGAGACCTCGCTCAGCTGTGTCGGCTTCAAGCCATGCTCGGCACTCTGCTCGTCGTCCAGCAAAAACGCATCGTTGTTAAAAGTCAGCGTTGGTGTCGCCGAGCCGGTTCCGCAGCTTGTCAGCACGGTCAAAACCAGTACGATCATCATCGTCAAGGCAATCAAACGCCCTGTTATTTTTCCTGTTTGTTTTTTCATGTGGATTGCTGTAAGCTCCCTTCAAAATTTTGGGATGTCGCACCGCCAATGTTAATATACCGCGCGGTGCCGCGGAGTCATTGCAAACCGTTTTCTTCGTCCCGTTCCAAACCGTATTCATCCGGATAATAATATTTCGTCATAGGAGTTGCCGCAATTTTTGGATTTCGCAAGCCCTTCTCCGGCACGGGATCATACCCCGGCGTGCAAAAGGGCTGGCACCGAAAAATACGGGCACAGGTCAAAATCAATCCCACAAAAAAGCCGCGGGTCTGAAAGGCACGCACCGCATATGCGGAGCAGGTTGGCGTAAAGCGGCAGGTGGGTTGTTTTTTCAAGGGAGACAGATACTTTTGGTAGAGGCGAATCAGCCATATACACAGATGCTTCATAGGCTCTCGCTTGTCCGGAACATTCCCATCTTCAAAAAGCCTCTCCGCAAATCCCGTTCCACATCGGTGGACTTTGCTTCAAGAATCCCCTCTCGCGGGCTGACAACGACCAAATACCCTGTTTTCAGCTCCGGCTCCAGTGCACGGTAACCGGCGCGCAAAATCCGCTTGACGCGGCTGCGTTGCACAGCTCCTCCGACCCGTTTGGTAACGGATACGCCAAACCGATTGTAGTATTTTTTTTCGGGATGCTCGTTCATCAGTCGCTTTGCCGCATAGTCCCGCAAAACGAAGACCGAAACGTATTTTCCCGAAAATCTCGTTCCCTTCTGAAAGGTCTTGTTATAAAGATGATGTTCCTTAATGGTTGTGTACTTCATTGGCTATTTTCCTAAAAGTTTGCTTCCGTCAAAATTACATGTGTCACTTTTGCGCGGGCAATAAAAACGCCGACGGCGAGGGGCGCGGAACGCTTCATCGGCAGTCGGTGTTTTATGTTGGGATTGGCACGCCGGCAAATGTCGTGCCCAATCAATAGGTCAGTCTTTTTCTGCCCTTTGCGCGTCTTCTCTTGAGTACGTTTCTGCCGTCAGCAGTCTTCATTCTTTTTCTGAAGCCATGCTCCTTTTTTCTCTGACGCTTTTTCGGTTGGTAAGTTCTGAGCATCGTTTTGCACCTCCTTTAAAGTAATCGGAAGCGTTTCACCTTTTCAAGCTTGGAATACGCTTTTTACACAATGACATTCCATATTATACCCGATTCTTTCCTTTTTGTCAAGAGCTTTTTCAAAAATATTTTGAAAAATAAAAAATTCAATACTACTTGTGAATCAAAGGAATTTCTCTGCGTGTCGGTTACGAAAATGAAAATTATTTTTATGCGGTTTTTCGAAAAAAATACGGAATGACGCCTACCGCCTATCGAAAAAATTGTGTACATCAAAATTTGAATCTTGACGCCGCTCCGAAAACGTGATATAATACTGGTAATATTGCTCATAGAAAAGGAGTCAAGCAAATGGAGCTGATCAAGGAAGCCGATTTTCGAAAAGAACTCAAGGGGACGCCGCGCGCGGGATATTTGTTTTTTGGCGACGAGGACTATCTCAAAGCCTTTGCCGTCAAGCAGGCGCGTGAGACACTGTGTCCCGATCCAACCTACGCATTTTTCAACGAGATCAAGCTGGACGCCGTTGATTTTGAGCCGCAAAAGCTCTTCAACGCCCTAACGCCCTTGCCCATGATGGCAGACCGCAAGCTGGTCACGCTCTCCGGACTGAACTTCAACACCATGCGTCCCACCGAGCTTGACGCCTTGTGCGATGTGCTCGCCTCTCTTCCCGAATACGATTACAACGTCCTGATCGTCACCGCCGCCGCAGACTGTCTCAACCCCGGATATCTCCCCAAACGCCCCTCCTCGATTTTGACTAAGCTCGGAGAATTTCTAACTCCCGTACAGTTTGACCGCTGTACCACAGCCAAGCTTGCCGCATGGGTTCAAAAGCACTTTGCGCACAACGGAGTGGAGGTCTCCCCCGCGTTGTGCTCGGTATTTCCCGAATATTGTGGCCACAGTATGTACATTCTGGCAAATGAGATTGACAAGCTTTCCTACTACGTTCGCTCCCACGGCAAAACGCAGGCAACCGAGGAGGAAATGCACCTGGTCTGCACGCCCGCCAACGAATACGACGCCTTTGCGTTCACCAACGCCATTATGGAAGGCAAGCCCGACGCCGCACTGGCAATTCTTGCCGACTACCGTTTTCGCCGCATGGATCCTTTGATGATTCTGAGTGACGTCACCCGCGTGATCTGCGATATGATCTCGGTTCGCGCTATGGCGGCAGAAGGAATGCCCAATGCAGAAATTGCCACGGTGCTGAAGCTGCATGAATTCAAGGTTGGTCTTTATCGCAAGAGCCTATCCCGTGCCTCCGAAAAACGGTTGCAAAATGCGCTGGAGGCCTGTTGCTCCGCCGACCGCGCGCTCAAGCTCTCACCGCAAGGATATGCGCCGTTGGAAGAACTGATCTGCAAATTATAACTTCGCAACTGATATCGAAAAACAGACATTGCCCAAATCGGCAGTGTCTGTTTTTTTCTAAATATTGAAAAGAATCAGAAAAATTCCCAAAATTATGTTGACAAAACGATATCAATATGATATCATATAGATGCACTCAAAATACATTTTGGAGGTTTTGAAAATGAAAGAAACAGTATTGCAAAACAAAAAGCACGGTATGGCAGTTCTCCTGCTCACCACGCTGGGGCTTATTATCGCCACCATTCTTTTCGTCGCAGGTATCGTGATTGATGAAAGCGGCGCATCCTACGGATTGCTCTTGATCATCCTTGGCTTTGTATGGCTTTGTTTCGGCTGGCTTCCCTATCTTGGTCTCAAGGTACTCAAGCCGCAAGAAGCGTTGGTTCTCACTCTTTTCGGTAAATACATCGGCACGCTAAAAGGCGAGGGCTTCTATGCGGTCAATCCCTTCTGCTCCTCGGTCAATCCTGCGGCAAAAACAAAGCTGAATCAAAGCGGAGATGTCAACACGCTCGAATCCGCCATTGTTGGCAAAAGCGCAACCGCAGGCATTGCTGCAAACAACAAAATTTCGCTCAAAATTATGACGCTCAACAACAACCGTCAAAAAATCAATGACTGCCTCGGAAATCCCGTTGAAATCGGCATTGCGGTGACCTGGCGTATCATTGATACCGCAAAGGCGGTGTTCAATGTGGATAACTACAAGGAATTTCTTTCCCTGCAATGCGATGCGTCTCTCCGCAATATCGTACGCCTTTATCCCTATGATGTAGCTCCCGGCATTGATACCACGGGCGACGGCATCGCAGACGATGGAAGCTTGAGGGGCTCGAGCGAAATTGTCGCCTCCCGCATCAAAAACGAGATTCAAGAACGCGTTGTTGAGGCAGGCATTGAGATCATCGAGGCAAGAATCACCTATCTTGCCTATGCCACCGAGATTGCGGCGGTCATGCTTCAGCGCCAGCAGGCATCTGCTGTCATCGATGCAAGAAAAATGATCGTGGAGGGCGCGGTCGGCATGGTAGAAATGGCATTGGATCGTCTGGCACAAAATGATACCGTACAGCTTGACGAGGAGCGCAAAGCGGCGATGGTTTCCAATCTTTTGGTTGTTCTTTGCGGCAATAAGGATGCGCAACCCATTGTCAATTCCGGAAGCCTTTATTGATGAAAGGGTATCAAAATGGAAAAAAAGCAGGTACCCCTTCGGCTTTCTGCAAAGCTGTATGCGGCAATCGCGGCATGGGCCGAGGATGATTTTCGGTCGATCAACGGACAAATCGAATATCTTCTTACCGAATGTGTCAAGCAACGAAAAAAGGACGGAAAGTATGTTCCGCACGATCTGGATACCCCACCGGAGCTTGATATCGAATAAAAAATTCAGAGGAAAGAATCCACAAGAGCGGATTCTTTCCTCTAAGATTATTTTACGCGATCGAAATCACTGAAAATTCTTGATGTTGTACCAGTTTACACCGTCGAAAATCGGCTTCAACTCTTCCACATCCTTGGAATCGTTGTTCAAGAACACCGGAATCTGGCCCAGGTTTGCCTTGACATTTACCGTCTGACCGCCTGCAACGACCTCACCGGTCAAGAGGTTGGTCCAACTGCCTGCGGGCAGGTATACGTCTCTTGCAAAGGTATCCTTGGTCAAAATCGGAGCAACCAGCAAGCCGTCACCCAGCATAAACACATCAATTCTGTTATGAACATTGACATCATCCATATACTTCAGAACAAGATGGCGTACGGGAGGCATACCCGTATCGCACGCGATCTTGGAATACTTCTGCATATAAGGAATCAACTCCGTATGCAACCGAGTAAAGTTTCTGTAAATCGCCTTGGTCTCCTCGGTCATCTCGTATGCATGACGAACGTCACCGTGTGTCTGCATTTGCGTCAGGAATGCAGTAAACTCGGTTGCACGGGCAAAGATTGCAGACTCATTTTCCCAACCAATGGTAAAGTAGTTGTTACCGCTGTAAGCATAGCCTGCCATATCAAAGGACATGTAAGGCAGACCGGAAAGTCCGCTATTTACGGTAGCCAGCAGCTGGTCGTCAAGCTTTGCATAGTCACGAGCCTGGTCACCGGACCACATGTAGGGGTTACGCTGCGATCCGATACCACCGCCGCGGGGGAATACCATAAAGCCGTCCTTCAGTCCCTTTGCAGCCTTCAGCTCGATCATCTTCTTGTAGAACATAGAGATGAAGTAAGGAGCATATGCATGGTGCTCGGTACCTGTAACGATTCTGTCGGGATTCTTCCACTTGTAGTGCGTTTTGCAGCTACCGATCTGCTTATCACCGTCGGGCATCGTTTCACAGAAGTCAATCTTAACACCATCAATACCGATGTCAATCATCTCGCCCCAAATCTTGCC
>JAFTLZ010000165.1 GCA_017452665.1 Clostridia bacterium
AATGGAAGAGGAAATCCTCTTCTCCAATCTCGCTTTTTGCCTCTTTTTCGCTCTTTTTTCAAAATATCTTCTCTTCCTTACAGAAAAGCGTTCACGCCTCAGCTTTTCCTTTGGTGTGAACGCTTTTCGTCTACAGTCTGAAGGGGGTGTCTCAAATTGTAAATTTGAGACACCCCCTCGCAATCAAAAGCCGACGGTAGGCTTTTGGTTGCCGGGAATTTGTGGTTTTTGCCTGCTTTTGCAGGCAAAAATGGCGGTGTTGAACCGCCAAACAAAAACTATAGGGCTGTCTACCAAATGCGCTTGCGCATTTGAGACCGCCCGTTTTTTAGGAGCAAATAGGTCATCTGCTTCTCTCTCAAAATGCCCCTTGACAAGCGTATTATTTTTTGGTATGATTAAGGTAGAAAAAAATTTTCGGATTTTTTTACAAAAAAGTGTAACCTTTGGGGACCAAACGGCGACATTTTCAGTGAAGCCCGAAAAAAGACAGGAGAAAATCATGGAGGATCATCGAATCGTCGATCTGTACTGGGCAAGAAACGAAAGCGCGATCACAGAGTCGGACCGCAAATACGGAAAGCTGCTGAAGTCGATTTCCTATTCCCTGCTCTCCTCGTACGAGGACGCCGAGGAATGTGTCAACGACACCTATCTGGATGCCTGGCGTGCAATGCCAACGGCAAGACCTGCATATTTAGGTGCCTTTTTATCCAAGCTGGCGCGCAGGATCTCGATTGACCGTTGGCGGCGGGAGCACCGCGAAAAGCGAGGCGGCGCAGACAATTTGATGGAGGAGCTGAGCGAATGTATTCCCGCCGAGAGCACGGTGGAAACGGAATACGAAAACGGCAGACTCACCGAGGCGCTGAACCGCTTTTTGTACGGATTGGATGCAGAAAAACGCACCATCTTTCTGCAGCGGTATTTCTATTCCCAACCGATCGCAACGGTTGCTGCATCCTTGAACATCAGCGAGGCTAAGGTCAAGGTCGTATTGCACCGCGTGCGCGAGCAGCTACGCCACTATCTGGAGGAACAGGATTTGTTATGAAACACAGCAAGCAGGAAAAAATTGCATATCTGTTCGACGAGATCGGCGGCGTGGACGATCGGCTGTTGCAGGAAGCCATGCATTCCCGTGCACAAAGCAAAGCGCCGTTGCGCGTGCTTTTGGCGGCAGCATGCTTGATGATGGCAACCGTCCTGGTGATTGGCACGGTTCTGGTCGCATCAATGTGGAATAAATTTCTTCCCGATAATCTTGGGAATCCCGATAATTCAGAATCCTTGCAAACGCTGGATGCACTGTTGACCGATTGCCGTACAAACGGAAGCGGCTACAGCAAGCTTTCCGCAGTTGAAGAGATCGACTACTTTGGAGATGCGTACTTGGTTTGGCAGTACGAGGATGACGAAGCCTACTACCAAAGCCGTGCGCTGACCGACACTGAGGTAGAACAGCTGATCTCTTTGATCGACAAAGGCACTCCCGTTGGCGAAGGTACGACCGAAACGGCTTGCCGCGTTTGGCTCATCACCGGCAACAAGCGCGGTGACGTTTTGGCTCCGTACCTTCCCAACACTCCCGGCAACGTCGGTGCAGCAACGCTGTTTGACTACGAAACCGAAATTCTCCCCTCCTCCGCTCTCATCTCCTGTATTTCGGATATTCTGAATGACGCAAACCAATGAAAGAAAGGAAGGTCCCCAAAATGAAACGCAATTTAAAAAAGCTTTTCGCACTTTTGCTCGCTTCTGTTATGTTGCTCTCTTTGATCAGCTGTGCCGCCGATAATATGGATAATGGCGGCGATGAGAAAAATCAGGCTGACGGCGAAAACGGAATATTTGACAGCCCCACTGCGGGGCAAAATGAAGAATCCAACGAGACCGCAGGTGACAAGATTCTGGAAAATCCTTTTCTCTCTACTGCCGAAAACAATGTTTCCACCTTTTCGGCAGACGTGGACACCGCTTCCTACACCTATTTCCGCAAGCTGGTGCGCTCCGGCTATAGCCTGGAAGAATTGATCGGCACCGGCACCGTTTTCCGCACTGAGGAATTCATCAATTATTTCCGGTACGAAACCGCACAGCCGAACGAAGGGGAGCTGTTTTCCGTTCAATCCGATATCACCCCCTGCCCGTGGAACAGCGAATCGGTTTTGATGCGCCTAACCCTCCAGGCACAAGCAGCCGAGCCCGCAAACGGCAACAACCTGGTCTTTTTGATCGATGTTTCCGGCTCGATGTCGGCAGAGGATAAGCTCCCGCTCTTGAAGGAAGCTTTCTCTTACCTGATCGATCAACTGACCGAATACGATACCGTCTCCATCGTCACATACTCCGGCAAGGAGGAGGTTGTACTGAGCGGCTGCAACGGAAATAAGAAAGCAACCATCCTCTCCGCCGTGCAAGCCTTGAAGGCAAGCGGATCGACCTACGGAGAAGCCGGCTTACGCCGCGCCTACGAGGTTGCCACCGAGCATTTTATCGAAGGCGGCAACAACCGCATCATTATGGCATCCGACGGGGATCTGAACGTGGGAATCACCTCTGCGGAGGAACTGAAAAACTACGTTTCCACCGAACGGGATAAGGGAGTATACCTCTCGGTGCTGGGCTTTGGAACCGGCAATTACCGCGATGCAAAGATGGAAGCGCTTGCCGATAACGGCAACGGCGTCTATTATTATATCGACGGCACCTCGGAGGCGGAGAAGGTATTTGGAACCGATCTGCTTGGAACGCTCCGCACGGTTGCCGAGGATGTAAAATTGCAGATTACCTTTGATCAAGCCTTGGTATCCTCTTACCGCTTGATCGGATACGAAAACAGAATTCTTTCCGACGAGGACTTTACCGACGACACCAAGGATGCAGGAGAGGTTGGCGCAGGACATCGAATTACGGTTTGCTACGAGCTGGTTTTGACCGACGAAGCAGACGTTGAAGGCACAAACTGGTTGCGTCTGGCGGTAAACTATAAAGAGCCCGGCATCGACACAGCCGTTCCTGCGCGGTATTATAACATCGGCTACGTTGATTACTCCGAGGACCTCTCTGCCGATCAGCAATTTGTCAGCTGTTTGATTGAATTCTGCATGATCTTGCGCGGCAGCCAATATCTGCCTGAGGAAATCAATTTGGAAAGCGTATTGAGCGTGTTGGAGGAGTTGGATTTTTCAAGCTACCCCGACCGTGCCGAATTCCGTGAACTCGTCCGTACGTTGACAAATGACTCGAATTAAAACCGCAGTATGATAGGAAAGAATACTATGAAAAAATCACTTTTTTACCGCATCCTACGCACCGTTTCCATTCTGTATGCTTGCCATATCGTAGCCCTTGCCATCGCCGCCGCGTACTTTTTGTCGGTGGGAAATTGGGGATGGCTGATCATCTTCCTCATCGCACTCGCTTGCATCCCCATCGTCGCGCCGGTGCTTGGTGTTTGTTTTTTCATTGATGCCAAAATACAGCGTAAAAAACAGCCCTTCAAAAACAATTCAGATCAAAAAGGAGAACCGTTATGAAAAACAAAAAATCATTCCTGCTTATAATTCTTGCCCTTGTCATCGCGCTTGGAATGTTCACCTCCTGCTCCTCTGCCGGAAATGCCGGTGATTCTTACGCCAACTTCGATGACAGTGAAAAAATTACGAATGAAGAAACCGAAATGGGGATCGCGTCCGGCGAAAAGCTCCCCACAAGCGCCGAGCAAAGCGCGCGAAAGATTATCAAAACCTTCCGCATCACGGCAGAAACCAAGAATTTTGATACTGCTTTGACGGGACTTGAGACATTGGTGAGCGACTACAACGGATATGTGGAAAGCTCGTCGGTCTCTAATCGCAGCATCAACAACACCGAAAAGAGCTACTCGCGCAATGCCGAATACACCCTGCGAATCCCCGCTGAAAACGCTGACGCATTTGTGGGCTCCATGGGAGATATTTTCAACGTCACGCGCAGTTATTCTACCGTTGATGACGTCAGCGAGACCTACTATTCGATTGAAGCCATGCTGGAGGAGCTGCAAGCCGAGCGTGACTCCTTGCTGGCGATGATGGAGTCGGTAGACAGCAAAGCAGAATACAACTTTTGGCTGACTCTGCAGCAGCGCCTCTCCGAGGTTAAGCAAGAAATCGCGGTTTATCAGCGCCAGCTGATGAATTACGACAGTCTCGTTTCCTATTCCACCATCACCCTGACCGTCAGCGAGGTCATCACCTACACCGAGGGAGAGGAAACCGACGGCTTTGGTACACAGCTCATCACAGCCTTTACCGACGGTTGGTCTGCGTTCTTCTCGGTCATCCAAGGGCTGGTTTTGCTGTTCGTCACTGTCTTCCCCTTCCTGCTTCTTCCCGCCGCCGTGGGCATCATTGTGCTGATCGTCTACCGCAGAAAAAAGAAGAAAAACGACTCATAAAAGTAGCAGAGCCGAGAGCGGGAAGCTCTCGGCTTTTTAATTCAATTATAGCTTTATCACCGCAATCTCCTGCGGCACTACACGGCGGGCAGAATGGCAAAGTGTCACCAAATGATCCTCGCACCAATATTCGGCAAAGCGAATATCCCCTTCCTCTGCCGCTGCGGTGTCGGCATTCCGCAAACCGCACAGCCCCTCGCCGCTGTATTTGATCAAAGCCTCCTTACGCGTCCAAAGCCGTAAAAAGCACTCTGCGGTTGGATTTGAAGCAAATAAAGCTTGCTCCCGCTTCGAGCACCAACGCGCCGCCAAAGCCGCATAAGGCAATGCTTTGACGTGTTCCAGGGCTTCCGCATCGATTCCCACACGGGGAGAGACCTCGTCACGCTCCACCGCACAAACGACAAGTCCCTCGGTGTGTGAAATATTAAAATCCAAAGCTTCTCCCACCAAAAAAGGGCGGCCGTTTTCTGCATAGGTCAGCTCTCCGCGTGCACCTGCGGCAGAAAGCAAGCAAAGCCCGGCAAGACTCTGCCGTGCAACGGTCTCGTTTTTGACGATAGGATGCCGTGCTTCCCACGCCAAGCGCCATGCAGGATCCAGCAATGAAAAAAGCACATCCCGCGTGGGCAAGCGTTGCACTGTAGCCGCGTACAGTTCAATCATACCTGCACCGTCATTTCCGTTTTCCGTCTTTTCTTTATTGTACCATATTTTCGGCATTTTGAAAAGCAGATCGCGGAAAAAATTGCCGAAAAAGCAAAAAAATACTTGACAAATCCTACTTTTTGAAATATAATAGAATTAGATTTATTCTATTTATTATTTGGAGGTAGTGATGACCAAACAAAGGGAATTGATCATGACCATTCTGAACCAATCGGACCGACATTTGACCGCGGATGAGATCTTCTTTCTTGCCAAGCTGAAAATGCCCTCCATCGCGATGGCAACGATTTACAACAATCTCAACGCGATGAACGAGGCAGGGCTTGTCAAGCGCTTACACATCGACGGCGTTGCCGATTGCTTTGACAAAATTATGGAGCCGCACGACCATTTGCTTTGCGACAGCTGCGGAAAAATTACCGATATCAAGCTTCCCCACCTGGCGGATACCATTGAAGAAGAGCTGGGAACCGAAATCGTGGATTATGAATTGACCGTGCACTACACCTGCCCCGATTGCCGCCGTCCCGCACGGAAACGCTGATACGGAGGAGTTTACTATGACAGAACTATTACCTGTAAAACAAGAACGTAATTTGGGCATCGATCTTTTGCGGATGTTTTCCATGCTGCTGGTGGTCGTGCTACACGTTTTGGGGCAAGGTGGCGTTTTGAGCGCTACAAAGCTCTCATCTGCAACCAATTACAATTTTGCATGGCTGTTGGAGGTTGCCGCATACTGTGCGGTCAACTGCTATGCGCTTATCTCCGGCTACGTCGGTGTCAAAGCAAAATTCAAGTATACAAATATCGTTATGCTGTGGTTACAGGTGGTCTTTTACACCGGGCTGATCACCTTGTTGTTTTCAATCTTTCATTCCGATATGATGCAAGAATTTTATACGAAACAAATTCAAAGCTCCTACCCGACCCTGGTAGACACCGCGGCCGGAACCGAGCATATCTGGAGCGCACTCTTCCCGGTTTTGAAAAACGAGTACTGGTATTTTACATCCTACTTTTGTATGTTCTTTTTCATTCCGTTTTTCAATTATGTAGTCAATCATATGCCGCGAAAACAGTTGCGCGTGCTGATAATCTCGCTGTTCGTCGTGTTTTCGCTGATTCCGGCCGTATCACGTGCCGGCATCATTGGCATTCCCGCCTCGGATATATTTTATACCGACGGCGGCTACAACGCGGTGTGGCTTTCTATCGTCTACATCATCGGCGCATATATTTCCAAATATAACGTGCTGGAAAAGCTGCCGGCGGGCTACTGCTTCATTTTGTATGTGCTTGCTGTGCTCATCTCCTGGATCGCAAAGCTTTACATCTCCGGCGGAGGCGTACTGGTGAATTACACTTCTCCCACCATACTGATCGCAGGTGTCGCATTGTTGCTCGGCTTTTCCAAGCTGAAGCTAAAGCCGCGCCCCGTACGCTTTGCAATCCGATTCCTCTCTCCACTTTCCTTCAGTGTTTATCTGATTCACGTGCACCCGTTGGTGTGGCAACAGTATATGCTCCGCCGCTACGTGGATTTTGCATACTTTCCAACTTGGAAAATGATCCTTGCCGTTCTCGCCGCCACATTCGGAATCTATCTGTTCTGCTCAGCGGTCGATCTGATCCGACATTATCTCTTCCGCTTGTTGCACCTGCGCCAAGGCCTGGATGCACTGGAAAAGAAAATTTGCGGCAAGCTTTGGGAAGAACGGTAAGCTTGCGAATTCAGTTTTAAATACAAAACATCCACCTGCCATAACAGGTGGATGTTTTGTATTTAAAATCAATCTTTCACCGTAACGGAGGTGATGTGCGGGTTTACGCCATTGTACCAGTACAGGAAGCCTTCCATGTCGATCACATCGCCAATCTCCAAGTCCTTCACGGCCTTGTAAACGTCAGTGGTGTTGTCGCACAGATAAGACTCGACCGTAAAGGTGTAGGTCTTGCCGTTGACAGAAACGTTGAAATACAAGTCGTCACCGTCAACGCCGGAGCCATCCCACTTGTAGAGGAATGCAACGTCGTTTCCGTCACCATCCTTGGACGCTTCTACCTTCATGCCCTTAAAGGACACGAATTGATTCTGGTAATCAATCAGATCGTCAGCGCCAAGCTTATCGGTCAGATCCTTTGCAGTTACAACGTAGTTGCCTTCCAGAATTTCGAAGGTTGCATCGGTGATCTCGATCTCGCCGGACCACTCGGACTTGTAGCCGGTAACCTTAATTTTGGTACCAACGGTCAGCTTGTCGTAGTCCTCTTTGGAGCAAGGCATCTCGTAAAGGAAGTAGGCACCGTCAGCATCCTGGGTGTAAACGGTTGCCAATCCCTGGCCGTCTTTCTCCCACCAGGACTGCTTTGCCTGTACATAAGCTTCGATCACAACCTTGGAATCCAGGGCAGCCGCAACATATTCAGCGTAGGTCATAACGCCCTCGGACTTTTTGGTAGGATCATCCTGCGCACAACCAACCAGAGCCATTGCAAGAAGAGCCACGGTCAACATCAAAGTTACGATTTTTTTCATTGTTTTTTTCTCCTTTTTTTAGGGTTTTACTTTGATGAACACATTATATCACAAAAAATTCAGCAAGTCAATATCTAAAGCCCAAATTTTACATTTTTTTCTTTTGGCGTTTGATCCTGCCATAAACGGCGTATGCACCGATCAAAATCCATGCTCCGCCCAAAACGGACAGCAAAACCACAGATGCCGTTGGCAACTCGCCAAGCTCCGTTTTTCCGGCGGATATGGTAAGGTTTTGATCCAGGCGGTACAGTGCGGTAACATCTGCATAAAGCTGTTCGAAGTAAGCACCGTCAACCGTCTCCTTCCGTCGCGCGGATTTCGCCACGTTTTCAATCAGCTGTCCCGCCGCATTTCGCAAAGACGTAGACCCGTTGAACACCGCGGTCACAAACGTATCCTCCGTATGAGAGAGCAACAGCTCCGCAGCCTTGATCTTGACGTCATAATAAAGATCCTGATCCTCACCGCCGCGCGAAAGGTAATCCCGATACTCCTCCGATTGCTGTGCCTTGGAGGTTACGGGAACATACCCCTCGGTTTGCGAGTAAGCGATCTGCACCTCATTGGTCAGCATAAATTGCACAAACAGCCAGGATGCCATAACCTCCTGCGGATCTTCCTTGTTAAAGATACAGATGGAAGGCCCCTGCGAGATCATCTGCGGATTTTCGGGATCGCACTGCGGAATCATCATGACCTCGGTTTCAAAATCAACCAAAGCATCCTCGCTGATATCCTGCAGGGGTGCATCCGAACCGATCCAGGTCGCACCGGCAGTAGAGTCAACGGCAAAAATACACTGTCCCGCGTTGAAAAAGTTTCCGGGATAGCTGGAGATCTTAAAGGTAGAAAACGCACCGCTCCCCGCATGCTCGGCAATATCGTACAAAAATTCGGTGGTGGTATCGTTGAAAAGCTGGATCTCTCCATCCTGGTTCGAATAACCTGCCCCAGACTGCTTGAGCACTTGGATCATCATGTTGTCGGTGGATTTGTAAATCATCGGGATCATCACACTCTGCCCATTCACAGCGTACAAACCGTTTTCATCCTTTTGCAAAGCCGCCTCACAGACCTCCCACACAAAATCCCATGTCAGCACCTCGGGCAAGGTGTATCCCAGTGCCTCGACGTAAGTTTTATTCACGTAGCACGCCTCGGTGGAGCGCATAAACGGAAGCGCATAGTAGGATTCGCCGACAATACATTCCTGCAAAAACTGCGGAATGATCTCCTCCTTCGTGGGAGAATCAAATTTGAGCGTCGCTCCGCCAAGACCGTATTCTTCGTCGGCGATCAACTCGTCAAGCGCCACCACGGTGTTGTCTCCGCTGAGGTAGGTTGCGATGTGGTCGGGATAGGTGATACATACGTTCGGCGTAGTGCCGGTGGAAATATTGGTAATAACGTCGTTATAAATCTTTCCGTAATCGGTATAACGCTTTAAGGTTACGGTGATATTGGGATACAGCTTTTGAAATTCGGCAATGGCATTCTGATAAATGTTCACCTGTGTCTGGTTGGTGTCGTTCTTTGCCCAGAAGGTGATCTCATACTGCCGAGATTCGTCAAAGCCCTCCGGCATTTCGAATTCATTCATGCCCTTTGAGCCGTGACAAGCGGAAAAAGTCGGTACGCACAAGCTGAAAAACAGCAACACCAAAAGCACTCTTTTCATCATCCCTTGGTACCTCCTCTCGCCACACCCTCCATAATTTTGTTACGGAAGATCAAAAACAGCACCACCAACGGAACCGAGATCACAACCACCGCCGCCATCATTGCAGGGATATTCTCCCGCCCAAATCCGCTCTCACGAATGGATTGAATTCCGTTGGAAACCAGAAAATACGCCTCGTTGTCGGTAACCAAACGCGGCCACACGTAAGAATTCCAGCACTCAATCACCTTCAAAATGGTAATGGTGATCAGCGTGGGCTTGCAAATCGGAATCATCACGCGGCACATATACTTCCAATCGGAGGTCCCGTCCACCTTTGCGGCGTAATACAGCTCGTCCGGAATCTGTGCAAAATTTTCTTTCAAAAGATAAATGTAGAACACCGACGTCACCGAAGGCAGAATCAAGCCGGTAAAGGTATTGCGCAGATCCAAATTGGTAACGGTTGTATAGTTGGTGATGATCACAAGCTCATTCGGAATCATCATCAGCGCAAGAAACAGCGTAAACACCAAATTCTTTCCTTTAAAATTCAGCCGTGCAAACGCAAACGCCGCAGGAACGATCACCACCAGCATCAGCGCCGTGGTAGCAACGGTAAAGATCAGTGTGTTCAAAAAGTAGTCTGCAAGCGGCACCTCGGTAAAGGCATCCACATAGTTTTGCAGTGTGGGGGAAAGCGTAAAAAACGCGGGGATACGCTCAGCGTTGTATGCGCTGTAGCTTTTGAAGGAGGTCAGAATCATCCAATAAAACGGGAACAGTACCATCAAAGCCCAAAAGGTCAGCAGAGTGTAAACAATTCCCTTTCCCACCTTGCTGCGGATTTTGGCGTTCCGTTCAATTTTTGCATATTGCAGTTGTTTTTCCATGTGCAGGCCCTCTTCAATAGTGCACGTGCTTTTTGCTGATCAGCAAATTGATGCACGTAATGGTCAAAACGATCGCAAACAGAATGATCGCTGCCGCCGAGGCATACGAGGGGAATCCGCCGCTGTCACCGTATAGCATATCGTAAACGTACCCGACGATCGTATTCATACCGGAAGCGTTCAGGTCGGTGCCAAACAGTGCCACCGCATCGCTATACGCTTTAAATGCGCCGATGAATCCCGTGATCACCAGATAAAACAGCATGGGAGAGATCATCGGCAGCGTGATTTTGGTAAACATCCGAAATTTTGATGTACCGTCAATTCGCGCAGCATTGTAGTAATCCTCTTTCACCGACGCCAGCGAGCCTGTCAGTACCAAAATTTTAAAGGGCAAAACCACCCAAATTGTGTAAAAGCAAAGCACGAACATTTTCGCCCAATATGGCCCGTCGATAAAGTCCACCGAGCTACCGCCAAACCAGTTGATCAGCAGATTCACCAAGCCGTCGGTATACGCCGTTTTCTTGAAGAGCACCATAAATACCAGTCCAACCGCCAGCGTGTTTGTCACGTAAGGCAGAAAATAAATAGTTTGGTATAGGTTGCGCAACCACTTAATAGAGCTGAGTCCCAAGGAGATCAACAGCGCAATTCCGGTGGAAAGCGGAACCGTGATCACCACCAGAATCAGCGTGTTTTTCACCGCTTGCAGGAAGTAGGGATCACGCAAAACGTAATCATAATTGTAAGTACCAACGCCGAAAAAGGTCTGCGAAGCGGAATTATATCCCTCCTCAAAGGAGTAAATAAACACGTCGATCAAAGGATATACCATAAACGCGCCCAAAAACAAAATCGCAGGCAACAGATACAGCCAGGCTTTTGCATTTTTTTGTTCCATAAGCAACCTCCTTTTTCAGTTTTGCGCTGAAGCTATGCGGATTCTTTCTTCTGTTTTGCTATCAAACAGAAATACTTTGTTCGGCTTGAGCGAAAAGCGCACCGACGTGGCAGAAAGATCTACTCGATTTTCCGCATTGATGATAGAGCGAACCGTAGGATTGAGCGATGCGGGATGGGTAGAAACGATGCTGACATCTCGTCCCATGACCTCCACACTGCTCAGCGCACAGTGCATCGGACCGTTCTCATCCGGGGTAAAGCCCTCGGGGCGGATACCAACCGTAACTGCCTGATCTGCTACACCGGGAACCTCCAGCACAGCGTCCTCGCCAAGATAA
>JAFTLZ010000166.1 GCA_017452665.1 Clostridia bacterium
CGATGAGTGAGAGCCCTGCGAACTCCGAGCCGTTGTCGCCGGTAATGGTCTTGAACACCTGATCCTTCTGCTCCGCAAAGTAGGACATGACCTGTTGCAGGGCTTCCATGATCGCCTCGGCGGTATGGTTTCTCGCCTTGACCCAAAGACACATCCGCGTCATACGCTCCACCAATGTGACAACACAAGGCTCGCCTTCATCCTTCTTACCGATGACCGTATCAATCTCCCAATGACCGAATTCCGTGCGAAATGCAACGATTTCGGGGCGTTCTTCGATACTCCGACCGAGATTTTTCTTGTTTTCACGAACCTTTTTTACCTTTGTGTTGCGGCGGAGTTTTTCGGGGAGGTCAATGTTCTTGATGGGAAGCAGACCCAGATCCACGTAGTTGTAGAGGGTCTTAGTGCAAACCATTTCCTCCCGACGGAATTTGCCGCTTTCCAAAGCATATCCGTAGCAGGCATCGAGCGACCATTTTTCATCGCCTTTGAAATGCTCCACGACGTATTGAAGAAATTTGACGGAGATCAGGCAACGGTACTGCTTGCGACTGTTTTGGCGATGTTCCAGATACACCTTCTTGCCTTCATCTGCCTTGTAGCGTTGAATCTTTCCGTTGTAGAGCGACACTGTTCCTCGCTGAATCTCGTTTTTGATTGTGTTATACGGTCGACCCAAATGCTTGGCAATGCGATAGATCGACCACCCATCCTTCATTCGAACTTCAATTTCGTGTCTTTCTTCGTTCAAAAGGTGTTGACCTTTTCGATGTTCTGTGGTATAATTGGTATTGTCCATAGTGACGATCCTTTCGAATTGTTGTCTCAGCAACTTCAATTCTACCACAGAATCGTTACTATGGATTTCTTTTTTTGAAAACTTTTACTCTTTCGGGTAGTGCAACTTCATTTTACAACGCGCGATTGTTTTTTGCAAGAAAATAGCAAAATATTTTGAAAAAAGTTCAAAATCAGTCAAATGATTATTCTTTCGGTTTTAAATCTCCGGTGGCGGGGTTATCAATCAATTTTCCATTCTCGTCAAATCTTGAGCCATGGCACGGGCAATCCCAGGAGCGCTCCTGCCGATTCCAATGAAGTGCGCACCCCATATGCGGACAACGCCGCGGAGACACGGATAAAAGATTTGTCACTGCTTCAAAGGCATTGCAGGCAAGCTGTGGGCGCAGGATACTGCGAGAGGGAGAAAAAACGGAAGCATACTCGTTCTTTTTTCCGAGCATCACATCGGTCAAAATTTTTGCCGCAACCATTGAGGAAGTCATTCCCCATTTGTGAAAGCCCGTGGCAACATACAAGTTTTCTGTCCCTGCAGAATAGGCACCAATATAGGGGATGTTATCAAGCGTCATACAATCCTGTGTTGCCCAACGGTATTTTTCAATTGCTTGCGGCTCATATTTTTGTACATAGCACTCTGCGTCGTACCATCCCGAGCTTTTTTTACCCGGTCGGTGTGAACCGCAACCGATCAACAATAAATTCTGCGCACTGCGAAAGGAGAATCCCCCTTCTTTTGCATCCAAATACATTTCCTGCGGGAGCTTGGCATTCTCAACGGCGAGCACATAGGAACGGCTTTGATAAAGCTTTATAAAATAGCTTCCGTGCTTGTTCAAAAACGGAAAATGCGTGGTAACAATGATTCTTTTTGCATGAATTTTTCCGTGATCGGTCACTGCAGTGGTTTTGATCAGCTCACGAACCTCGGTATGCTCAAAAATATGCAGACTGTTTGCAATCTGCGCCAAAAATTTGAGCGGATGAAATTGTGCTTGATTCGGAAAACGGATTGCACCTGCAACCGAAAACGGGAGCGAAACACGTTCTGAAAATTCGGCAGGAAACCCGAGCTGCTGAACCGCTTCTACTTCTTTTTCGATGGCTTGGCGATCATCAAGGGAATACACCACTGCTGATTTGTTCTCAAAATCACACTCGATCTCGCGGCACAGCTCTTGATAGGTGTGCAATGCATCTTCGTTTGCCTTCAGATAAAGCTTCGTCCTCTCAATTCCAAAGCGTTTGATCATATCTGCATAGATCAACCCGTGCTGTGAAGTGATCTTTGCGGTCGTATTTTTTGTCACACCCATGCCGATCTCGTTTGCTTCTGCGAGAACGTAATCTATACCTGCTTGCTGCAACCAATAAGCACACAAAACGCCCGCCATTCCTCCTCCGATGATCAGCACGTCGGTCTTGATTTCTCCGTGCAACGAAGCAAATGACGGAAGCTTTTCTGTTTTTTTCCATAACGATTCCATTTCCCATCTCCACCTTGCTTTTGAGTTGCACTTATTGTGTGCAATTTATCTGCGAACGATGCATCTTTTTTTGTTCACAAATTGCATAAAATTGGGCGTTTCTACTTGACAAACCGAGAAAAACAATGTATAATAAAATCAGACAGAAGATATGAAATTCGCAAAGAGGTTGCGGGAGGAATCAGTATGAATCGAGTTATCACCATAGGACGCGAATTTGGCAGTGGCGGTCGCGAATTGGGAAAAAGATTGGCTGAGCTGTTGCAGATCGCTTATTACGACAAAGAAATCATCGAGGAGATTGCAAAGCGCACACAGCTTGCCGAAAGCTATGTGCACCAGATTGTGGAGCAGAAAACCGGTGTATTCTATCCCATTACCATAGGACGCACTTTGCACGCACATCAGGTACATAACTTTGGCAATGATTTTATGCTGAAACAGTATACAACCGTATACTCGGAGCAGGCTAACGTTTTGCGGGAAATGGCTGAAAAATCCGATTGTGTGATCGTGGGCCGTTGTGCAGACTACATTCTCAAGGAGCACAATCCGTTGCGCTTATTTGTGTACGCGGATATGGATTCTAAGGTAGCGCGTTGCCGTTTGAAGGGCGACGCACACGAGGAGCTTTCGGATAAAGATTTGCGCAAAAAGATCCGCCGCGTAGATAAAAACCGGGCAAAATACTATCAGTATTACACCGGCCACACTTGGGGAAACCGTTCCAATTACGATCTTTGCGTCAATACCTCTGCCATTTCGGTAAAGGAATGTGCGGAAATGCTGGCAGAAATGCTGAAAAACAGATAAGAAAAGCATCCCATTTGCAAAACAGATGGGATGCTTTTCTTATTCGATCAAGGATTACAGATTCCGCAGGCTTCGTAGCCGGCGGTTTGTGCCTCTTCCTTGGTGGTAAAATAAATCCGATTCTCTTCGCTTGGAAGTGCGTAACAATCCGTGCGATGATATTTTTTGGAATTGAGATTTCCGATATACGCATACTCGGTAACCGCAGTAGTATCCGAGGTACTTTTTTCGTTTTCGGTCGGGTTGGTTTGCACGCCGCTGTTTTTCGCAGTGGTAAAGGTGAGCGTCTTCCCGTCGTTACTGGTGCAAACGATATCGCCCTGCAGATCGGTACGGTAAAGCTGAACGTCTGCATCACGCAGGCGCGAGAGCACAGTTTCGGTTGGATGCCCGTATGAGTTATCGGTACCGACCGAGATAACCGCATAGGTCGGGTCAACTTCCCGCAGAAAATGATAAGATGTAGAGGAAGAGCTGCCATGATGCCCAACCTTGAGGACGGTGGATTTTAAGATCGCACCGGATGCAACCAAGTCCGTTTCGGCAAGCGATTCCATATCGCCGGTAAACAAAAATGACAGCTCTCCGTAAACGATCCGCAACACGATGGAGGTGTCGTTCGTGTCCTCATAGTCCTTCAGCGGCCCCAGCACGGTAACGGCAGCGCTGCCAAGCTGAAAGGTCTGCCCTGCCGTTGGTACCGTGATGCTTGCACCGCGATCCGCCACTTTTTTTACAAAGTTTTGAAACGCCTTTGTACTAAAGGTCGTAACGGGAGCAAACACCGTTCCTACAGTTGCGAAGGTCAGCGCGCCGGAAAGTCCGCCGACGTGATCCTCATGCGCATGTGTGCAAACCACGTAATCCAGATGTGTGATCTGATGCTTTTCCAGATAACTGTAGATCAAGTTACTGTCCTCGGCGTTTCCACCATCAATCAGCATGGTCTTGTTTTCGCAAATCACCAGTGCCGCGTCCGCCTGCCCCACGTCAATGAAATGCACAGCGAAGGAAGAATTTTGCGGCAGATCGGTATTGGCATTTTGCGCCTCGGTGGCGGTGCCGCTGTCGCCGTACGGAAGGTCCAAAAAGTCACAACCGCACAGCGTAAACAGCAATAAAATTGCAAGAACAGAAGAAAGAATCCGTTTTTTCATCATTGCATTCACTCCTTTTCGGCAAAAATCAATGACCGAACTCTACCAGCTCCAGCCCGGTGTTGTTCTCCAGGGTATGTCCGATGTGCCATTCGCTGTTGAACAGCAAGAAATCGTTTCCGCGGAAGTCCTGCACCCACTTGACGTCAAACAGATGCAATTTAGAGGGATCAACACCGTTGGAAATGCGGCGGATATATTGGTAGGACTGCGGATACTGCTTGTAAGTGACGCCGTACTCGGATTTCATGCGGGACTCCAGCACGTCGTACTGCAACATTCCCACAACGCCGACGTACACACGCTCCAAGCCTCCGTTTGGCTCGATAAAGATCTGAATCGCGCCTTCTTGGGCGATCTGGTTCATTCCCTTTGCAAATTGCTTGCGCTTCATGCTGTCGATTTGCTCTACCATGGCAAAGCATTCCGGTGCGAAGGTAGGGATGCCTTCAAACTGAATCTTATTCGTTTTTTCGCAAACGGTGTCACCGATGGAGAAAATACCGGGGTCAAACACGCCGATGATATCGCCTGCGTACGCCTCGCTGATGATAGAACGCTCCTGCGCCATCATCTGTTGGGGCTGAGAAAGCTTTAACTCCTTATTTCCCTGCACGTGGAAATATTCCTTGTCGTGCTCAAATTTACCAGAGACGATGCGCAGAAATGCGATGCGGTCGCGGTGTGCTTTATTCATGTTTGCTTGAATTTTGAATACAAACGCGGAGAAGGTATTCTCGAACGGGCTGACCGATGCCTCACCCGCCTGACGTGCAAGAGGCGCTGTTGTCATCTTCAAAAAATGCTCCAGGAAAAACTCTACGCCGAAATTGTTGAGCGCCGAGCCGAAGAACACCGGGCTGAGCTTTCCGCAACGCACCTGCTCCAAGTCAAAATCAAAGCAAGCACCGTCCAACAGCTCCACCTGTTCGGTCAACTCCTCGCGTGCGTAGGAGCCGATCAATTCGTCCATTCGCGCGGTATCCGTGATATCGCAATCAATGGAGGAAAGACGGTCGCGCCCGCGGTGAGAATCACCAAACGCCAAAATCTTATGTCCGTCGCGATCGTAAACACCCTTGAAGCCGACGCCACAGCCGATCGGCCAGTTCATGGGATACGTAGCAATCCCGAACTCCTTTTCCAGCTCGTCCAAAAGATCGAACGGATCTCTTGCCTCGTGGTCCAATTTATTAATGAAGGTAAAAATCGGAATATGGCGCATGGCGCAGACCTTGAACAGCTTGCGCGTTTGCGGCTCAATTCCCTTTGCGGCGTCGATGACCATCACCGCGCTGTCTGCCGCCATCAGGGTACGGTAGGTATCCTCGGAGAAATCCTGGTGTCCGGGGGTATCCAGGATGTTGATGCAATACCCTTCATATTCGAACTGCATTACGGATGAGGTAATTGAAATTCCTCTTTTCTTCTCCATTTCCATCCAGTCGGATACGGCATGGCGGTCGGAGGCTTTTCCCTTGACGGAGCCTGCCGTTTGAATCGCGCCGCCGTAAAGCAGGAATTTTTCGGTGAGAGTGGTTTTTCCGGCGTCTGGGTGCGAAATGATGGCAAACGTCCGCCGACGGTTGATTTGCTGTGTCAGATTTTCCATTTGTTTTTACAAAACCTTTCGAGATATAAAAGCTTCTTCTAAATAAACTATATTATTATATCATATTTACGCCGCCGATGCAAGAGATTTTTTCAAAATCGCGTAAAATTCAAATGATTTGCAAAAGAAAAATCAACATTTTGAATTTTTTTACAAAAATATAAAAAACCGTATTGCAATTCGTCGATTTTTGTGTTATAATAATTTTGTAAAATATTTCCGTATGAAACGGAAACTATATTGAATTTTTTTGGAGGAAAAAACCAATGGCAATCAAAATGCGTATTCTGTACGATTCCGGAAAAAAGAAGATCAAAAACATTGCAAACGAAATCAAAGAAAAGTATGACCTCGGTGTGAATGCGGTAGACGTGATTCCGCCCGCATACTCTTGCGACAAAGAAAGAATTGTCATTTTGATGATATCTGCCAAAGGAGACGTAAAGGACTCTATCCGTCTGTTCTGCCAGGAGTTGACCAAAGACCGTGCACAGAATATTGCTTTGATGATTGACGGTGACAAGGCTGCTGCAAACCGAATTCGCGAGATTATCGGTGAGTCTGCCGGAAACCGCACGTATGAAGAGGTTTTGTACATCAACGGCGGTTTGCCGATCCTTGGAGGCTCTATTAAGCCCGAAGAACGCGAAACGATTTTTGCGTGGGTAGATAAAGTGCTTGCAAATTTGAAATAATTCAAGAAGTTGCCGTGCCTTGGTGCGGCAACTTTTTTCTCCCCTTTACAAAAATGTCCCGACGGATTTGAAATACCCGTCAGGACATTTTGTAAGCTTTGTTAGTTACTTTCAAGTTTCTTTTCGGTCTTTTTTGATTTACGGAAGATGGAGGTTATCCCCGGCTTGGAGGTTGCACTGATCAAGGTTGAGAGCATTTTCTGGATCGTCTCGTAAACCTTGGGATCTAAGTTTTTGCTGTGCGAAAGCCAACGGTTGCGCACGGCAACCAAATCGGTTAAGGTGGTTACGCCCTCGACGGAAAAGAGCTGGTAAACTGCTTCGATAAACTCCTCCCGCTGCTCCGGCGTCATATCGCGGATCCATTGATTTACGTTTTTGTCGATGCGGCGGCTGTCGGCACTCACCTCACTCAAGTGAATAAAGGAATTGCCGAGCACCTCCCAGGATAGCCCGTTGTGCTGTAAGAAGCCGGATTTTTGACGGCTTTTGACCACGGTGTAGTTTTCATCATGCTCCAGTAGCATCCCCACGATGGAAGCCTGCGGAACCAAGCTGCGGATGACGGGACGCATCTCCAGATAAACCGGATCGTCCAAAATGGAATGCCCAAAACCGGGGCCGTCGTTGCTGAACACCTGCGTGATACGCTGACGGATATCACGCGAGCTATGAACCGCCGCGTACACGGCAAGAGTTCCGCCCTTGCTGTGTCCTGTGAGCATAAGCTCGCCGTCATAGGCTTCGGCAGCATTTTGCAGATATTCGACCGCCGACAGCTGTGCGGGAATCACCGGAAGAACGCAAAGATTCATATCCTCCTTCCACCCGACCAAGGTATCGTCGGTGCCGCGATAGGTCACGATTGCGGTTCCGTTTCCGGGCAAAAACGTGATTGCGGAAAACTGCGTCTCTTTTTCAAGGTCGATCACGTTGACAAATCCCCGCATTTCCACATTGCGAAACCGACGCGTATCCTTTAGCTTGCGCAGCAGGGTTGTAATGTCCTTTGGAATCAGAATGCCCATGGAGAGCTTTTTCAGATCCGGGTGGCGTGCAAAAAAGGTATTCGCCGCCGCCTTGATCGGTACGCTCCCCTCGTTGTGTGCCGCCGGAACGATCCCTTGAAAATCCAGATAGGAGAGCATGGAAAAAATGAGGCTGTCAACTTCGTTCAGCGGTGCTTCTCGAAACGTCAGGTCTCCTCGCCAGTCAAGATAATCGTGCAAACTTCCCATCGGTACGTGGGCCTCCTTATCGGTTCAAATTGATTCAGGCGTGATAGAGCCGCTTGGTTTCATAAACCGGCTCGCATGTCAAATTAACGCCCAGCTTTTTTAACGTATGCTCGTCGTTGGAAGAAAGGATCACCGACGAGTGCATTTCACAGTGCCGCAGATCGGACAGCCGCGCTGTTGCCTTTGCGGCAACGGGATCGTGCACCGCACAGATGGAGAGCGCGATCAAAAGCTCATCCGGATGCAAGCGGGGATTTTTGCTTCCCAAAAGCCCGACCTTGAGATTGGTGATCGGCTCCAGAATTTCGGGAGAAATCAAATCAATGCGGTCGTCGATCTCCGCCATGGTTTTCAGCGCATTCAGCAATGCCGCCGAAGCCGCCCCCAAAAGACGGGAGGTCTTTCCGGTGACAATTCTGCCGTCGGGCAATTCGATCGCGACGGCAGGCTTTCCCGTGCTTTCCGCTTTGACTCTTGCCGCCTCTGCTACATAACGGAAGTCCTCGTCAATGCCGGCGGATTGCATGATCAGCTTCAGCTTTTCGACCTCATGTGCACCTCCGCTTCCCTTTCGCTGTGCCGAAAGTGCGGTATAATAGCGGCGAACGATCTCCATTTTTGCGGCATCGCAAACAGCATCGTTATCCACGATGCAGTTCCCCGCCATATTAACGCCCATATCCGTGGGAGACTTGTAGGGGGAGGCACCGCCGCCGATGCGCTGAAACATCGCGTTCAAAACCGGGAAAATTTCGATATCGCGGTTGTAGTTGACGGTGGTTTGTCCATATGCCTCCAAATGGAAGGGATCAATCATATTCAAATCGTTCAGATCCGCCGTTGCCGCCTCGTATGCAACGTTGACAGGATGCTTGAGAGGAAGATTCCAGATCGGAAAGGTCTCAAACTTGGCGTATCCGGATCTGACACCGTGCTTGTGGTCGTGGTAAATCTGACTCAAGCAAACCGCCATTTTTCCGCTTCCGGGACCGGGAGCGGTCACAACTCCGAGAGAACGCGTGGTTTGAATGTAATCGTTTTTGCCGTAGCCATCGTCACTTACGATATAGTCGATATCAGAGGGATAGCCCTCGATGGAATAGTGACGGTACACACGGACGCCAAGGGATTCCAATCTCGTTTGGAATTTCAGCGCCGCGGGTTGGTCCTGCCAGCGCGTCAGAACCACGCTGCCGACAAGAAGTCCCAAGCTGCGGAACGCATCAATCAAGCGCAAAACGTCCAGATCGTAAGTAATTCCCAAGTCACCGCGAACCTTATTCTTTTCGATGTCATTGGCGTTGATGACAATGACGACCTCTGCCTGCTCCTTCAGCTGAACAAGCATCCGCACCTTGCTATCGGGAGCAAAACCCGGAAGCACGCGAGCGGCATGATAATCGTCAAACAGCTTTCCGCCAAACTCCAGATAAAGCTTTCCGCCAAACTGCTCAATGCGCTGACGAATATGCGCAGATTGCATTTCGATATACTTTTCGTTGTCAAACCCGATTTTATACATAAAAATCTCCTTTATTGCACATCCGGCAGATCAATAGATAAGTCGCCGTCACCTTGTGAATGCAGTACGCAACGATAAAAGCCTTGCATTGCTGCAATCAGATGAGCGGTGTCGGCAGTACCTGCAGTTTCGTATGCGGAATGCATGGCAAGCTGTGCCATGCCGATGTCCACGCTCATCAAAGGAACGAGCGTATTGGAAATGCTCCCCAGCGTGGAGCCTCCTCCCATATCACTGCGGTTTGCAAAATATTGCACGGGAACGTCCGAACGGCGGCAGATTTCGGCAAAAATCGTTGCAGATACCGCGTCGGTCGTATATTTTTGCGCCGCGTTGGACTTGATGACCACACCGCAACCCATATGCGGTGCGTTTTGTGCGTCGCTCATTTCGGGGTGATTTGGGTGCTTTGCGTGCGCGTTATCGGCAGAAACCATCATCGAAGCGGCAAGCATCCGACGGCGGTCGGTTCCGGTTGCCTCACAGATGCGGTTGATGATATCGGACATCATCACCGAGCCTGCCCCCTGCTTGGTTGCACTTCCCGTTTCCTCATTGTCTGCAGCGAAAAAGACGTTGACCGATTCACGGGGCTCTGCTTGCAAAAAGCCCTGCAAAGTGCCCCAAACGCACATCAGATTGTCAATGCGTGGGGCCGAGAAAAACTCCTGCGAAGCACCAAGGAGCGTCCCCTTCATGCGGTTATATACATACAGATCGCTTCCTGCGATTTCATCCTCGTTGCATCCAAGCTCCTCGGCAAGTAGCTTTTTCACCGAAACGTCCTTTCCGATGGACATCAGCGGGAGCATATCTACTGCGGGATTATAGGTGAATCCTGAATTGATACTACGATTGAAATGAATGGCAACATTGGGAATCACCAAAAGATCTCGGTCAATCTGCACCGTTTTGGTTGCAAAATTACCGTCTTTATGCAAAATCACACGTCCTGCTAAGGAAAGCGGACGGTCAAGCCAGGAAGAAAGGATGGTTCCGCCATACACCTCGGTATTCAGACGCTGATAGCGGTCGAACGCGGGAGCAATACACTCATTTTTCAATTTAAACATCGGAGAATCCGTATGGCTGGCGGCAATCAGAAAATTCTTGGGTGTAGCCTTTGGCATCCGAAACGCCAGGATGGTGGATTGATTTCGTGTGATGTAGTAGTCCTTGCCTGCTTCAAGTTTCCATTCATCAACCTCATTCAAGCGTAAAAAGCCCGCATTTTCCAAAAGAGCGGCGGCGTTTTCCACTGCATGAAAAGCCGTGGGACTGCGGTCAATAAATTGCAACAGTTGTTTGGTTGCTTCGATACTCAAAATTTCATCCCTCATTTCTTCGTCCGATTTTTATAAAACATATATTTATTATACCATAAAAGGGATATAAAATCAATACGAAATTCAAGATATTTCACAGATATTTTTTATTTCCGTAACTGCCGCAGAAAAAAGCAGTTGACAGAAAAACAGAAAATACGACAGATTGATATTGACTTTTTCAAATATTGTGGTATAATAGTAGTTGGTATTTTATGCCGCAAAAAAAGGATGTGTAAGCATCCGAAAAAGGGAGACAAACTGTGAACAAATTCTTTCATCTTTCCGAGCGGAACACCAATGTTCGTACTGAGATCATTGCCGGAATCACAACATTTACGGCTATGGCCTACGTTTTGATGGTCAATCCCGCTGTCATCGCTTCCACCGGCTCGACCACCTTTGGTGCCGTGTACATCGCAACTGCGATCTCTGCTGTGATCGGTACGGTTCTGATCGGCCTGCTTGCCAATCTTCCTCTTGCACAAGCATCCGGAATCGGGCTCAATGCCTTCTTCGTGTATACGGTTTGCTTGGAGCTTGGATTCAGCTATGCAAATGCTCTACTGCTGGTTTTGATTGACGGTTTGATTTTCGTACTCTTAACAGCAACCGGTTTGCGAAAGCTGATTTTTGACGCAATTCCCGCAACCATCAAAACCGCGCTTTCCGCAGGTATCGGCTTGTTCATTGCTTTTCTTGGATTTCAGGATTCGGGATTGATCGTTTCAAATTCTTCTACAGGAGTAGCTTTGGCATCCTTTAACCTGCTGGGCTCGGCAACATGGGAATCTATTATGCCGCTTTTGATTACGGTCATTACGGTAATTGCCATTGCGATCCTTTCGAAAAAAGGCGTGCAAGGTGCGATTTTGTGGATCATTTTGGGTGCTAC
>JAFTLZ010000167.1 GCA_017452665.1 Clostridia bacterium
GAGCCGAAGTGGTCGAGCAAAAATGGCCGGGGACAATAAACACATTAGTTGAAATACTAAAGGATTTAAAGCATTGGGCGGACGATTATTTTTGCGACTATGTAAAAGTAGAAATCGTCTACGGTGACGCTCGATACGAGATCACTTGACAGGAGTGTCTTATGTATACCTACAAAGAAAAATACACACTTGACTTTTCAAAAATTGAACACCGGGGTGAATTTCGTCAAATCTACGGCACACCCCCGAAAATCGGCGCAATTCTCAAAACGGTATTCAAAGGACAGTAAACTCAAAATACTTGAATTTCCAGCAAAAATATGATATAATGATTTTAAGACATATTTGAGGATGGAAGGAGAACTCATCATGATCATTACGGTTTCTCAAAGCGCGCAACTGAATTATTATATAAAGGGCGGTGCCTGCGAATATCGGGGAACGGTGGGGAAGGTAAGTCCGTTCCAAGAGATTGTCATGCACAACGGCGAAACCGAATTTGTTGGGACGTACCAATTCTCCAAATGGGTAAATTATATTCCTTTCCGCTATTGCTTCGGTACTCCGAATCTAACCAAAGGATTCCGTTTGCAAAAAAACGGGAAAAACTTTGGAACCGTTGTTTTTTCCCAGCACGGTTTTATGAAAAGCTTTTATGTGATTGCCTTGGATTCGGGGGGAATTTTACATTGCTATCAGGTAGCAAAAGGCACCAGTGAATATGTGTGTGTTTATCTGGAAGATCAACAAATTGCCTTGATCGAAACGAACCTCACCGTAACGGATTACATTTATACACACACGCTCTATCTCCTTGACGAGCATTCCGGTTTTTCCGATGTTTTGTCGTGGTTTGCTTTGTACTATGCAAATTTCCATTTTGCCAAAAGAGCCGTCACGCAAGAGGGCGCTTCACTGAATCTCTCTATAAACAAGGGCACCGTGCGCGAAGAATGTTGGACTTTTTCCAAATACAATTGCAAATATGATCCCCAATGGCAAGAGAAATATTTTCCAAAAGAGAGCATTTTCGACAAATTAAAATCTTGAAGTTTTTTGGCTTTTTAAAAGTCCGTTTGATTTGATAGGAGAATGACCATGCTGGAAAGGATGGATGCGTTTTTTGACAGCCGCTTGGACGGCTACGACGAGCATCAGCTGACTTGCATTGCGTCGGCACAGGAATTTTATCCGTACACAGCAGGCTGTTTGCCGAAGGGAGCGGATGTGCAAATTCTGGATCTGGGATGCGGCACAGGATTGGAGCTGGAGGCTTATTTTGCGCTCAACCCCAACGCAACCGTAACCGGCATCGATCTGGCACCCGGAATGTTGAAGGCGCTGGAGGCGAAATTTTTGGGTAGGAATATCCGATTGATTTTGGGCTCGTATTTTGAAGTTCCGTTCGGTGAGAACGCATTTGATGCGGCGGTTTCAGTGGAGTCCCTCCATCATTTTACAAAGGCAGAGAAAGTCCCGCTGTATGCAAAGCTGAAAGCCGCGTTAAAACCAAACGGCTATTTTGTCCTGACGGATTATTTTGCGCTCTCCGAACAGGAGGAACGCTTGCATCGGCAAGAGCTTTTGCGCTTGAAGCAAGAGCAGGGAATTGCTGACGATGCGTTTTATCATTACGATACGCCACTGACCGTACCGCACGAAATTGAGGCATTGCGAGAGGCAGGCTTTTCGTCGGTTGAGGTGTTGAGGCAATGGGGTGCAACCGCTACGCTGAAAGCCAACAAATAACATCGTTTTTTTGAAATTCTACGCTTTATAGACAAAAAATCGGGCAATTCTACTGGGCGTGGGTGTTTTTTTGGCAGAATTTTTGATAGAATGTGTTCGTAAAGGAGGTCTGCTCATGGATCAGGTAAAAATCGGAAGGTTTATTCAAACTGCAAGAAAAGAGCAAAAGCTGACACAAAAAGAGGTGGCGGAGCAGCTCAGCATCTCGGATAAGACCGTGTCAAAATGGGAGACCGGCAACGGCATGCCCGACGTCAGCTTGATGTTGCCGCTTTGCAGCATTCTGAAAATCAGCGTGAATGAGCTTCTTTCCGGTGAACGGCTTGACGAAGCACAATATTATAAACGGGCAGAAGAAAACATGATGGCACTGATGAATGAAAAGAAAGAAGCAAAAGTAAAAATCGTCCTCTCCTCAATGGTGGTACTGATCGCCCTGCTTGCCTGCGTTACGATCGTCCTGATTGCGGGACTGGCAGAGTTTGAAATCTGGGTACGCGTGCTGCTGATCGCAATTGCGGTTGTGATCATCGGAATTGCAGTAGCAGTGGCTTGCGTGCTGGATCGGGATGCGGGCGTATTTGAGTGCACGCATTGCGGCGAAAGATTCATCCCGGATATGAAAAGCTACGTAATGGCTCCGCACACCCTTACGCGCAGAAGATTAAAATGCCCCAAATGCGGCGTAAAAAGCTACTGCAAAAAGCGCCTGAGCAAATAAAGCCTGCATAGGAGAAAAAGCTCCGCTTCCTCACACCACCTTTTCACACAAAAAAGTCACACGAAAAAGCCTTTAGGCTCCTGCGTGTGGCTTTTTCAAATTCAGGACTTGAATTTACCAAGGGCTATTTGCAAACAAAAATCGTAAGATTTTGAAATAACATAAGAATATTTCGATAGACGGGCGACGCAGATTCCTTTATAATAATGGTAACGGCGGACACAAGCTCGTGCCGTCAAATTCCGGAAAGGATGTTGTTATGGAACGGTTGATAAAGATCGGAAAAATCATTCCGAAAAGCTCATACGAGGTTGCCGAAAGCCGCATCGGCATCGGCTTTGAAAAATTGGATCGCGACGTATTCGATCCCAATAAAGCGTACGACAAGGTCGCGCGCATCGGTGTCAAAAAGGTACGGATTCAATCCGGTTGGATGAAAACAGAAAAGCAAAAGGGCGTTTACGATTTTGCATGGCTGGATCGGATCGTCTCGGAGCTGCTCTCCCGCAAGCTTCAGCCCTGGCTCTGCCTTTGCTACGGCAACCCGCTTTATACCGAGCTGGCAAAAAGCGTATACGGAGCTGTCGGTTGCCCGCCTGTGCAAAGCGAGGAGGAGATGCAGGCTTGGCTCCGCTACGTAGATGCAACGGTGCGGCATTTTGAGGGACGGATCGAGCTGTTTGAAATCTGGAACGAGCCGGATTGCGCATATTCCTGGAAGCACCATGAAAACGAAACACGCGATCTGATGAAAAACGCTTACGAGTACGGCGTGTTTGCCCGCGAGACCGCAAAGGTCATCAAAGCCGCAAATCCGAGCGCCAAGACCTGCGGGTTTGCATCCGTTGGCGTAGGAGACCTTGCCTTTGTCAACCGCGCGCTTTCCACGGGGCTGGGAGAGTATCTCGACTACGCCTCCTACCATTGCTACTCCACCTTTGACGGAGACCGTTTGCGCACCATTCAGAATTACCGCGATATTCTGGATCTGTACAATCCCAACATCAAGATCATTCAGGGCGAGTCGGGAGCGCAATCCGATTCGCGCGGTAGCGGTGCCATGGCGCACTTTGCTTGGAACCGCGATAAGCAGACCAAGCTGATGCTGCGGATGCTGGTGCAGGATCTTTACGCCGGCGTGGAGTTCACCTCTTACTTCTCAACCATGGATATGATCGAGGCGCTCAACGGGCGCGTGGGTGACCGTGCGTCCTATCTGGATTACGGTTATTTCGGCGTCATCAGCGCGGATTTTGACGAGGACGGACGTGCTACGGGCGAGTACAGCGAGAAAAAATCCTATTACGCCCTCTCCACATTGGCGTCGCTGTTTGCAGGGGACGTACAACCCAAGCACGTTCCCGTGGCAAGGGAATATCTGCCCTCGATCCGCGTCAACGGAACCGACTGCTCCGACAACACGGTGCTGGATTATTGCTTTGCACTGGACAACGGTGACACCGCACTCGTCTACTGGAATTCCACGCCGGTTCTGACCACCACCTACGAGGGAACCGTGACCTACAGCGTGTACGGGCAGAAGAACGACACGGTTCGCTTGGTGGATCTCGCCACGGGCGAGGTTTACAAGCTGCCGGACGGAATGGTTGAGGATCGCATGAACGGCGGAATCCGACTCAAAAACCTTCCGCTGACCGACTCCCCGCTGATGATTCTGTTCGGAAGCAACACCGAGATCGAGTCCGTATAAATTGCAGAACCAACAAAAAGGACGTGGTTTAGGAGATTCGGTTTTTTTGGAAACTTTTTCAAAAGTTTCCCCAAGCTCCTTCAAAACTTTCAACACGTAATAAAAATGACGGGGTAGGAAAGTTCCTGCCTCGTTCGTTTATTTAGGCTCCAAATTCCTTTCCGAGCACACAGCCAGAACAATAGCTACCGCAAGCATTCAGGGTTCATGGGCTTGCCCATGCTTCAACCACTGAATGCTCCACGAAGATAGTTAATGCCTGTGTTTTAATCAATCAATACTCTACTGGAGGCAATCTATCCCCGGCTCCCTTGTGCAGAAGTGAAGGCGGCAAGCCGCCGATAAGATCGACTGCGGCGACTCGCGCTGTCACCGAAGGTGACTGAGGGATTGTTTTACGGTAGTTTTTTGCTTTTGCACCCCCTCTTGCTCGTTGCGCGAGCCAATTTGCTTGCAAATGTTCTCCCACTTACACGGGGGAGGCGAAATGGCTTCATCTAAGGCTCTCCCTTTGAGAGTAGCGAAGCGGCGTGAGCATAATAAAAATCCACCCGTGGGTGGATTTTTATTGGGAGCATATTTTCAAGACGAAACGGTCGAGTCGGTCAAGGATTGACAAAGGATCTCCGCGCGGTGCAAGGCTTCGTCAATGTTGGCAAGAAAGTTCTCTTCGCCAACGGCTTCCGCAAAGCCGGATTTTTTCATCACCTTCAGCGGTTGCTCGTTCGCGTGGGAAATCAGCAGCGTAATTCCTTTTTCCTCGCAGCTGTTCCGAATGGCAAACAGATTCCGCATGGCGGTCTCGTCCAAGGCAGGAACGTCCCGCATCCGCAAGATCACAACCTTAACGTCCTCCTTGAGCGGAATGTGGTCGAACTTGTCCGCCGAAGCGAAGAACATCGGGCCTTCAATCTCAAATACGGCGGTTCCCGTGGGGATATCCTTCAGGCGCTGATTGTCGTGCGAGGCAAGGAACTCGTCGTCGTTCCAAGCGCGAATGTGCGTCACGTCGGCCATCCGCTTCATAAAGAGCACCACGGCGATGACAAGACCAACGGCAATTGCCACTACAAGGTCGAACACAACGGTCAGGATAAAGGTGACAAGCAATACCAAAATATCACTCTTTGGGGCGGTTTTGCAAATCTTGACAAATTGCCGCCACTCGCACATATTGTACGCCACCATAAACAGGATTGCCGCAATGATGGGCATGGGGATCCATGCGGCAAAAGGCATCAAAAGCACCAGAATCAAAAGCAGTACCAGCGCGTGCACAATACCGGCAACGGGGGAGCGTCCGCCGTTTTTTACGTTTGCGGCTGTACGCGCAATGGCGCCCGTGGCGGGAATTCCGCCAAACAGACCGGAGCAGATATTACCCAAGCCCTGCGCGATCAGCTCGGTATTGGAGTTGTGCCGATCCTTGATCATTCCGTCGGAAACCACGCAGGAGAGCAGGGATTCAATACCTGCAAGGATCGCAATGGTAAATGCGTCGGGCAACAGCTTTTGCACCATTTCCCAGCTGAAATTCGGCAGAGAGAAGGCGGGGAGAGATGCGTTGATGGTATAAAGATCGCCAATGGTGTTGACGTCCGTGATCAAAAGCTTGACCAGCACGGTGCCGACCAATACGGCGATCAGCGAGCCGGGGATCTTTTTACTGATCTTCGGCCAAACGATCAGAATTGCCAAGCCGATCGCACCCACCAAAAGCGCCCACGGGTTGAACGTGGTCACGGATTGGCCGATGGCTTGCAGCTTTTCCACGGTTTCCACCGCATTGGTGCCGGGGGCAAAGGTCAACCCCAAAAAGTCCTTGATCTGCCCGATGACAATGGTGAGCGCAATGCCGGAGGTAAATCCGGTGGTAATGGTGTGGGGGATGTATTTGATCAACGCCCCCAGCCGTAGCACACCCATCAGAATCAGGATGATTCCCGCCATAATGGTGGCAACCAGAAGTCCGTCCACGCCGTGCTCGGCAACAATACCCGCCACAATGGTGGCAAAGGCGGCGGTGGGCCCCGAAATGTTTACGCGGCTACCGCCAAACATCGCGATGACAAGCCCCGCAATGATGGCGGTGTAAAGTCCTTTTTCGGGGGAGACGCCCGAGGCAATGGCAAGCGCAATGGAAAGCGGGAGAGCAATAATGGCAACGATTACGCCGGCAACGAGATCGGATACCAGCTGTTTGGTGGTGTAGCCCTTCATCGCGGTAAAAAGCTTTGGCTGAAAGATTTTCATAGTCTTGTTCCTTTTTTGTCTTATTTTAGTGTTTGTCCAAGCTAATATTGTACTCCTTTTTTTCTCATTTCGCAAGTCTTTTTTGAAAAAAACAAATATTTTATTCGGTTTTTCTATTGATCCGATGTTTCTCCGACAAAACCGTGTCCTTTTTTGGTGATTTTTACCCACAGACTATAAAAACGCACTTGCTGTTTGAAAGCATAACCTTCGATCAAATGGAATCTTGTGGAGCATTGAGTGATTCAAGCATGGGCAAAACCAATGCGCCCTAAATGCTCGCGGGAGCGATTGTTATGGGTGTGCGCTCGGAATAGAGCTTGGCGTAAAAACGAAAGAACGAGGCAGACACGTTCCTACCTTGTCAATTTTTATTACGCGTTGAAAGTTTTGAAGGGGCTTGGGGAAACTTTTTCAAAAGTTCCCTCAAAAAACGCATTCTTTTTCAAAAGCTCCCCCAAAACATATAGCAATGACCGACAGACGAAAAAGTATTGACTTTCGACAAAATATATGCTATAATAGCATTTGTGTGCACAATCACACCTTTACTTCAATTTTAACCAAAAAGGAATCGGAATTTTTTATGCAGGAATCACAAAACGAAGCGGTACGTGTGCCCGAAAATAAAATGGGAACTTTGCCCGTTCCAAAGCTGCTGTTTACCATGTCGGTGCCAATCATCATTTCTATGCTAGTGCAATCGCTTTACAACATCGTGGACTCGGTATTCGTTGCCGCATTCGATAACCAGGCGGGTACGGCGGCGCTGACCTTGGCGTTTCCCATGCAAAACCTGATGATTGCCGTTGCAGTCGGCCTTGCTGTCGGTATGAATGCACTGCTTTCTCGCTCGCTGGGACAGAAGAACTTCGAGCGCGCCAACAAAATCGCAGGGCAGGGCATATTTTTGACGCTGTGCGGCTATCTGCTGTTTTTGATTGTCGGATTGTTCGTCGTAACACCGTACGTCAAAATTCAGGCAGATGACAACGCAAAAATCGTGCAATACGGCGTGGAATATCTCTCGGTCGTTTGCGCTTGCTCCATCGGCGCATTTTTGCAGGTCACCATGGAGCGCTTGCTCCAGGCAACCGGAAAAACCGTATACAGCATGATCGTACAGCTTGCCGGCGCGGTGATCAATATTATCCTGGATCCCATCATGATCTTCGGGCTTCTCGGCTGTCCCGCCATGGGCGTTACCGGAGCTGCGATTGCAACCGTCATCGGTCAATGCGTTGCGGCAGGACTTGGTTTGTTTTTTAATTTGAAGTTCAACAAGGAAATTCACCTACAGCTCAAAAATCTGATTCCCAAGCCGGCGTTGGTTGGCGAGATCCTTTTGATCGGTATCCCGTCGGTGCTGATGCAGGCAATAGGTTCAGTGATGACCTTCTGTATGAACAAGGTGCTCATCGGTTTTACCGATTGCGGCGTGGATGCGATGAACGTGTTCGGAATCTACTTTAAACTGCAGAGCTTTGTCTTTATGCCTGTGTTCGGCTTGAACAACGGCATGGTGCCCATCATTGCTTATAATTACGGCGCAAAAAGACGGGATCGCGTGATCAAAACCATTCAGCTATCTGCAGTGTGCGCGGTGGTGTATATGCTGCTGGGATTTGCAGTATTCCAGCTGTTTCCTGCACAACTGCTCGGTATTTTCCAGGCAACCGAGGGGATGCTGGAAATCGGCGCCGTAGCTTTGCGCGTCATCAGCCTCAGCTTTATTTTTGCAGGCTTTTGCATCGTGACCTCGTCGGTGTGCCAAGCCTTCGGAAAGAGCATTTACAGCCTTTTCACCAGCGTCGGGCGCCAGCTGTTGGTGCTGATCCCAACGGCGTACCTGCTCTCCCTGACGGGCGCGGTGCAAAACGTCTGGTGGGCGTTCCCGATTGCCGAAATCGTCAGCATGGCGCTATCGGTGGTGTTTATGATGATCGTACTAAAGCACCTCATGCCAAAATCCGAATATGTATAAGCAATAGAACTTAAAATCATACAATGACTCCATGGAACCGAAACGGTTCCATGGAGAAAGTTTTCTTTTAGAAGAGCGCTGCTAAAATGCACCAATCTAACTATCTTTATGGAGCATTCAGTGGTTGAAGCATTGGAGCTACGCTCTCCATGCGTCCTGAATGCTGGCGGGGGCTGTTGTTCCGGCTGTGCGCTTGGAAAAGAGCTTGACGCCCGAATAAACGAACGAGGCAGGAACATTCCTACCTCGTTATTTTCTGTTTATGCGTTAAAAGTTTTGGGGGCGTGGGGGACTTTTTCAAAAGTTCCCCACAAAAATCCGCGTCTTTTTTCAAAACGAGAACGCCATTGCACGGCCGATCGGATCTGCGGGGAACAGCAGCCCCATCGCTGCCAGAACACGCACGGCGGAATAAGCATCCCTGCCGTGAAATTGTGTCAAACGTGCAAATTCCTTGACGGTAAAATGCGGGGGCAATTCCGACGGCAGAAACCGTCGAAAATCCTCCGGTGAGGTAAAATTCACTTCTCCCAACAGCTCCAGCGGGATGCGCTCGTATCGCGTAGAACCGCGTTTGCGGTCGCGGGAGCGTCCGTTCAGCATCCGAAAATCCTGCACCTCCAGCAACAGCAAGCGAAATTTCAGCCGCGGATTCGTCAGGTAAGGAATCAGACAGTACAACTCAGGTAACAAGTCCTTTTCGGACTCATGCTTGGGCGATTTTTTTCGCTCCGAGATCTCGCGCGTCACGGGATCCACCCAGCAGACCCATTTGTTCACCGCAATGGGATGCACCACGGTGACCGTACAATCGGTGTGCTCCAGATAGTAGGCAATCTTCTTCTGCATCGGATAAAACGCACCGGTCTGCACCTCGTAAACCTCGTTTCCGATCCGCACGTCCGAGACGTAACGCGTGTTCAGCACGCCCACCTCATGAAAATCCGCGTTTGCACACAGATACCGCTTGATAATCGAGTGCATCCGCTTTTCGGCAAGTGTGCCGATTCCCGCGTCCCCGTTGGAGCGTCCCTCCAGCATGGCTTCCTCGCAAAGACGGCGAAAGCGCGCGCTGTGCGCAGGAGAGATGTCATATGTCATTTCTGTTTTGCTTTGCTTTTTCATTGTGTTATTTTTCTTGGCGGTCATCATTCTTTTAACACTCCAAAGCCCACGCCGATGTATTTTCCCGCAAGCATCCATGCTTTCAGGTTCCGTTGCAGAGAGGTGTTCTCCGGCAGTGCCGCAAGATCGTCGCAGTTGGATGTGTGAAAAATAAAGGGGATAGGGGCATTGGTGTCGGGATATTGCTCTTTCATCTCAAAGCGCGCTTGAAATTTGAGAATATTAGAACTCTCCTTCAATACTTCCCGCAAGGATTCGGAAAGCAACCAGGATTCACAGGTAATCGGATCACTTCCGCAATCGGGAAATTTCTCTTTGATCAGGTTGCGTGCGGCGGAAAGGGAGGCGTCCAGCGATGTCGGGTCAAAGCTTGCATCCGAGGGAATGTGAATGGCAATCACCTTTTCTTCCTTGCGCAGCTTTCGCTCGTATTCCAGGGCGCCGATCCGCAGTATTGTCATGTTGAGATGTCGGTAGCTCCAATGTGCGCGGTCAAAAGCGAGCATTCCTTTGCGTTCCAGCGTTTCCCCAATAAATCGCGGAAAGCATTTCATGGTGTCAAAATAGATATCATCGGAAATCCCCATGCTTTGGTAGGAAGCGTACGTATTCGCAGCGGCAAGCAGATAGCAGGAAAGAATTTTCGTTCCGTCAGGATCCTCTCCCAGCTGCTCTGATAATGCCCGATAAGCGTCGGGTGAAGCTTCCGGCTGACCAAGCTCGCAAATCAACCGCTCCACCGGTGCAAGATCAAAATCTTTCAAAAAGCAAGAAACCTTTGCGGCAATCTCATCCTGCAACTCAATTTTTTCGCAAAGCTCCCAAACGGTCATAACGTATCTCTCCTTGTCGCAATCTGTGTTGCACTTATTATACAATATTTACATCTTTTTGTCAATATCCTCCGTTCCGCTTTTAAAAATATCAAAAGTTTCAGAAAAATCAAAAAACTTGTTGACAATTCCAAAAGTTTGTGGTATAATACAACTTGTTGAAAAATCAACAAGCAGGAGGAGTTATGTACGATCGCTATAAAAACTTTACGGTAATGATCTTAAAGATCCAACGTGCCATTCAAAAAATCAAGTCGGAGGAGATGGGAGAATTTAACTTGAAGATTCCGCACGTTTCCTGCATTTATTATCTGTATAAGGAGGAATCCTTAACGGCAACCGAGCTGTGCGACATTTGCCAGGAGGACAAATCCTACATCTCGCACGCGCTCAAATATCTGGAGGAAAACGGCTACATCTTTTGCGAATCCACGGCAAAAAAACGCTACAACGCGCCGTTTTCACTAACCGAAAAGGGAAAAGAGCTCGGCGTTTGCGTTGCAAATAAGATTGATGCCGTGCTGGAGCCTGCGGGAATCGGTATGACGGAGGAGGAACGCACCGTTCTTTACCGTTGCCTCGCCCGTATTTGCGAGAACTTGGATCAGATCTGTGAAAAATATGATGAATAATGGAAATACAGATGGAAAGGGATCATCAATCATGAATCAAAAACACGCGATCAACCCAAAGCATACGTTCACCAATGTCCGCGAGCTTGCAGAATGGGCAGCTGAATATTATAAAGATCAATGCGCATATGCGTTTCGTGAAAATCCGCACGACAAAGAGCCTACCCGCGTCACTTTTTCGGAGTTTGTAAACGACGTTCGCGCGCTGGCAACCGAAATGCTCTCCATGGGCTGTGCCGGCAAGCACTGCGTCCTGATCGGAAAGCTCTCCTACGAGTGGATTCTGACCTATTACGCCACGCTTTCCATCGGCGTCGTTCTGGTTCCCTTGGATCGCGATTGGACCGCCGAGGATCTTGCCGACACGGTGCAAAAGGCAAACGGCGATTTTCTGTTCGGGGATGAGGATATCTCCGAAAAGCTCGATTGCATTCTTTCAAAGCATCCCTTGCAGGCGGAACCGATCTATCTTGCGGCAAAGCAGCATAACCGCACGCTGCGCTCCCTGATTGAAGCAGGACGTGTCAAATTTGCCGCCGATTCCGCACCGTATTACAATACGCCGATCAATCCGCTCAAAATGTCGCTCCTTGTGTTTACCTCCGGAACGACTGGCAAGGGCAAGGGTGTTATGCTTTCGCAAAATGCGATTCTGACTGATATGTACAATGTCCTGCATTATCTGGACTACGGAAAAAAGACCGTCGGCGTCCTGCCCCCGCACCATACCTACGGCTCCACCATCATGTTTGTCGCGCATGTCATGATCGGTTGCGAGGTCTATATTTCTTCTGGTATCCGCTACATTATCAAGGAGCTGTCCGAGCAAAAGCCGGAGCACCTGGTGCTGGTTCCGCTGTATCTGGAGACCTTTTATCGCAAAATTTTAGCAAGTTTGAAGGACAAGGGCAAGTACGATCTGGTGTTCAAAATGATCAAGGTCTGCAAAATCCTGCGCAAGCTCGGCATTGATCCGCGCAAAAAGATCTTTGCCGAGATCCACGCGGCATTCGGCGGGAACGTCAAAACCGTCATCTGCGGCGGCGCACCCCTCAGCCGTGAAATTTTAGACTTTTACGACGGCATCGGCATTTCCGTTCTCAATGGCTACGGGATCACCGAGTGCGCACCGCTGATCTCGGTCAACCACAGCAAGCACAACGTGCTGGGCAGCGTGGGCTACGTCATCGACACGGCGGAGGTCAAAATCGACGAGCCGAACGAGGACGGAGAGGGAGAAATCCTGTTCCGCGGCGATAACGTCATGCTGGGCTATTACAACGACGACGAGGCTACCTCCGACGCGTTCAAGGAGGGCTTCTTCCGCACGGGCGACTACGGCAAGCTGACAAAAGAAGGTATTTTGTACATCACGGGGCGCAAGAAAAATCTGATCATCCTTTCCAACGGGAAAAACGTGTACCCCGAAGAAATCGAAAACGAGCTTGCCGCAACGCCGGGAATTCTGGACGTGGTGGTCTACGAGGGGCAAAGCAAGCGCGGCATGATGCACAACGCCATTGTTGCCGAGGTCTATCCGGATCAGGAGTATTTCAAAAAGAACGGCATTGCGGATATCCACGCATATCTGAAGCCCTTTGTGGACGAATACAATCAACGCGCGGTCGTTTACAAAAAGATCGGCATTTTGAAGGTGCGCGAGGAGGAATTCCCCAAAAACACCCTGCGCAAGATCATGCGCTTCAAGCTGGATACTTCCATTGAGTAAAGCAAAAGCAGGAGAGGAGTCATTATCATGAAAAACAATCTGGTCACCAAGCTGATCTACCGAACCGTTTTCTGTACGGTGTCGTTTTTTGCAATTCTGTTTATCACCGATTTCTTTTCAGTGGGTGGACACGATACGTTTACCTTCAGCGCAGATCTGTTCTATTTTTACACCAACCTGAGCAATTATCTTTGCTTTGGCGTGATGATCGCGTGCCTGCGCGATGACGTTAAGCAGCTGCGTGCGGGAAATCTGACGGGCTATAATCGCAATCCGTATCTCAAAAATTTAAAGTTTACGGCAACCGTTATTATTTCCATTACGTTTATTGCATACGGATTGCTGTTGGGAGAGCCGACCACCCTTGGATTTTGGAATAACATTGCCAATCTGTGCTATCACGTAGCCTGCCCGGTGCTGTTTATTTTGGATACCGTATTGTTCGACGAGCACAAAAGCATCGGATGGCTGGATCCGGTGCTGGCCATGGTGATGCCGCTGATTTACGTGATCGTGATCGAGATTCTCGGCGCGCAAAGCGGAAGATATCCGTACTTCTTCCTGGATATGGGCGAGCTTGGCTTTGGCGGTTTGATGATGTGGATCGGAATCCTGCTGACGCTGTTCCTGGTCATCGGCTACCTGCTGTTCCTGTATGATAAGCTTGTTTGGGTGAACGGCAAGCGAAAGTTGGACTTTTCCGAAACTCCGCTATTGGGATTTTTGAAAAAAGGGCGCGGTTTTTCGGGGGTGAGTCAAATGCGAAAAGTCGCATTTGGTACTCCCCCCTTTCAAATGCCCCGCAGGTTATGTTCCGAAGTGTGCATCCATAATGGATCTTAATGCGGTCATGGACGCGCTGTGAGAACGTACAATTTTGGTTTTGCTTTCATCGGCTTTGCTCAAAGCACACCGAATCATTTTA
>JAFTLZ010000168.1 GCA_017452665.1 Clostridia bacterium
AAAAAAGCCGCGGTATTTGAAGTCGGGTTCTTCTCCGATGAGTTGAAAATCGGCGCATAGCTCGATCTCTTGCTTTTTTGTGGGCAAAAAGTCGTTCCAGAAATACCACGGATCCACGCCCAGAACCTCTTGGCTGAAGGTATAGATCGCATAGATCAAGCCCAATTCATCCGAGCCGCGCAAGGTTAAAGCTTTTTCGCAAAGCTCCACGCGGTAGCACTCCCGGCCGCAGCAGGGGATGTCCGTCCCAATGCTTTCTGCCGCTTTTCCGATGTAGATGGCGTTTCCGTTGTAGAACGGAGGCAATGCTTCCAGAATATGGGGCGCCATGCCGAACACCATGTACCAGTCGTTTTGAAAATCTCCAAATGCCCGTTGCACGGCTTCGCTTTCGCCGTTCCAAATGACAATGGGGGTGTTGACGTTGATTTTAAATGCTGAACGATTCATAGAAACCTCCTGTTCGGATTGCTTTGTGATTGTGTTTTCACACACATTTGTTTTGTTGGAGTTTTGTTTTTTCAGACTTATCAAGGTGTTGCAAGGTAGGACACTGTAATCATTATAGCAAATGGAACAGGCTTTTTCAATGAAAAATCGAAAAAAATTTGAAGAATCGGTAAAATAGGCGCAAGGCGCTTTCAAAACGGGACAAGATTTTGCTTAACGGCGATGATTTTGTGCAGGGAAAATCGTGAAAAACTATTTACAAAATCCCAAAAGCTGTGTATAATATAATATATGGAAAATGCGTTTTGCGTAGTGACGGCGAACAGCACGGTGGCGCAGAACGAATCAGCGGAGGTCCGAATGAAAAAAAAGAATCTATTGGAGCGGATTGGCGGCGGAATTCAGCGTGCGGAGCGCCGTGTTGCATACGCGATTTTAGGAGCGGAGCGTGAGGTGCGCGAGACGGTGCAGGCAGTACGGGAGCGCGATCCCGCTGCACGAAATACAGCCGAAATTTTGTTGCTTTACTCGGGTGTACACGCCATTTTGGCTCACCGTGTTGCGCATAAGCTGCAAACAAATCAGCACTATTTTTCGGCGCGCGCCATCAGCCAGGTTTCTCGCTTCGTAACGGGGATTGAAATTCACCCGGGCGCGACGATTGGCAAAAACCTGTTTATCGACCACGGCAGCGGTGTTGTGATTGGTGAGACGACCGAGATCGGGGATAACTGCACGCTTTATCAAGGTGTAACGTTGGGCGGTACCGGAAAGGACGTTGGAAAACGCCACCCCACGCTGGGCGACAACGTAATGGTTGGCTCCGGTGCAAAGGTGCTGGGTCCCGTTAAGGTTGGCTCCAACAGCAAGATCGCGGCAAACGCGGTGGTATTGCATCCCGTGCCCGAAAACAGCACGGCGGTGGGTATTCCCGCACGGGTGGTGCGGCGCGACGGTGTGAAGGTGAAGAACGACTTGGATCAGGTGCACATTCCCGACCCCGTGGCGCAACAGTTGAATTTGATGGAGCAGCGCATTGCCGCCTTGCAGGCACAGCTGGATGCTTTGCAAAAGGGAAGTGAAACAGCTACCGCAATTTCTCCGGAAATCCCTGAAGAAAACCGACAAATGCAGGACATAAAGGAAGGAAACGAGTGACATGGAGAAAAAAAAGAGAGGACGCTTGATCGTATTTGAGGGCATTGACGGTGCGGGAAAGACGACGCAGATTGATTGGCTGGTGCGCCGCTTACAGCAGAACGGGGGATTGGTTTACCGTACTGCCGAGCCGACCGAATCAGTCAGCGGCGGGCTTTTGCGGGATGCACTCAGCGGTGTCAGCCAAAGGACGGTGTGCGAAATGGCGGCGATGTTTGTGATGGATCGCATTTTTCACAATGTCAATCCGGTCAACGGAATTCAAAAAATGTTGGCGGACGGCTATGACGTGGTATGCGATCGGTACTACTATTCCTCGATGGCATACCAGGGGAGCGAGACGGATGCGAGCTGGGTGCGGGATATGAATTTGCGCTGTCCCGAAATTATGCGCCCCGATATTTGTATTTTTATGGATCTGACGCCCGAACAAAGCATGGAGCGCATCAACCGCGGGCGCGCAACGCATGAGATCTATGAGACTGTTGAACTGCTGACCTCCATTCGCAATCAGTTTTACCGCGTGTTTGAGGAGCTGAAGGAAACTGACAAGATCTGCATTGTGGATGCATACCGTTCGGTTGAGGAAATCCACGAGGATATCTGGTGCAGGCTCTCGGTTGAATCATAAAAGAAATGCACAAAGACAGCTGATGTCAGGGGCACTGTAGCTCCTTTTCGGCTGTTTTTTGCGTTGTATTTGCTCTTTTACGGTCTTATTTTATGGATTTTTCAAATTGTTTTATGGATTTTTCATGGCGTTTTGATATCTTTTTTGATATAATAAGCTTGAAACTTTAACCGATACGGGAGGGAATATCGTATGGCAGAGCAAAATTATGCGTTTCGGCAAAGAATGTTAGAGGTGCACAAAAAGCATCGAAGAATGTCCAAGCCTTTGGAGGAAGGGCAGATTGAGATTACATCGGCGTGGAAGATTGTTGTTCCTGCAGACAGTGACTTTTTGATCCGTTGCGGGCGGGATCTGGAGGATTATTTTTTCACCTCCATGGATTTAGAGGTCGCTCTGACGACACGGAGCGCATGTGCGGAGTTTGCAATCGTTTACTCGGTGGATGAAACGCTGGAGCGGGACGGAGAATACTGCGTGGAGGTATGCGAGCGGGAGATTCGCTTGATTGGAAAGGATGCGCGTGCCGCGGCGCAGGCGGGCTATTATCTGGAGGATTTGTTGAATCTGGAGGAGGCGCCGTATTTGTCGCTTGGGCGGCGGGTGCGCGTACCGAAATTCCACACGCGCATGGTACATTCCGGATTTTCGCTGGATATCTTTCCGAACGAGCACCTGAATGCGATTGCACATCAGGGTATCAACAGCATCTTACTGTTTACGCGCGGGGTGGATCATACCAGCTATGGGTACACCGATTTCAACGATATCATCTACCGCGCGGGGTTGTACGGCATTGACGTATATGCCTACAGCTACATGAAAAGCCGTATGCACCCGGAGGACGAGGGTGCGGAAGAATTTTACGACGGGCTGTACGGGGATTTGTTCCGCAAGTGTCCGGGGCTGAAGGGCATTATTTTAGTAGGGGAGAGCGTGGAGTTTCCAAGCCATGACGAACGCACGACGATGCGCCTGCGTGCCGACAATCTGGATGCCAACGGTAAGCGCATCATCAAGGACAAGCCCAACCCCGGATGGTTCCCGTGTCGGGATTATCCCGATTGGCTGGCATTGGTCAAACGCGTGATCCGCAAGGAAAAGCCGGATGCCGATATCGTATTCTGGACCTACAACTGGGGATTTCAGCCGGAAGAATTGCGGCTGGAGCTGATTGAGCATTTGCCTACGGATATCAGTCTGCAGGCAACCTTTGAGATGTTTGAGCACGGCGAGCGTGACGGCGTTCCTTGCGAGTCGACCGACTATACGCTGTTTTGTGCCGACGCCGGAAAATACTTTATCAGCGAAGCAAAGGCGGCAAAGAAGCGGGGAATTCCGCTGTATTCCATGACAAACACGGGGGGATTGACCTGGGACGTGGGTACGGTTCCTTACGAGCCGGCACCCTATCAATGGCTCAGACACTTCAATGCGGTTTTGCGTGCGCATGAGGAGTATGGGCTGTGCGGATTGATGGAATCGCATCACTACGGCTTTTATCCGTCCTTTATCTCGGAGCTGGCGAAATGGTGCTTTTGCGAGCCGAATCCGAACGGTGAGGAGCTGATCGACCGTTTGATCGTGCGCGATTGGGGCAAGGAGAACCTGGATGCGGTACGGCAGAGCTACCGCTTGTTTGGCGAGGCGATCAACAATCTGGTTACAACAAACGAGGATCAGTACGGACCGATGCGCATTGGTCCCTCCTATCCGCTGGTGCTTTACAACGACGTGGATTTGAAGATTCCCTTCGGTTTGCGCGCCATGCACGGTTCCAATGCGATATGCTTCCCGAACTATACGTATCCCTTCTTCCGCGAGGGAATGCGCGAAAAGCTGATGGGTGAGATGCGACTGTACAAGCAGAGTGCAGAGCAGCTTTTGGCGGGGGCAGAACGGTTGCGCGCGCTGTTGCCGGAGCTTTCCGAAAATAAGCGGGATGAAGCGCAACGCATTGCCGGAATTGCCGAATTTATGGGGCGCGCCGTGCTGACGACCTACCATACAAAAGAATGGTATTTGCGCAAAAACGCATTGCTGGAGGATGAAAGTGTTGACTTTGAGGCGGTTTTGCAGGAGCTGGAGAAGATCGGTTTGGCAGAGATTGAAAACGCCAAAGCAACGCTGCCGCTGGTGGATTTTGACTCCCGCTTAGGATACGAGCCGAGCATGGATTATATGTGCCACCGAGAGGCGATTGAATGGAAGATTGGCATCCAGGAGCGCATTTTGCGGGACGATATTGCCGAGCTTCGCCGTGACGGCTACGTGAAGGATCGCAATCCCAAGCATTTTCCGCGCAGAATTCGTGATTGAAGCATACGGAACGGTGTAAAAGTTGAAAAAAGCTGAACTTGATAAAATACTGAAAGCTGAAAAAGGAGCATATGATGATTTTTCCACAGCCAATCAAAGAGGAATATTTTGAAGGTAAGTATACGTTATCGAGCTATGACGGAGACAAGGACTTGATGCATTTGTGGACACGGTATCGAAACGGAAATGACGACCTTTTACTTTCCTTGAATCCATCGTTTGCCGAGGAGGCTTATGTGTTGACCGTTTCCGAGCGCGGAATTGCTGTGGAGTATGGGACAGAGAGCGGAAAGTTCCGTGCAATTACCTCGCTTCGTCAGCTCTTCCATGATTACGGCAAGACTTTGCCACACTCCCGTATCGAGGATGCACCGCAGTTTTCACGCCGTGGGTACATGCTGGATATCAGCCGTGCGCGGATTCCCACGCTTGAGACCATCAAACGGAAGGTTGACTTTTTGGCAGAATTAAAGTACAATGAGTTGCAGCTCTACATGGAGAATTTTTGCTATAAATTTCCGCATTTCCCGTTTGTGAATGAGGATTACGACTGTCTGACGCCTGAGGACATGGTTGAGCTTGACCGTTACTGTGCCGAACGTTTTATTGATCTTGTTCCGAACCAAAACTGCTTTGGGCACATGGCAACGTGGCTGCAAAGAGAGGAGTTCGCTCATCTTGCGGTAGGGGACGGAACCGTGAAAACGGGGACTCTGAATATTCTTTTGGACGAGACGTTTGAATTTGTACAAAAGCTTTTTGATTCGGTGCTGCCGTATTTTTCTTCCAAGTATGTCAACATTGGGCTTGACGAAGCATTTGGACTTGGGAAATTCCAACTGGAAGAGATCTGCCGCGAAAAGGGGAAAGCAGAGGTCTTTATGGATTGGCTCAACCGCATATCCGCATGGACCAAAGCAAAATATGGGAAGACCGTGATGTTCTGGTCGGATATGGTCTATGAGGCAAAGGATTCCTTCTACCGGATTCCGAAGGACGCGATCGCACTCAACTGGGGCTACGATCTGATTGAAACTGCATTGATGGACCGTAGGAGCCGCTATTTAAAGGAGAATGGGATCCCGTTTTACGTATGCCCCGGAACAAGCACGTGGTGCGGTATTACAGGCCGCTTTGATTTGATGACCTTTAATCTGCGCACATCTGCAGAGTTTGGCAAAAATCACGGCGCAAAAGGGTATCTTTTGACCGATTGGGGCAGCGGCGACGAGCACATTCATTATCCCGTGTTCAGCCTCGTGCCCATTGCTCTTGGCGCGCAATACGCTTGGAATGTGGGAATTGAGCAAAACGGCTATGAAATGAAGCACCCGTTTACCCGTGCGGCACAGCGTTATGTTGATGAGTATGTGTTTGACGGTGCCCGTGCCTCGCATTTCCATTATAAATTACAGCAGACTTACCTATTGGAGCCGGAGCGTATCCATTGCTCCTCCATGTGTGGATTTATGGCTACGAGGGATATTGATCAGACGGTTGTTCCCGGCTTTTTCGACTTGAAGGAGCAGGATCCCTTCTATTATGAGAATATTGTATTTTATGTGAATCGTATTCTTGCCGATTTGGAAAAGACGGATTTTAAGGAAACAGAAAAACGGCAGACGGTTTTGGATGCTCGCTTTATGCTTTTGACAGCCGAGCTATGTATCCTTCGCATCAATGGCGAGGCAACGAATGAGAAAATTGATGAATTGGTCTTGCTGATTGATTGGATTATGAATGAGCACAAAACACTTTGGCTTGCCGAAAATTTTGAAAACGGGTTGGAACGCTCCATGTCTGTTCTTCGCAGTCAGCGCCGGGCGCTTCTTGAAATGAAGCAAGTATAATGCTTTTTCGTGAATTTTGATTTGCTTGATTTTTTTTCGGTGATATATTGACTTTCTTACAAAAATTTGATATAATGCAAGCATATTTTAAGTTCGTTGAGGAAATGAATCAATCACGAAAGGAATGATACTGATGTTTTTACCGCGCGTGCGTGAAGAAGTCTGCGGAACGAAAAATGTGTCCGTGATGTTTCCGCTGGGAGTTGCCTGTGCCGATGTATACAGTGAAAAATTGTTGGATGTTTTGAATGAGTTTATGCCGTACGGAAAATTTGTACCGTGCGAGGCGGCGGTGGCAGCGGTTGAGGTTGCGGTCGTTCCCGGAATTTCCGCGTATGCGGAGTATTATGAGCTGTGTATCCGCGGCGGGAAAATCTCAATTCGCGCAAAGGATTATCGCGGGCTTGTCAATGCCGCGGCAACGCTTGCGCGAGCGATCAAATGTGAGAACGGTGCGTTTTTGCTTCCCGACGTGGAGATTCGCGATTATCCGGATAGTGTGTTCCGTTCCTTTATGGTCGATCCTGCAAGAAACGTGATTCCGATGGATGAGATGCGTGCGCTGATTGTTGGAATGGCGAAATCCAAGTTCAACAAGCTGCATATGCATCTTTCGGATGGGCAAGGGTATGCGTTTGCATCCGAGCAGTATCCGGATCTGCCCAAGTCTCCCGGTCCGGTGTATTCGAAGGAGGATCTGCAAGCGCTCGTTGCTTATGCGGGGCTTTTTGGGATTGATATCATCCCCGAAATTGACGTACCCGCGCACAGCACGGCGCTGACCGGGTGGATGCCTGAGCTGAAGTGTAAGGTCAGAGCCGCGGATGGCTCTTATGAGAATATCAGCGGTTGGAATATGTGCCTTGCAAATGAAAAGGGCTATACGTTCATTGCTAATATTCTTTCCGAGCTGGCGGCAATCTTTCCGTACGAGTATATTCACGTAGGAACGGATGAGATGGATATGAGGGATATCAAGCGAGAAAATCCTCCTTATTCGTATAGCTGCCGCTGTGAGGTTTGCAATGCGCTTTTTGCTCCCATGGGGCTTGATACCTTGAACAGCCGATTTGAATATTTTGTACGCCGCATTTACAAGATCGTAACGGCTCTTGGCAAAAAAATGATGATGTGGAATGACGACGTTGATATTTCCAAAAGCCCCGATATTCCGCACGATATTCTAATTGAATTCTGGCGGGTTGCGGCTCCCGAACGCGGACCTGTGGAGGGATGCTCCATGCAACGCTTTTTGGACGAGGGGTTTGAAGTTGTCAATGCCGATTTTCCAAATGCATATCTGGACGAATATATCCAATGGGATCAGCTGAAAAACTGGAATATCAAGCGCGAGCCTGCCGACGCCGGTGAACGGGCATATCAGATTCTTGGCGGTGAAATGTGCGCGTGGGAAGGAAGTAATTATCCGCACTACCTGTACAGCACGTATTATGCATTTCCTGCCTTTGGGGACCGTGTGTGGAACCTCTCTCCGATCGGAGACGAAAAAGCTGCAACGCTTGCCTTGACGCGGGCGTGCCTTGGCTGCGATTGCCCGAATGATTTTGATCTGTTTGCATTTCTTTGCGGTGTTCCGCTGGGAGATGCCCGCGCGATGGACGGCAACATATTCAAGTCCGATGCGGATAAAGAGGTGCTCCGCAAACAGTTGGAGCAAACGGTTCATGCCAGCCGCAATGAGCTGCACCTTGCCCGTGCGTTGATGAATTTACTGTAAAAACGGAGGAAACTACCATGCCGATGATCAACAGCAATGCTTACATGAGCGACGTAAGAGATATTGTTTCGAGTTTTCCCGTACGCGCCCTGCAGCTTTATGCGCCGAAGGAAGAGGATATCGAGACCTTTGAACACTTTATTGAAAACACCGTGGCGCCCCTGGGCGTGACGCACGTGACGTTGACCCTGTATTACAAATTTGAATATCCCTCGCATCCCGAAATCGTAGAGCAGCCTGCCACCTCGGTATCGGTTGCAAAGCGTGTTGCCGCGGTTTGCCGCAAGTTTGGCATTACGGTGGTTCCGGAGCTGGACATTCCGGGACACCAGAGTGATGTACGCCGCGAAAATATGCCAATGGTACCGCGCGGGATGATTCGTGCTTATCCCGATATGCAGGAGCCGTATGGAGAAGGGCATAGCACGTTGAGTGTGTGCACGCGCCATCCGCGTCTGCGCCCCATTGTTTACGACATGATCGACGATCTGATGGATGCTTTTGAAACGAACGTGATCCACGCGGGCTTTGACGAGGCTTTGGATCTTGCCAAGTGTCCCCGTTGCAAGGGTGTTCCGGAGTATGTTTTGTTTGCGGAGCTGGTCAACGACGTGAATCGCCACATCAAGTCCCGCGGCGGAGAGATGTGGATGTGGGGTGACCGCTTGCTGGACGGCTACAGATTCCCCACGGCGAACGTAGGATATGAGACCTCTTTGAATAACACCGCGCGCGCGGTAGACTTGATCGACCGTGACGTTGTGATCTGCGATTGGCACTATAATCCGGAACCGATGGGGCATCTGACGCCCTCCTACTGGGCAACCAAGGGCTTACGCTTCCTTGCCTGCCCGTTCAACAGTGTATTTGGCTGTGAGCAGCTGATCCGCGCGACGCACGTGGTAAAGGATTCTCCGAATGCGATCGGAACCTATTTGACGACGTGGTCTAAAATGTCCGATTTTATCCGCTTGACGGAAGAAAAGATTCCCGCTTATCAGCAAACGGGTGTGATTCACCATGACGAAAACGATGTGACGAGTGATTCTTCCAATTCGCATAAGTTTGCAGATCAATCCTCGAATGTCTTTTTGAAGATGTACGTGCGGCACGATTGAACCGCTTTTATGAATATCACAAGGGGTTGTCTCAAATTCGCTTGCGCA
>JAFTLZ010000169.1 GCA_017452665.1 Clostridia bacterium
CCGGTCGGTTTTATCTTACGATTCCAAATGTGTGTTTCAAAATATACGCTTCTCGTTCGAGAGAGAGATTTTCTTCACTGTGGACAAGCTCGTGACCTATAAATTCTTTATACTGATCTCCATCGATGGTCTTTCTGCCTGTCTCGCTTTTGATCGCAACGATAGCATTTTTATTAAATTTGGAATCCGCATGGGTTGCGCAGTAGTAGGAGATTGCATTGAAATCGTCATCGGTTTGCATTTCCGTTGTGAAAGAAAAATACTTTTGCCACTCGCCGTGACGAAGCTCGTACAGCACCCATCCGAAATTCGCATCACACTCAAAGCGGTACGATTCACCGAAATACTCCTGAACCGTTCCCTCTGAAAGCAGCAGCGGGATTCTCGGTGCAATCGCACCAATGCCGACGTCGCAGATATAAGCTTTTTCATTCAAAGACACCTCTATTACCCTATGACGGCGGATCGGGATTCCGGGCTCGTCTCTCCAAAAGCGCGCAAAATAGCTTTTCGTGTGAAAGCCAAGCTCCTTCAAAAAATGATCGAAAAGGCAATTCAACTCGAAACAAAATCCGCCTCTTTGTCTTACAACAATCTTATCGTAAAGATTGTTCAAATCAAGTGAGATCGGAATGCCGGAAATGATGTCAAGATTTTCATACGGAACGGAATAGAGATGCGCAAGCTGTAGCCTTTTGAGAAAATCGTACGAAGGCGCTTGAATGTCGTCGCAATGTAAGCCGATTCTTTCTAAATATTTGATAACGTCCACGGTAATACTCCTCCTTTTATTGTGCGACCTTTAAAAAGTGATATCATCAAAAGATAATTGCTCATTTTGCTTGACCGGCATGAAAAAATACTGATTTGCTTCTCTGCTGTAGAATGCTCTGATGCCGAGGGATGAGGTAAGTGCGTCACCGTGGACAATGGCATCCGGCCGATCAAACGCGATGATCCTGCCTTTTTCCATAACGGCAACCTTATCCGAATAGGTCAGCGCCAGATTCAGATCGTGCATGACCGTGATGACAGTTTTCCCGATCGTTTTCAGATGGAGGATCAGCGCCATCAATTCAAGCTGATGGCGGATATCCAGAAACGTCAGTGGCTCATCCAGCAGGACTACCTCGGTATCCTGTGCCAGCATCATGGCAATTCTCGCCCGCTGTTGCTGTCCTCCCGAAAGCTCGTTCAAAAGCTTGTGTGAAAGATCCGCAACACCTGCAAGAACCATTGCGTTATGTATCTTTTCACGGTCTTGGTCGGAATATGTTCTCGGATATCCAAGGTAAGGGAATCTGCCGTGGGAGACAAGAGATTCCACCGTAATATTGCTTGTGCTTTGGGATTGCCCAAGATAAGAGAGCTGTTTGGCGAGCGAATTTCTTGGTATTTTTGAAATATCCTTACCGTTCAGCAAAACCTCGCCGGAGCGCAGCGACAACAATCCGGCGCACATCATCAGCAGTGTGCTCTTACCGCAACCGTTGGCACCGACCAAGGAGGTGATCTCACCGCTTGAGAAGGTAGCGCTGACGTCGAAAACGACGGTATGCTTGCCATAACCGCCACGGATATGCTTTAGCTCAATCACCGTGTTTGCCTCCTCTCTTACGCAGCAAAAGCCAAATAAAGAACGGCACACCGATATAAGACACAACGATGCCCAGCGGCAGCTCGAACGGTGCGAACAGCGTTCTTGCCACCGTATCGCACAAGGTCAAAAATGCTCCGCCAATCAGCACACAGATCGGCAATACTGCTGTATTTTCCGCGCTTTTTACGATCTTACGGGAAATATGCGGCACCACAAGTCCAACAAAACCGACAAGCCCCGAAAAGCTGACGGCCGCTCCCGCAAGCATTGCCGCGATAGCAAGGAACAAAAAGCGCATCACGCTGACGTTCATGCCAAGACTCCTTGCCGTATTCTCTCCGAGCGAGAGAACATCAAGGTCGTGACCGAAGCAAAGTGCCGCCAATATACCGACACCAATTAAGATCCACGCGGGAAAAAGAGAATCGAGCGTGATACCTGCAACGCCTCCCACCTTGAAGGAGGATATGCCGCTTAAAGAATCGGGATACAGAGTTGTTACGGTATCGATCACAGCGTTCAATAGGCTTGATACGCCCACGCCTGCCAAAACGATGGTCATGCGGGACGCGCCTGTTTTTTTGGCGATTCCGTATACGAGCAATACGGCAAAAAGTGCGCCTGCAAAAGCGGCGGCGGGCAGGAATTTCACCGCCGTTGGGAAAACGGCAATACAAAGCACGGTGAAAAGCCCTGCCCCCGCATTGACACCGATGATATTCGGTGCTGCCAGGGGATTCCCGAGAACCGCTTGGATCAAGGCACCGGAAACCGCAAGCGCCGAGCCTGCAAGCACCGTTGCCAGGATACGCGGCAATCTGATGTAAAGGACAATGCGCTCATTCTGCGAAAGTCCCTCCGCAAGCAGGTCGGAGAGCAATTCCGTAGGAGAAATCCATACCGTTCCCGCACAGATGCCGATCAGCACCGAGACAAGCAATCCCCCAAAACAGATTGCAAGCTTTACGGGCAATGATGATTTATTCTTGATCATAGAGAATATCCTCAAGGTATTCATACGCCTCTCCCCAGCGCGCGTTCGGCTTATAATGGAACATATCCTTGGGAAGAACATAAACGTTTCCGCTCTTGACGGCAGATAATTCCTGCCATGCGGGATTGGTTGCCAGTTCGGTCTCGTAATACGCAACCGCCGCATCATAATCCCCCATCGTCGTAATAAAAATAAAATCGGGGTCTGCCAGAATGATGGATTCCAGACTCAATTCTTCCAGTAATGAGCTTTGACTTTCGGCGATATTGATGCACCCTAAATCGGCAAGCATTTTGCCAGTCATGTTGTCCTCCGCCTTTGCCTTGATCCCCGTGGAGAAGGCTCGGAGCAGCAATACGGACGGTTGTTCCTTGCCCTGCGAACGCGCGATTGACGCTTCGACACGCTCCCTTATGTGCTCGCCTTTTGCGGTATAGAGATCACCCCGCCCGGTGATATCGGTGCAGATCTTCAACATAGAAAGATAGTCTTCAAAATCCTCCACGTCAAAATATGCAACGGTGATGCCCGCCGATTCAAGTACGTTCTCCAGCTTCAGGTGGTTTGCAATGCTTGCGGACAGGATCACGAAGTCAACGCCGTCCGAGATCATGCTTTCTACCGACGGATTTTTGACGTCCCCATAGTTTTTCACATTTTCGGGGATGTCGAGCGTATGGCCGCTGTAGGCATCATTGGTAATGCCGTAAAGTTTTCCGCCTGCGCTTTGCCATATCTCCGCCAAGCTCCCCGAAATCACGGCAGTTTTTTCATAGGTATACAGCTGAACCTCACGGTTTAGTGAATCCGTGAAGGAATATATGGATTCATTGTCATTTGCTCCGCCATGACAAGCCGTCGTAATCAAAATTGCAAGCAGTAAAAATGGCAACAAAAATTTTTTCATTTTGTTTTTCTCCGATCAGATTCCATGATACGCGTATTTTCGGCATATCTTCACTGTTATTATATCACAATCCGACAGAAAAATCAACCAATGTGACCTTACATTTTACTCTGCTTACTCTGCAAACAGCGGTGTGGAAAGGTATCTGTCGCCCGTGTCGGGGAGAAGAACAACGATTGTTTTTCCTTCATTTTCGGGACGCTTTGCAAGCTCGATTGCCGCATAGGTCGCCGCACCCGAGGAAATTCCAACCAGCACGCCCTCACTCTTGCCAATTAGCTTACCTGTTGCAAACGCATCCTCGTTGGATACGGGAATGATCTCGTCATAAACCTTGGTATTGAGCAC
>JAFTLZ010000012.1 GCA_017452665.1 Clostridia bacterium
CTGTCCATCATTTCTTCGCCGCAAACGACCTCTGCGTCCAGCAAAGAACGAATTTCCGAAATTTTCATACGTTCGGCTCCTGTCCTTTCAGATGTAAAGTAAATTACTTGTATTTTGCAAGAATGGAATCCACATCGTCTACCGTCAGTCTGCCGTAAACCTCGCCGTTCACAGTCAGAACGGGAGCCAGACCGCACGCACCGATGCAACGGGTTGCTTCGATCGAGTACTTTCCGTCGGGAGACGTGCTTCCAATCGGAACACCAAGCTTATCGGAAATCGCATTGATGATGTCACCCGATCCCTTTACGTAGCAAGCAGTACCCAGACATACGGCAATCGCGTACTGACCGTCGGGGTTGAGCTTGAACTGTGCGTAGAAGGATACGATTCCGAAGATTTCCTCCAGAGATACGCCCGTTTTTGCGGCGATGATCTCCTGTACCTCAAGCGGCAGATATCCGTAGATCTCCTGCGCTTCCTGAAGGATGGGCATCATAGCGCCCTTTTGGCCGGCATGCTTTGCAATGACGGCAAGCAGCTTTTCTTCCTGCTCTTTTGTCCCATGAAAATCGACCGTAGTCAATTTCTTTTTCATAAGTTCAAAACCTCCTGAAATATTTTGTAACATTGGAATCGCTCAAAACCTCTGCGAAGCTCGCCGAAAGCAGCCCAGCAACCGACTGCCCTCCGGATTTTATGACGATTCACATAATTGGACATCTTATTATACTACATTTTTAAATAAAAATCTATAGTTTTTCGAAAAAAAGTTATAAAATTATCAATATTTCTTTTCGGATTTCCTTTTTATGGAAATTTTATCAATTTTCAAAGAAAAAAGCAGATCTTGCAAAATATAAAATCCCACAAGATCTGTTTTTTATCAAACTTGCTCCGATCCCAGCTTCAAAAGAAAACGAACCGATTCCTGAACCCATTCGTTACAAGGCAAAGTCTCCTCAGGCGCAATTTCGTTGGTCACGTAATTCGCAAGGCAGGTTCCGTGCCCGCCTTTTCCGTAGATGCGAAGCTCAAACGGAATCCGATTCCGATGCAGGGCCAGTGCAAAAACCAATGAACACTCACAAGGAACCGCACCGTCATCCGAATTGTGCCACAAAAATGTAGGCGGCGTATCTCCCGAAACCTGATTTTCAAGGGACAACAGTTCAATTCTCACAGGAGTCAGCTCCTCTTCTTTTTTATCAAACAGATTGAGAAAAGAGCCGCGATGCAACGGATTAATCACGGGATAGCTCAAAATCAACGCATCCGGACGGTACAAAGCACGCTCCCCCTCCAGCAAGCCGTCAAGGCAAGCATGATTCCACAAGGTTCCGGTGCAAGCGGCAAGATGACCGCCCGCAGAAAAACCGCAAACCGAGATCCGATGCGGATCAATCGCAAATTCCGCAGCGTGCTCACGTACGTAGCGGATCGCACTCAACGCCTCCAGCAAAGCCTGCGGAAAACGCGCGGGATACACACTGTAGTTCAATACAAAAGCACACATCCCGGCCGAAAGATACTCCAGCGCAATCGGTTCTGCCTCCCCTTCGTATGTATGAGAGTATCCCCCGCCCGGAAACACGATCACCGCCGGGCGATTGGTCTGAAAATGTGCTCTGGGCGGAACCAGAGGAATATAACAACGCAGAGGCACACGTACGCCGTTGACATCCAGTTCATGCTTGTAAAATTGCATTTTTATATCCTTCTTTCATTGATTTTTAAAGTTTTGAAAATAAGTATCAAAGAATCAAATGCTTCGGCAATCCGTTCTCATAGCTGCAAAACGCCTCTCCGCTGATCAACGGAAGCAAATAACGGCAGCATTCGTCGGTGACGTGATTTCCCTCCGCGTTGATAAAGGCGTCGTCTACGTAACGAATCCGATTGGCAATTTGCGAAACGTCCTTCGGAACGTATTCAATCCGATACGGCTCGTCCGAAACTCTTTGCGCGGTGATCATACATCTGCTCACACCCGCCAGCGCAGCTTGAACCGCCGCCTTTCCGGTTGCAACCGACTCCGCAAGATCGGTTTCCGATGCCAGGTGCGCCGCACACCGTTGCGGCAAGTTCAGCTCGATCGAGCGAACCTTGCATCCGATCTCCGCTTTCACGGCAAACTCCAAGGCCTTGCCAGTACCTGCAAGATAGGCGTGTCCAAACGCATCGGTAGCACCCGTCTGTGTGCCCTCTCCGACATAGTGCCCGTCGGCAAAACGAAGCCCTTCCGACACAGCAATCACTACATTCGGGTGACGCTTCAACGCGGCACGTATGTCTCTGAAAAACGCCTGCAGATCAAATGTACGCTCCGGCAAATAGACAAGATCAGGCGCAATGCCGTTGACGACCCGACCGATGGCAGAAGCCGCGGTCAGCCACCCCGCATCCCGTCCCATGATTTCGATGACGGTCACGGCGGGAATTTGATAAACCGCACAGTCGCGGATGATCTCCTGCGTGGTTACGGCAATGTATTTTGCCGCAGATCCAAACCCCGGCGTATGGTCGGTGCCCACCAGATCGTTGTCAATGGTTTTCGGAACACCTAAAATCACCATTTCATAGTCGTGCGCGCTCGTGTACGCCGAAAGCTTTGCCACGGTATCCATCGAATCGTTTCCGCCGATGTAGAAAAAATAGCGGATGTTATACTTGCGAAAAACGGCGATCATCGCTTCATAAAACGCATCGTTTTCTCCCGGCTTCGGGAGCTTTTTACGGCAGGAGCCAAGCGCCGCCGCGGGAGTGTGCTCCAGGAGCGCGAGCTTTTCTTCGGTATCAAAATATTCGCTCAGATTGATCAGACGTTCCTGCATCAACCCCTCCACACCGTTGCGCATTCCGTACAGTGTAGTAATAGAACCTGTTCCCAGCTGCTCCGATACACCCCGAATCACACCTGCAAGCGTTGCGTTGATCGCCGCCGTAGGTCCTCCGCTCTGTCCGACGACCGCATTTCCGATCAGTTGTTTCATAAAAAGTCAATTCTCCGTTTCATAAGATTCAAATTCGTCTACTCCAATTATATCACCATACGCAAAATTTGTCAATAGCAACGACGGACTTTTGGAAAAGGACGCGGTTTGGGCGACGCGGTTTATGCAGGCATAGCCCCAAACTATTTTCACGGAGCATTTAGTGGTGTTAGCATGGGCAAGCCCATGCGCCTAAATGCTCGCGGCAGCCAATCTTTCCGTCCATCTGCTCGCAAAATCTTACAGTGCCTCAACAAACAGCCGATGCAGAAACATCCCCCCACTTATCCTATAAACCGCTTTGAAAATTTTGAAAGGGTGTGGGAAAATTTTTTCAAAAGTTTTCCCACAAAAAAACGCGTCCCCAACCCCACATCCTTTTTAAAAATCCGCAGTACAAGCAAAAAAAGAAAAAGCGGATCATATATTGATATGACGATATCCACGGAGGTTTTTGCAATGCTGATTACACTGTTCTCTTTTTTAACGCGGATCCTACATATGATTCTCGGGGTAAATATCCCGCAAAATTTTCCGCCGCCTCTTTCCGATGAAGAGGAAAAAAACTGTTTTTTACTTGCCGAGCAAGGAGACGAGGAGGCGCGCCAAAAGTTGATTTTGCACAATTTGCGCTTAGTGTCACACATGGTGCGCAAATATTATTCCACAGCGCGAAATCCGGAGGATCTGGTCTCCATCGGAACCATCGGACTGATCAAGGCGGTGGACACCTTCAATATTCATAACGGCGCACGCTTTGCAACCTACGCCGCAAAATGTATTCAAAACGAAATTTTAATGTATTTCCGCTCGCAAAAAAAGCTTGCCTCCGAGGTATCCATCAATGAGACCATTGATATCGACCGAGACGGCAATCCACTGACTTACATAGACGTCATCTGCTGTGAGGAGGATATCGCGGAAGAGATCGACCGCAAGATCACAACCGACAAAATGCTTTCCTACGTCAACACCCTGCTAACCCCGCGCGAAAGGCAGATCGTGATGATGCGATACGGACTCGGAGGCATCAAAGCGCAAACGCAACGCGAGATCGCACAAACGCTTGGAATTTCGCGTTCATACGTCTCGCGCATTGAAAAAAGCGCACTCGAAACCTTAAAAAATGCTCTAAAATGAAGCAAAAGGTGCATTTTTTAATCAATTTCCGGTCGTTTTATGATCAAATTTGAAGCAATTTTTATGAAAATGGGACATTTTAGACCACGTTTCCAATTTAAAATCCGCCCGTTTTCAAAAAATAAAATACAAAAACCTGCCATATAAGCCCCAAAATATTGATAATCCAGAAATACCAATGTCGTGTTTTATGCCGAAATACCGCCATACCAAGCAAGGCTCCGACCGCTCCTCCAAAAAAGCCAAGACCTAACAAGGTCGCTTCCGAAATTCTTTTACGACTTCGCCTTGCTTTGCGCTTGTCTCTTCCATAAGCCAGAAACGCCAGCACAGAAAGGATCAAAATTACAATCAGATAAAATTCCGTCATTTTCCCTCATTTCCTCAATATTTTGCGCTCTATCGCAAAGGATTGATCATAGGATGAGTTTATTATAACAAAACGGATTGTTTTTTGCAAGAAAATAGCAAAATATTTTTAAAAAAGTTCAAAATAAGTCAAATGATTATTCTTTCGGTTTTAAATCTCCGGTGGCGGGGTTATCAATCAATTTTCCATTCTCGTCAAATCTTGAGCCATGGCACGGGCAATCCCAGGAGCGCTCCTGCCGA
>JAFTLZ010000170.1 GCA_017452665.1 Clostridia bacterium
CTCCCGGCATCCAAGGTCTGATTTCCGGCAAGTTCTTCAAATAAGCTTACATCCAAAAGGGGGTGAGTCAAATTAAAATTTTTGACTTTTCCCATATATAAAATCAACAAAAAAGCCAAGATCAATCATACGATTTGACCTTGGTTTTTTGTTATGGTTGCACATAACGTTCACAATTTGTTAATGCTATGAAGCAGCCCCAACAATCGCGTCCCTTTTCAAATGTCCCCACAAAAAAACGCGCCCCTAACCGCGTCTTTGCATATATGAATTCGATATAAATTTTTTTAATTTTTTGGAATCTTATTGACTTTTTTGGTTAGATGTGGTATATTATATATCGTATGAGGCTTTGCCTCCATATATTTTTTACCATTGCGAGAACAAATGAACGCGTTTTGCGTTCAAATGATTCAATTTATGCAGGAGGGAAAAACATTGACATTTCACAACCGTTCAACAGAAGAAGTCTTGCAGGCACTCGGTACCGATCGGGAAAAGGGCTTGACGCCGCAGGCGGTAGCTTCGCTGCAAGAAAAGCATGGGGCAAACAAGCTGCGGGAAAAAAAGAAAAAAAGCACGTTGCAGCGCTTTATCGAGCAGTTTAAGGACGTGATGATCCTGATTCTGATCGCGGCGGCGGTCGTATCCTTTGTGGTCGTTTGCGTGGAGCAGAACTGGGGAGAGCTGTTTGAGCCGCTTTTGATTGTTTTGATCGTGATCCTCAACGCCGTGATGGGCGTGTATCAGGAGGGCAAGGCCGAAAAGGCTTTGGATGCCCTGCAAAATCTTTCGGCACCGCACGCCCGCGTAATCCGCAACGGTGAGGAGCGCGTGATCGACGCCGCAGAGCTGGTTCCCGGCGATATCATCAAGCTGGAAGCAGGGGATTTTGTTCCCGCAGACGCAAGACTTTTGCACAGCGTCAGCCTGAAATCCGAGGAATCGGCGCTGACGGGAGAATCGGTTCCTTCCGAAAAGGATGCGGAGGCAACGGTGGAGGAGAAGGCTCCCATCGGTGACCGCACCAACATGGTGTTCTCGGGCTGTAGCATTACTTACGGTACGGCGCTTGCTGTGGTGACTGCTACGGGAATGGACACCGAGATGGGTAAAATTGCGAACTTGCTGGACGGCGAGGGGGACGCGCAGACTCCGCTGCAGAAAAAGCTTGCCGACCTTGGCAAATATCTTGGTATCGTAGCGCTTGCCGCTTGCGCTGTGATTTTTGTGGTGGGCTTGCTGAATGATATCCCTCCGCTTGAAATCTTTATGACTGCCGTTTCGTTGGCGGTATCGGCAATTCCAGAGGGCTTGCCCGCGATCGTGACCATTGTGCTTTCGATCGGTGTGCAGCGTATGGTCAAGAAAAACGCATTGATCCGCCGTTTGCCCGCGGTGGAAACGCTGGGCGGTGCGTCGGTCATCTGCTCGGATAAAACCGGCACGCTGACGCAGAACCGCATGACCTTGACCAAGGCATATCTGGACGGTACGGCGGGCACGGAGCTGATCGGCACGAACAACTCCGAAGGAATTCGCAAGCTGTTGACCTACGGCACGCTTTGCTGTGACGGCTCGGTGGTGTTCCACGGAGATGAGGAGCAGCACATCGGCGACCCGACCGAAACGGCAATCGTTCTTGCCGCCTACAAAAACGGGTTGACAAAGGATGCGCTGAACCAAGAGTATCCCCGCCTGACGGGTATTCCGTTTGATTCCGACCGCAAGCTGATGACAACGGTCAACCGGATCAACGGGAAAAACATCGTGATCGTCAAGGGTGCGTTTGATATGATGGCGCCGCGCTGTGTTGCCGGAAATATCGAGCGCGCAAGAGAGATGACTGACCGCATGAGTGCGGATGCGCTCCGCGTTCTGGCGGTTGCGTATAAGGAAATTGACCGCGTTCCCGAAGTACCTACCTCCGAGGAGCTGGAAAACGGGCTGACCTTTATGGGGCTGGTGGGAATGATCGACCCGCCCCGTCCCGAAGCACGCGATGCCGTTGCGGTCTGCCGCCGTGCGGGAATCAAGCCCGTGATGATTACGGGTGACCATGTGGTGACTGCCTCGGCGATTGCAAAAGAGCTTGGTATTTTGCAGGAGGGCGACCGCGCCATTACGGGTGCGGAGCTGGATGCGATGACCGACAGCGAGCTGGATGCGCAGGTGGAGCATATTTCGGTCTACGCCCGCGTATCTCCCGAAAATAAGATCCGTATCGTCAAGGCATGGCAACGGAAGGGGCAGGTTGTGTCGATGACAGGAGACGGCGTGAACGATGCGCCCGCGCTGAAAGCCGCGGATATCGGATGTGCGATGGGAATTACGGGCACCGACGTAGCAAAGGGCGCCGCCGACATGACCTTGACCGACGACAACTTTGCCACGATTGTAGACGCCGTGCGCGAGGGAAGAGGCATCTATGCCAACATTAAAAAGGTGGTTGGCTTCCTTTTGGGAACCAATATCGGCGAGGTGATTACCGTATTTGCCGCAATGCTGTTGTGGCACAAAACACCCCTGCTTTCTATGCAGCTGCTTTGGATCAATCTGGTAACCGACAGCCTTCCCGCGATTGCGCTTGGTATGGAGGCTGTGGAGCCCGATATTATGGATCGCAAGCCGAAGCCGAAGAACGAGGGGATTTTTGCAAACGGACTTGGTGTGCGCGTGGTTTTGCAGGGATGTATGTTTGCGCTGTTGACGCTGGTCGGCTTTTGGATCGGCTGGGGCGGCAACGAGGCAAATCTGGCGCAGGGACAAACGATGGCGTTTATGGTATTGGCGCTCTCGCAGATCGTGCAGGCGTACAATATGCGTTCGGAGCATTCGCTGTTCAAAATCGGCCCGTTTGGAAACCGCAAGCTGAACCTGGCGTCCCTTGCTTCGCTGGCATTGGTTGCCGTAGTGCTGTTTACGCCCGTTGGAATTGCGTTCGGATTGGTCATTCTGCCTTGGCAGATGTATCTGATTGCGCTGGGCTTGATTTTGGTTCCGCTGGTTGTGATGGAGCTGTGCAAGCTGTTTGGCGTGATCAAGCACCGTCATTAAGCCTTGCAAATAATATGAAAAAGAGCGGCAGGAAGAATTTCTGCCGCTCTTAGGTTAAAAAATAGTTTAAACAGTTTGTTCCTTTTTGCCAAGCCTTGCCCAGA
>JAFTLZ010000171.1 GCA_017452665.1 Clostridia bacterium
CAATCGCCCTCCCCTATCATCCTATTCTTTAAGGAGACGAATATGAAAAAAAGAATTGTGATAGCAGTTATTGTGTTTATTGTTTTTTTCACTCTTGTAGATGTAGGCGGTTTGTTGTATAACGCTTTTCGGTGTTATGATACCCCGGAAGAATGTTTTCGGTGGAATTATTGGGGATTGGAACCGGTGGAAGTGTTACAAGAGAATGACATTGCATTGGTAGTTTATCCGAAAAATCCCTATTTCTTTTCGGCAGAGCTTTATCAAAAGGATTGGCGCGGATGGAGCAAAGCTTCGTATGAATCTAAAAATGTAAAAAGTATTGATATCGAAACCGCGAATGGATTTATTCTAGTGGATGAACAGAATGAAAAAACAATTATATGGGTTATGTTGGATATCGAAAACACCTCATCCATAGTTTTATCGGATAATCTCAATTCTACATTTTTATCCACCGTACAATATGGAAAGGATGGAAGTACTTGGTTTCATGCTTTACTTGTGTTAGAAGAGCCTCTTCCGGAAGATTATAAGGTTTGGATTGGAGACGAAGAGCTTCTATTTGATTCCGGTAACGGTGAATAGTGCATCATCCATCCGTATTTCACATAGAAGAAAGGATAATATTATGAAAAAATATGCTCTTTTTAATATTATTTGTACAAGTTTGTTCGGTGTGTACTTACTGACCGGTTTGTTTTATGATTATCCAAAGCCAATTAGAATTATTATACTTGCTCTATACTTGATATTAGCAATTATTCGCGCTTGTGTGTTCGTTAAATTCAAAAAATGAATATTATTTTATCTGGAGGTGATTTTGTTTTGCTGACTCGTATGAAAAAGAAAATTTCAAGGATGTTGTTGTTTGTTTCAATCGTGAGTATTTTACTGTTGCAGTTTGCATCATGTAAAGGATACACGTATTCTGAAAGCGGTATTGAGAATTTTTCTCCCCAAGAATCCAATATCGGATTAACACGCCATTTAATTCCAGAGGATTTTTTGAATCTGTATCCGTACATTGATGGTGGATATGAGTATTACGACGAACGAGGCAAAATGTTTTATTATGGTTATGAATCCGCTTTGCTTTACATTGTTTATGATGAAACTACCTATGCGGATGCAAAACAGTATGCGTTAGAAAACCTGGAGTTGAGTACAAATTCGATTGAAGAATATGCAGGATATACTTTTTTGGAGAGTGCATTGGATTCCTATGCCTCAGATCCATTTATGAGAGTGTTTTTTGCATATTCGGATGAAATGAATATTCTGCTCACAATAGGAACCTACAGCTACAACAGTAATACTGCGCAAGATCCATATGGTTATGCTTCTTTTTCTGAATACATTTTGGATAATTTCTCATTCTATAATTTTGAAGAAGGAAAAATCGAGAAAGATTCAGAAACTATGGCTGATTCGAATTAAAATTCCCCACCCTAAAGTTAACATATTTTGCTTCCGTGCAAAAAAATATACGGCGAGGATCAATCATCCTCGCCGTATATTCTGTCAGAAACAATCAGTCTGCGTAAACGCTGACCTTTTTCTGAGACTTGGTCTTGTGCTCAAACTTTACTCTACCGTCAATCAAAGCGTAAAGAGTGTAATCCTTGCCTACGCCAACGTTTTCGCCTGCGCAAACAGCGGTTCCTCTTTGTCTGACGATGATGTTGCCGGCAACGACGGGCTGACCGTCGGACTTCTTCACGCCAAGACGCTTGGACTCGCTATCGCGGCCGTTCTTGGTGGAACCGACACCTTTCTTATGAGCAAAGAACTGTAAACTGAGCTTCAACATAATTCTTTTCCTCCTAAAAATAATGGAATTCCCGTGGGAATTTGGGGATGGGCAGATCATTCCTCGTAAGGCTTATCCTTCACACAAACGTCCAGATAATCGCCATACTCCTCCAGCATATCACTGAGCTGACAATAATACCCCATCATAATGCCCGAGACCGCATACCGCTTGTAATCGTCCGATTCAAACTCCGGCAGTGCCGCCTTGGCACACACCCGAATCCGAGCCGCCCCATCGTCGATGCTGTAATCGACTTTGGAAGCATACGCAACCTCGATGGTATTGATCAGAAACATTGTCATCGACGAAATGGCAGCGCACAAAATGTCGTCGCCCGCTTCACCGTAGCCCGCGTGACCCTGCTCTTCAAAGCCGTAGAATACTCCACCACTTCTGAAAAACACGATTTTGGTCATGTCCGTACTGATTGTTGCAATCAGCCTTCGATCTTCACGATCTGAACCTTGGTGAAAGGCTGTCTGTGACCGATCTTCTTCTTCTCGTTTTTCTTGGACTTGTACTTCATTACGTAGATCTTCTTGTTCTTACCGTTTTTAAGAACCTTCGCAGTAACTTTAGCACCGTCCACGTTGGGAGCGCCGACCTTGAAGCCGTTCTCGCTCGACAGAGCCTTCACACTGTCAAAAACGATCTCGTCTCCTTCGTTGACATCGAGTTTTTCAACAAAAATAATGTCTTGCTCGATTACTTTGTACTGCTTTCCGCCGGTTTCGATAACTGCAAACACGAAAAGCACCTCTCTTTCTGATAGACTCGCTGACGCAAGGCGGTGTCTTTTGGACACACTTAAAAAAGCCTTTTTCAAGCGGCATATTATTATACCATATCCAAGTACGGCTTGTCAAGTCTTTTTTCGATTTTTTTACATCTTTTTCAAAAAAATCACGGCATTTTCAAGGTCACAATCCGATATCCCGCGTTGTCCTCCGAGATCTCACAGCGCTCCCATCCCTGCGGCAAACGGCAAGCATCCGCCGCCGTGCGCAGAATCAGATAGTTCCCGTGCGCAAACCAGACCTCCGGCGTCAAAGCTTGTATGTACTCCTCCAAGGTCAATCCGCTGTTCATCATAATTTCCGCGTGTGGCTCCCCCACGTAGCGCAAGTGCCACGGCTCGTAGGAGATCCCCGTGATCTCCTCTTTTCCCAGCGGATAACGGATCACAAAGCCGTATTCGCCGCACACGCGGTTGACCATCCGACCCGCCGCAGATTTGAGAAATTCCTTCCCCGCACAGTAAGGAGCGTAAACGTCCAAAGACAGCCCCGCCTCGTGCTCGCTGCAGCCCGGTGCCGCCGCAGTTCCTTCCTCACTCGATTCCAAAATTTCCATCTGCTCCTCGGCGGTTCGGTAGTCGTCCGCAACGTAAATCCGCACACCCGTCTCTGCCAGCACCGTGTCCCGCAGGGCAATATACGGCTCCACCATGAGCGGGTGCATTTCGGCGCCGTTGTATTCGGTCAGCTCTGCCTCATACCCCGCGGGCAGAGGGTGCGACGCATTCACCAGCATCAAAAGGCAGGAGACCGTCACCCCATCCGCGCCCTTCAAATCCTCCCACGTCCACTCGGTACAGTCCGATTCGTGCAACTGTGCTGCCGTAAGCTCCGGCTCCGGGTAGGAACGCACTGCCAGCTCCAGATAATACCACCAATCGCCGCGCGTTGCAAGATAACCGATCCCCGCCGCAAGCACCGCCAAAGCCAGCACCAAGCACAACCAACGGTACTTCCGCTTGATCTTCATATCGCAAAGCCTCCGTCCACGCCAAGGATCTGCCCCGTAATAAAGGAAGCCTCCTCCGACGCCAAAAAGCAAACCGCCGCCGCAACCTCCTCGGCGCGTCCCATACGGCAAAGTGGGGTCTGCTCGCAAAGTTCCTGCCGCGTCGCATCATCCAATTCTGCGTTCATCGCCGTGTCAATCACCCCCGGCTCCACACAGTTGACCGTAATGTGTGAGGGACCAAGCTCCTTTGCCAACGCCATCGTCATCCCGCGCAAGCCTGCCTTCGCCGTCGAGTAATGCACCTCACAGGATGCTCCCGTTTTGCCCCACATGGAGCCGATATTGACGATTTTTCCGCTTTGTTGCGCAATCATCCGTTTTGCCGCCGCGCGCGTCATAAAAAACGCCCCGTCCAGATGGACGCCCATCATGTGCCGCCAATCCCCGTCGGTCAATTCGGTAAACAGCTTGATCTGCGAGATTCCCGCATTGTTCACCAAAACGTCTAAGCCCCCAAGCTCCCGCACCGCGCGCGCAACCGCATCCTCGGCTTGCACCGCATCCGAAACGTCCGCCCGAATGGCAATCGCCCCCGTCTCTGCGGCAAGCACCTCCGCCGCCTCGGTATCACAGCGGTACAAGAATGCCACGCGGTCGCCGCGCATACAAAACCTGCGCACGCACGCAGCGCCAATTCCACGCGAGCCGCCCGTAATCAAAACCTTCATTTTTTCTCCTTTCCGCCATCGGCTATGATCGGCAAATCGGAATCAATTCCTCACCGGTACACACAAATAAAATTTCGCCGTCCAGGTCGGTGCGAAATACCGCTACCCCCGCATTTTCCAAGCGCTCCAACGTCTCGCCGTGCGGATGCCCGTAGCGATTTTCCGCCGCACAGCTGATCACGGCATAGCGCGGTGACATGGCGCGAAGCAGCTCCTCGCCGGTAGACGTAGACGAGCCGTGATGCCCAACCTTGTACAAATCGCACCTCAAATGCGTAGCACCGTAAAAATCCAACAAAGCGCGCTCACCCGCTTCTTCGATATCCCCCGTCAACAGCGCGGAGATCTCCCCGCAAACAACCTTCAGCACAATGCTGGAATCGTTCGAGGTTTCCGAATTTCCGATCCGCGGTGCTAACACAGTCATAATCACGTCACCAAAAGACATCCGCTTCCCGGCAGTTACTTTACAAATTTCTGCGCCGCATTCCTCCGCACTCTGCAAAAGCCGACGCGCACATTCGTTTTCTTCCCATACGGACGAGATCCAAATCTCCGCCGCGCCGAATTCCTCCAACAAAAGATCCCCGCCGCCAATGTGATCCTCATCCGAGTGCGTAAACACGGCAAGCGCAAACGTGGTCACACCAAGTCGGCGCAAGCGTCTGCAAAGATCTGCCTGCATTTCCTCGGGACCGCTGTCGATCAGAATATCCCCCGCAGGTGTTCGCAACAGGATACAATCTCCCTGCCCAACATCCAAAAAGTAGAGCTTCAACGGCGCATCTGCGTATGGGTCGGAGCTCGCACACCCGACAAGCAAAAGACATAAGCACAACAAAAGAAGTCCCATAGCCCGTGTCCGTTTCATCCGCTCGCCCCCTTTCCGTCATCCGCTTCATTATAGCAGATTTTTCCCCATTTTACAATAGAAAACCGCGTTTTTAAGCAAAAAAAAGCAAAGCAGAGCCCCCGGAATCCTCTTCCGCGCGCTCCGTTTTGCTTAAAGTATAAAAATCAATCCTCGGCACAAGCCGCCAGCACCAGCTTTTGCAGCTCGTACTCGTAGTCGTAATCAAACGGATTTTCCATTTCCCCGCGTACGATTTTTGCAAATTCCAGCATCATATCGTCGTAGCGGCCAATCATCGGCTCCAGCTCAATTTTGCGGTAATGATCGTTGTAAATATCCTTCCCCACCAGCTCCTTGGTGGAGATCCACAGCTTGGACTGCAACGCATCCGTGCCGGGAATTTTGCTCTCCAGCGGTTTGATCTCAATCGTCCCCCGCGTCCCACAAACCACCAGCTGACGTCTGCCAAAGCCGTTGACCTGCGTCGAGGTCGCACGCGCGGTAGAAACTGCATTGCCGTAATCGAACACTGCACAGCCGTGATCCACCGTGTCGGTTCCGTCAATGTGCGTGCGGCGGTTGAAGGGATAGACCTTTTTCGGCGCCCTTCCCATCATCAAATAAATAAAATCCACCATGTGGCATCCAAGGAAGAACATATCCCCGCCCGGAAAATCCTTCATCCACATCCGCTTGTCCGGGGCGTGGCAGGTATCCATAAACGCATCCACCTGATAAATCTCGCCCAGCGTGCCGTCTGCAATGCGGTCGCGGCAATACTGCACGGCGTGGTTGTAGCGGTACATATAGCCCAACTGCACAGCAAGCCCCTTCGCCTTTGCCAAGTCCAGAATCCGCTTGAACTTTTCCAAATCCGCCCCCGCAGGCTTATCCAAATGTACATGGATCCCATTCTCAATGCAAAGCAGAGCGGCGTCCAGATTGTCCAGCTCATAGCCCTCCACCAGCATCGCGTCGGGCTTCTGTGCAATCAGCTCTTCCACGCTCATGATGGGGAGCGAACGGTAAAACTTACTGTTCTCAACTTTCTCCGCATAATATTTCGGGTTCGGCTCGGCAAGACCGACGAACTCAAAGATATCGGGATACTTCAAAACACATTCCAATACGGGCTGAGAATGGTCATGCGCCACACCCAGGTGTCCGATTCTGATCTTTTTCATCGTTTTTCTTCCTTTCAAATATGGCCGTTTATTTCTGATTTTTCCAATCAAACTGCACCAGCGGAAACGATTTTTCACGGCAAAGACGCGCATAAACCGCACTGCAATCCTTCGGGCTGTGCGTCTCAGCAATCATCTCACTGGGCGCAATACGACCGAGCGACATCAACCGAAGCAGTGCCGCAACGTCATCCCGCGTCGTCCAAAGGCCGGGAGCACTTTCCAGCTCCGGGCGCGCCAGCGTGTGCGCCCCCACCAGTGTAATTCCGGGACCGTGCACCTTGCGGTAATAATCAACGGTAAAGTCGGAGTTTCGCGTGCAGCCCAACAAAGCCACCCGACCCATCTTTGCCATGCAATCCAGCACTCCGTTCAAAGCCGCGCCAACACCGGTGACCTCAATCGCCACGTTCACGCCTCCGCCCGTCAGCTCCTTCACTGTTTTTGCAAAATCGGGATCGTAAGGATCCAACGCATAATCCGCCCCGCGGAGCAACGCCTCCGCACGCTTTTCGGGTACGGGATCAGCAGCAACGATCGGTACCGCCCCCGCAGTACGCAACAGCGGAATCGCCAGCATCCCCAGCACACCAAGCCCCATCACAAGGGCAGACTCGCCGATCTCCAAGTGGCATTTGCGAATTGCCCCCATCGGAAAGGTTGCAATGTGGCAAAGCGCCGCCTCGGCAAAACCGACACCGTCCGGCAGCCGACACACGTTGCGCTCCGTCCGAATCACCTGGTGCTGTGCATGACAGCCCCACGATACCGCAACGCGGTCTCCGGGGGCAACCGTTGTAACCGCACTTCCCACGCGCAGCACCGTGCCGGAAGAGCTGTAGCCGGAGCTTCGCGGAAAACGCACCTCTCCACTACTGTAAATGCTGATATTTGGATCTCCCGATGCAATGGCGCGCTCCGTACCGGCAGACACCGAGGAGACAGCCGTCTCAACCAATACCTCCTCCGGCGCCAGATCCTTAAGTTCAACCTCACACAGCTCGGCAATACCGGGCGCGGTAAATAAAATCTGTTTTGTTTTCATAAGCATTTCCTCTGTTCGATAAAAATCGGGTTGCCGACAAAATCCTTCGTCAGCTGTCCTCATCTCCCCTTTATTATAGCACATCACAAAACCCGTGTAAATACGGGATTCTGTCAATAAACATAACAATTCTGCTGTTTTGCAAAAAAGCTCCCGATAGAAATCGGAGATAACCTCACGGCTCTCGCACGATTTTCGGCATACAATAAACCGAGGCAGGAAAGCTCCTACCCCGGCAGTTCATTCAGTTGTTTATTGAAGGATTTTGAAAGAGCTTCACAGTTTCCTCGATCGCCGCGCGCGCCGCAACCAAATTTTCGTTTTCGGTGCCAAACTGCGCGGTCACGGGATTTTCAGCGCCGGGGGAGGTTGCAATCGTATCAATCGCAGTTCTCCATCCACCCCACTCCATATCGTAAAGCAATGCAACATCGTATACCAAGCTCTTGCGCACGATCTCCAGCATTTCACGGGAGTTGCCGTCCTTCTCCCCAGCCAAAGAGATGGCAGATTCCAAACATACATCCATAGTAGAATTTTCACGATGCGAGTACTGTGCCATGATTTCCATCATAAATGACGCATTGTCCAAGTCCTTGCACCATGACGGCAACGACCAAAACCAAACAA
>JAFTLZ010000172.1 GCA_017452665.1 Clostridia bacterium
GTAAGCCTTCAATATGTAAAAGGGTGTTAAATTCGTGAATCAGCTGTGCCTTAAATTCTTCGAGCTTTTCTTTTCCACCTATTTCGACATATCGTTTCCAAATATCGAGCGTGTATTCACCGTCGGCATAGCACCATTTGCAGTATTCCTCATTGAAATTGCCATCGGTTTCACGGCTCGTATTACAGTCCTCAAGAGGCATTCCGCAACATTGGCATACTAACTCTCTTGGAGAACCGAGGAGCGTGTTGATAGACACATCAAACAATTTTGAAAGGAACTTGAGCGTATCTATATTCGGTATCGTTTCGCCGGTTTCCCAACGGGAGACCGCTTGTCTTGTCACGAATATCTTTTCTGCAAGCTCCTCCTGTGAGAGCCCTTTTTTCGTTCTTAATTCGTAGATTATATCTTTCGTTTCCATAAAATCACCACCTTCATCAGTTGTGATTATATTATACTATAAGTTATCAGAGTTGACAAGCAACTCGCTGTTGCTATCTGATTGACAAATTCTTATTTATCGGTGAAGTTTATTATATCATAAAGAAGCGTATGGACTTGTGCTACACCAAAGGCAAGGTTGAAAAAACCGTATTCTTCCGTATCCTTGCCAACGGCTCGAGCGAGTTCTTCAGCAGCATCTCTATGTCGATTATGTCCATCGTATTCAATTTCTTCTTACTGAAATACGGGGGCACAACAGCGGTCGCGGCATTCTCGGTTGCTATGTACGTGGATAGCATTATAGGAATGCTGGTGGTGTTCGGTATGGCGGATTCGCTTCAGCCTGCCATCAGCCATTGCTACGGTGCAGGTCTGATGGATAAGGTCAAAGCGATATTTCGCCGCATTATACTCGGAGCTATCGTGCTATCTGCTGCCTCACTCCTTTTTATGATGTTCGCAGGACGGTACGTAGCTCCCCTTGTTCGTCAAACCCGAGGATACCGAGTTGCTTTCGGTCAGCATCATCGGTATGAAGCTGTTCTCGCTTTCCTATCTTACGGGTTGGGTAGATATGTGTTTCTCATCCTATTTCACGGCACTTGAAAGACCTGCACGGTCGTTGTTCACGTCCTTCTTCGGCACACTCGTGTTTCCCATCGCGACATTGTTTATCCTTACGCCATTCCTTGAACTGAACGGCGTTTGGCTCAGCTCACTTGCATCGTGTAAGGTTAGCGCGATATTTACGGTGATGCTTTACTGACGATGAATAAGAAAAACAACGCAACACCGTAAAAATCCTTTTCTTTGGCCTACTGCGATGCAATTTTTGAGAGCTGACGGTTGTTTGCAAATTGAGACGGGCTCTTAAAATTTATCCGCCAAGTCGGATCTCTGCGTTGCCGTCTTCACGGTAAACGATTCGGTCGCCGGCCGAATTTATGGCATCGACATATGCGAAATATTCTTCCTTGGAAGTAAACAGCGGAGTGAAATTCGCCAAAATTTGCTTGGCGCGTGCGGCTTGATTTTCCAGAAGGAGCAACAGCATGGCAAGCTGCCATTTTGCGTTGGTGACGCAGGCTGCTTCGGCATCGCAAATTTCATAGTTGTTGCCATGGCTTTTTCCGCACGAGCCGCCGGCATAGGGGTGCACCACGGGCATGAGACAAGAGAGGTCTCCCATATCGGTACTGCCGGAGCTATAAGCATCGTGAAAAATAAATTCAGTATTTGGAAATGCAAGCTTTGCCGCATCCTTGACAAGGTCAATCATGCCCGGATCGTTCACCAGCGGTGAATATCCTGGAATATCAATAATTTCAATATTGGCACCGATGGATAGGGCAGCGCCGCATAAAGCCCGGTTGACCTTTGCATTGGCGCTTTGCATTGCCTCAAAGCTGACGCCGCGCACATAGCTTTCCAGCTGAACGGTTTCGGGAATGGCGTTGACCATGTCACCGCCGTGCGTAATAATTGGATGCACACGAATCAAATCTGTTTCCTGAAAGGTCTCACGGATGGCGTTGACGGCGTTGATGCCGCAATTTGCCGCATAAAGCGCGTTGCAACCCGCCCAAGGACTTCCTCCGGCGTGTGCCGCCCGCCCCTTGTAGATGATGCTTTTGGCAATACACCCTACGGCGCCGCGGTTGACTGCAAAATCGGTGGACGTATGCACCATAAAAGCCAGATTCACTCCGTCAAAATATCCGCGGCGTAAAAATTCGCTCTTTCCGCCAAAGTATTTGATCTTGCCTTCTTTTTTTAAGCCGTTTCGGTATTCAATTTCCAAAAGCTCCTCGGCAGGAACGGCACAGAGACGAATGCTGCCGCATAAGCGGTCAAGCATCCCCGGTTCTTTGAGCGCCACGGCAATGCCGAGCAAAGCCGCACACTGCGCATTGTGACCGCAGGAATGAACTGCACCGGTGTTCGCATCGGCGTCCGGATGGGTGGGGCAGATAATAGAATCCAGTTCCGCTAAAATCAGCACCTCGGGACCCTCGCGCCCCGTTTCAATACGCGTGTAAAATCCGGTAACATCATCTGCTCGCACCAAATCATAGCCGAGGCAGGTGAATTGCTCCTCCAGGTAGGCGGAGGTGGCATACTCCTTCCATCCGGTTTCGGGATGCTGCCAAATATAACGCTCTGCTTCTAAGATAAGAGCACGGTACTTTTCTACTGCTTGTAAAAGTAGTTTCATAAGGTTCCCTCCATGTTCGTTCGGTTGCAGTATCGTCTGATTTGAGCGTCAACATTCACATCCGCGTAAATTGTTTATCCTTCTTGATAAAGCGACGCGCCGTTTGCAAGGAGGAATACAACGGTGTTGGGGTAGAGCTCAAGGGTGATATCGGCGGCAGACTCCATTTCGGTCGGCTGGCAGGAGCGCTCCCGATCCAACGGATACGCCGTCAAGGTATTGATGCTCAGATTTTCCAGGTGCAGGCAGACCTTTTCGGGCACGGTGATGCTGTCGTCCTCGCAAAAATAGGAGAGCATGACGGCGGCTTTTCCGTCCGTGCCTTTGGCGGCTACGGCGGCTACGTTTGGATTATCGTTTGCCGTTGCGACCGCGGTGCCAAGCTCACACAGCTTTGACCACATGACGAAGGGATAGTAGCCCTTGAGCGGCCGCTTGGTGTAATAATCAAACAAGCCGTTAAAGCCGCCGGGGCGCGCATCGTAGTACATCATCATATCAACGGGTGAATTTTGTGCGTAAAGCATGGTTGATGCGGTGAAAGCTGCGCCCTTGATGCCGATGATCTGCTCGATGGAGTAGACAAAGTTATCAGTCCAATCCTTGACGTAGTTCCACTCGTTGCAAATGCTTTCTGCGTCGCCGTAGCCGTATTGTTCAAGCAGCGCTTGTACCTCGTGCGCGCGGTTTTCACCCGTGTGTGGATTGTTGGAGTAGAAATGCCAGGAGAAAAAGTCGATGGGAACGTTGCGCTTTTTCATTTCGGGGAGGAAAAGATGGATCCATTCCAAGCGGTATGCAAGCGCGGGACCGCCGATCTTCAAATGCGGGAAGCAGGCTTTGAGATGCTTTGCGGCAATCTCGTAAAGGTCGAAGAACTGTGCCCACGTGCCGCTCCAGGTGCGCTTGTTGGGGGCGTTGTCCTCGTCCAGATCCGGCTCGTTCCAGATCTCCCAATATTCGATGTGATAGCGGAAGCCGTCAGCCCACCCCTCGGTATAGTGGCGGATGATGTGCTCGCAGATTTCTGCCCATTTGTGAAAATCCTTGGGCGGAAGAGTGCCGTATTTTTTCAGCCCGTGCTCAATCTTGGAGCCCAGGCGGTAAAAGGTTTCGGTTCCTGCGTCAAAGGTATCGGCAATGTATTTGTCGGTATAAAAGAAATCGTAGGCCGTGGGATCGTTGACGTCTGCGTCAAAGTTTGGAAATATCGCGTGGACGTCTACCGTGTGCTCTCCGCCGTAGCCGGAATAAAACGCGGCGTCGTGGTTGCGCGCATAGGGAATGCGTGCCGCCTTGTAGGCTTCAAAATTATCTCCGACCTGATCCTTTTTGCGCGGGAGCGGGCCGTTGTTGACGGCGTGCATGATTTTGATGGGCGCGGTTTCCTTGGAAAAATCAATGCGAATATTTGACATGACGATATCCTCACTTTTATCATATTTTGCAATCGGGTGCAACATCTATATTATAAAGGCTTTTCCGGCAAAATACAAGAGGTTTGGTTCCGAAATAATTTCGGATTTTGGTGAGGATTTATGCGCTTGTGATCAGTGCGCCGATCGCATCCGAAAGCGCGGAAAACTGTGCAATGTCAAGACGTTCGCCGCGAACGGTGGCTTCCAGACCGCAATCGGCAATCACAGCGTTGATCTGCTCCTTCGTCAGCTCCGGAAAGCCTGCACCGAGTGCGTTGGTAAGGGTTTTGCGCCGTTGTGCAAATGCCGCCTTAACCGTGCGGAAGAGCAGCTCCTCGTTTTGCGGCTTACAGGGCTTGTCCCGATACAGACGGATACGAATGACCGCCGAATCCACCTTGGGGGCAGGTAAAAAACGGTCGGCGGGTACGTCGAACAGCTTTTCCGCCTCGCCATAGTAGTTGAGCACCGCAGTGATGGCGCCGTAATCTTTGCCGCCCGCGCGGGCGCAGAGACGGTCTGCAACCTCCTTTTGGATCATTACGGTGATATAGTCGAACGGGAGCTTGCTTTCCAACAGCTTCATCAGGATGGGGGAGGTGATATAATACGGCAGATTGGCGCAGACCGATACGGGACCTTGCGCAAACGCGTCGGTAAGAAGCGCGTGCAGATCGGTTTGCATGACGTCCTCGTTGATCACCTGCACGTTATCAAATTCCTTTAACGTGTAATCCAGAACGGGGATCAAGCCGCGGTCGATCTCCAAGGCGATCACCTTGCGGTGGCGCAGTGCCAGCTCGTAGGTCAGCGTGCCGATGCCGGGTCCGATCTCCAGAATCGTGCCATTTGAGGCTTCGCAACACTCACTTGCAATGTCCTCCACCACCGAGCGGTCGGTCAAAAAGTTTTGCCCAAACTCTTTGCGAAAGGTCAGGTGGAACATTCCCATGACCTGTTTTACGGTTTTGATATCACATAAATTCATGCTGTACATCCTTTTTTGTGTATTATTGGAGGGGGCTAAAAATCTAAAAAACAATCCCTCAGGCGCTTCGTGCCAAGTTGCTTGCAAATTTTCTCCTATTTGCACAAGGAGCCTTGGGTACAAAACATTCTGCTTTTATTTGTTGGATTTTCATTTATCGGAATAGCCTTTTTGAAGCATGTAATTGCCACGCGGTTTTCGAGGGCAAATTACGAATCAGCGCCGAAAGGCGGATTCGGAGAGATAAGACAAAAGCCCCTTCGATTGAAGGAACCTTGGAGCAGGGTGCGCTGACTCGAACACACGACCTGCTGAAACATTGTCCCGTAGGGCAAATTACGAATCAACGCCGAAAGGCGGATTCGGAGAGATAAGACAAAAGCCCCTTCGATTGAAGGGACCTTGGAGCAGGGTGTGCTGACTCGAACACACGACCTGCTGCAACATTGTCCCGTAGGGCAAATTACGAATCAACGCCGAAAGGCGGATTCGGAAAGATAAGACAAAAGCCCCTTCGATTGAAGGGACCTTGGAGCTGGTGATGTGACTCGAACACACGACCTGCTGATTACGAATCAGCTGCACTACCGACTGTGCTACACCAGCGTATTATCTTTTTGAACGGCAACGTATCTATTATAACGGATAAAAGCGAATTTGTCAAGATTTTTTTGCAAAAAACATTTATTTTTTTTATTTTTTCAGCCGAAAAGGAATCTTTTGCTTGTTTTGCGCGGGGTGACTTGATTTTAAAGGGGAGTTGTGGTATAATATAGCAATCAAAACAGAAGCTCAAAATTGATATGAACGAACAGAAAGGATGGAAAATGCGAACACTTACCAAGATGACACCGTTTCGGATGATTGGAAATTTGTATTTTGTCGGAACGAAGGAGGCATCCTCACATTTGATCGACACGGGGAACGGACTGATTTTGATTGATACGGGGTATGAAGAAACCGCCGAAGTGATTGTTGAGTCGATGCACACACTTGGATTTGACATCAAGGACGTGAAATACATTCTTCATTCACACGGCCATTCCGACCACACCGATGGAACCGCAACGCTGCTGCAGTTTGTTCCAAATGCCAAAACCTACCTTTCTTTGAAGGATGTAAAATACATCAAGGGCTTCACTCCGGATTTTGATATCCGGGACGGAGACGTGATCAAGCTTGGAAATACGGAGATACGCTGTCTGTTTACTCCCGGACATACCGAGGGGACGGTGTCGTTCTTCTTTGACGTTTCGGAAAACGGGCAGACCTACCGCGCGGCGATGTTTGGCGGTTCTGGAACCAAACAGCTGCGAAAAGGGTTTATGAACAAACGGGATGTTCCGTATCTTTGCAGAGGATTGTTTTTTGACAGTATCGAACGGCTCCTTGGAGAGAAGGTGGACGTGATGATTGGAAATCACACGTGGCAAAATCATACGCTTGAAAAATATGAGAAGATGGCTACTGCGGAGACGAATCCGTTTATTGATCCCTTAGAATGGGCGTCCTATTTGCAGGAGGTGCGGCAGAAGCTTTGGGACGTGATCCTGCAGGACAGCCGCGAACGGTTTGTAACCTACGCGCACAGGGGCGCTTCGCACTACTGCCCCGAAAATACGTTTATGTCTTTTTATATGGGAGTGCGGATGGGTGCAAACGGAATTGAGACCGACGTGCAGAGGACCAAGGACGGCGTGCTTGTCCTTTTTCACGACGATACGCTTGAGCGTGTGACCGGCGAAGCGGGCAAGGTGGCGGATTATACGTATGCAGAATTGCGGGCTTTTGCTGTGAAAAAAGGAAATCTTTGGGATAAAATTCCAACCTTTGAGGATTTTCTTGCGCATTTTGCGGATCGGGATATCACCTTTGCGATTGAATTGAAGGTGGACGACACCGAAAAGGATGTGGCAGATATGATCTTCCAATACGGAGTAGAGAAAAAGACCGTTGTTACCTCGTTTGATCTGGAACGGATTCGCAAAATAAAGGCGTACGCGCCGTTGCTTCGCGTAGGTTATTTGACGAAGAATATTGACGGTGCCGTGATCAAGGAGCTGATTGAAATCGGAGCGGATGAAATTTGCCCGCCCGGATACGAGGTAACGCCGCAAAAGGTTGACGTGTGGCATCGTATTGGCTTTAACGTGCGCGCGTGGAAAATTTCCGACGAAACGGTTATGAAGCAGGTTTACGATGCGCATGCCGACGGAATGACGGTCAATTTCCCCGATCTGTTGTTGCGCTATATTGCCGAAGTGAATGAGACTTGAGAAAAATGGGGGTTGATCCTCAAAAAAACAGAGAAAAGCAAAAGGAGCGTGCAAGGCATGAAAGTTGTGATTGCGATGGATTCCTTTAAAGGAAGCTTGACAACCGCGCAGGCGGGAAATGCGGTTGCCCGTGCCGCCGATGCGGTGTGGGGGAGCGGTACGGCAAAGGTCTTTCCTCTGGCGGATGGCGGCGAGGGAACCGTGGACGCGCTGGTTTCTGCCATGGGCGGTGAGATGCGCACGGCAACGGTGAAAAATCCGTTGGGGAAGCCGATTCAAGCCTCGTATGGGATTTTAGCGCGTACCGGAACCGCGGTGATCGAAATGGCATCGGCAGCGGGACTCACTTTGATCGACGCTTGCGACCGCAATCCGCAAAACACGACGACCTACGGCGTTGGAGAGTTGATCGCGGATGCGATTTTGCAGGGATGCCGTAAATTTATCATCGGGATCGGCGGCAGCGCCACCAACGATGGCGGCGTGGGAATGCTGCAGGCATTGGGCTTTGATTTTTTGGATGGCAATGGAACTCCCGTACAGCTTGGAGCGCGCGGATTAGCGGATATTGCAACGATTTGTACCGAGCGTGCAGATCCGCTCCTGCGGGAGTGTGAATTTTGTATCGCCTGCGACGTGAAAAATCCGCTTTGCGGCGAGACGGGCTGCAGTGCGGTCTATGGGCCGCAAAAAGGGGCTACGCCGCAGATGATCCCCGAAATGGATGCGGCGCTGGCACAGTATGCCGCTCTGACGCAAGCCGTTATGCCGCACGCCGCCCCAAACCATCCCGGTGCAGGAGCCGCGGGAGGAATGGGATTTGCGTTCCTTTCTTACCTTGGTGCAACCCTGCGTTCGGGCGTGGAGCTGGTGATTGCCGAAACGGGCTTGGAGGATGCGATTCGGGATGCCGATCTGGTCGTAACGGGGGAAGGACGCCTTGACGGGCAATCCTATATGGGCAAAGCGCCGATCGGCGTTGCAAAGTTAGCAAAGCAATACGGAAAAACGGTGGTTGCTTTTTCGGGCTGTGTCACGCGTGACGCGGCACTTTGCAATGCGCACGGCATCGACGCGTTTTTCCCGATCCTTCGCACGCCGTGCACGCTCTCCGAGGCAATGGATCCCGCAAACGCTGCTCAAAATTTGCAGGACACTGCCTTGCAGGTCTTTCTTTTTTGGAGGGCTGTTGATAAAGGACGCGATTAGGAGACGCGATTTTGGGAGCCTTTGGAAAACGCCACCAAGCCCCACCGTGTCATCTTGAGCGAATGCAGTGAGTCGAAGTGCGAAGCAGTGCGAGGCGTAGCCGAGCAAGATCTCGGTGGGGACGGGTTGCGGTTGATCCTTTATAGATCCCGATGCTTCGCATCGCCCTACGGGTTCGACCGGCGAGCCTGCGAGCCTTCTCAGAGGTGATGCGCGTGGGGAGATACTTTTCGTGGAGCGGATGACGGGTGAAGCATTGTGCTACGCCCCATGCTCCCCAGCCGCTCGCTAACTATCTTTGTGGAGCATTTAGTGGCAGAAGCATGGGCAAGTCCATGCGCCCTAAATGCTTGCGGGAGCTATTGCTCCGTCTGTCTACTTGGAAACGAATTTGGAGCCTGAATAAACGAACGAGGCAGGAACATTCCTACCTCGTCAATTTTTATTCATGCGTTGAAAGTTTTCGGGGGTGTGGGGGCTTTTTCAAAAGTCCCCCTTTTCAAAAAAATCAATTTTTTTGCTGTTGACGCAGCTTGGGGAGATCAATGCGGAGAATGCCGAGGATGATCGAGCACATCACAAAAATCTCGGTGCAAATCCCGGGGATCGAGCCGTTGATGATGTTGTAGATCAGCCAGCAGGGGGAGCTGAAAAAACTCAGTACCCGCACGTGAAACGGGTTGGCAAGCGCCAGCGAGAAGGTGGTGCAAACCATTCCCACCATCGGTAACAGCGCAATGAGACCGTCCTGTGTGATGGAATAGGCAGTGACAGCGGCGATCAATGCGAGGATTACCGCGTACCAAAGTTTGGATTGCGCCCATTTTTGATCGACGCGGTAATAGAATACCGTGCCGCGGAAGATGCCGATCAGATTCAGGCATCCGCCCGCAAATGCGCCCAGCAGGAACATATGTACCGTCCACAGGACATTATTTACGACCTGCCACAAAATGATTTTTTTGCGATCCTTTTGCTGATACGAAAGGATTCCGATTGTCGCGGCGAAAACGCCGATCAGCTGTACGAACAAGCTCCACCAATCCAAATCGGATAAAAATTCAAGCATAGACAATTCTCTCAATCTTTTGTCAGATATAAATTCAAGTCCCAAGCAGGAATTCCGCGAAAACGGCGCAGGTAATAGCCGCGATATTCCGGAAACAGCTTGTGAAGAAGAAGGGGGAGGGCAAACAGATCCTCGTTGCGGTGGTAAAGAGAGACCAACAGCTTGGGGGCAAAGCGCGCAACGGTTTGCACCGAGCCAAGCAATGCCTCTTTTTCGGAGCCTTCCACATCGTATTTGATATAGTCTACTGCGTGCCCGCCAAGGACGTGATCCAGCGTATCCGCTTCAACTGCAGTGCATTTTGCGGGACGTGCGTCCAGGGATTGCGAGCGGTTGACTTCAAAAGAGGCGTTGCGGTTTCCGCTTTTGTCGAAATATAAAGTCGTTTTCTCCGACCAAGCGCCGATCGGGCAGGGGATCACCTCGGCGCGCCCTTCGCTCTCGGCATAGGCACACAGCTTGCGGAAGTTTCGCGCGTCAGGCTCCAGCGCGTATATTTTTTGCACGGCGCCGCCGCTACGCTCGATCAACTCCCGTACCGTATCGCCGTTATATGCGCCAAGATCCGCCGCGCGGGTAATCTGACGGGGATGCAGGATCGATTCCCAGACCTTGTCCGGATCACTTTCCGCATTTTTTAAATAACAAAGCCTTCCGGTCAGCTTATATTGCAGGACGTTGTCAAAGATGCGGCGCGACTCGTCGTCCGAGAGCAGTGCGCGTGCTTCCTCCAGCTCGGTTTTGTGTGCCTCCAAAAACGCGCGGTCAAACAGCCCGTTCCCGAATACGGGAACGTCCGGGGCGTACAGCTCAGTCTCGGCGTCGATCCGACCGATCGTTTCCAAAACGTCGGGGCGGGAGGTACCGAAAGAGAGCAGGACAATCAGATTTTGTATGCCGTATTCTGCTTTTGTCTGCGCCCACGTGCGCACCGGCATCCCGTGAAAGAGATTGCCGCGTGCAAAGCCGTCGCTGGCAAACACACCGGATACTGTCACGCCCTTTTGCGCGCAGGCGTCCAGAATTTTGTCGGCGCCGTTTCCCATGCCGTACAAAACCACGGTTTTATTGGATTGTTGCAGAGTTTCCCATAAATCCGTGCTACATACAGGAAGCATGGCGCTCCTCCTTTCTTGCCGATTTCGGCGCAGATTAAAATTCTTTGACAGTTCCGATCTTTCTGCCCAGTTTTTGCATCAGCGGAACAGGATCATTTGCGGTGATCAGCGAGGCGCCCTTGGCAATACAAAGCTCTACGTCTGCCTCGTTATCGGCACAGAAAAGATGCATAGGAAATCCCTTTTTGGGATAGATGTCAAAGATTTCGGATTTGACGATGTTCATCGAGATCCCGATTTCAGCGTAATAATCGTAAGAATCGGGTGCAAAGTTTCTCATCTGAAAATCGGGGTAGCCCATGGTTCTGGCGTTGTATTTGGTGCGCAGATAGCGGATGGTGTCTGCATCAAATGCGTAAAAATAGGCTTGGTCAAACAACCCGTATTCCTTCAGAATCGCTACGGAAATATCCACAGTTTCTTCAGTGTATTCCTTGATCTCAACACCGAGCGACATTCCGGGGCGCTTTTCCTGAACCAGCTCGCAAAGCTCGCGCAGGGTAGGTACCTGCACGCCTTTTCCAATATATTTCGAACCAAACTTTTCGGCATAGCCCGCATCCAGCGTTTTGATCTCCTCCAGCGTCATGTCGCGCAAATGGCGGTCAACGCCGCAGGTACGGCGACAGTTGCCGTCGTGCATCAGTACGGGTACCTTGTCTGCCGAGAGCCAGATGTCAAATTCAAAAACATCCACTCCAAGATCAATCGCTGCCTCGTAGGAAATAAGTGTGTTTTCGGGGAATTTTGCGCAATAGCCGCGGTGTCCCTCGACCACTATGTTTTTCATAATCAAATCTCCTTTTTTGCCATTTTTGTATTGAGAATAAATACCAGTATATCATATCACAAAAAACGATTTTGTCAAGTACTCAATCAAAAAATGGAACATTTTCAATCCAAATTTGCACAGTTAGCAGAAATAATCAATTGCTGAACATAGAAATCTTTTGAAAAATCGGTTGACATTGCCGCAATTTTGTTGTATACTGAAGATACAACACTACAGAAGGGAAGCTGAAATGATGTCTGATTGTTTATTCTGCAAAATTATCGCAGGGGAGATTCCCTCTGCCAAGGTCTATGAGGATGACGCCGTTTACGCCTTCCGCGATATCGCGCCAATGGCACCTGTGCACGTTTTGGTGGTTCCTAAGCAGCACATTGCCTCGGCAGACGGAATCACCCCCGAAAACAGCGCTTACGTCGCGCGCATTTTTGAGGTCATTCCAAAAATTGCCGCAGCCGAGGGGCTTACCAACGGCTACCGCGTGATCACAAACTGCGGCGAGGATGCCTGCCAATCGGTCAAGCACCTGCATTTTCATATCCTGGGCGGCAAAAAATTGCCGGATCAGATGGCATAACGGTACGCTTTTTCCGGGCTTTTTGCTCCAAACGGTGCTTTTTTGTTCGAAAAATGATGTAAAAGTTTAAAAAAGCTCTTGACATTTCCATCCAAATATGATATAATAACAAATCGGTACGGACAAAACGTCCGTCTCTCTACCGTGCAAATTTGTGCAAGCACGGTCGAACAGTCCATAGGGAGGTGTAAACATGGAGAAGATTATCAATTCTTATGAAAGTATGTTCATTGTTAGCCTTGCAAACGGCGAGGAAGCCGCAAAAGCAACCGTGAACAAGTTCACCGGTCTGATCGCTGCAAACGCAGAGGTCGTGCAGATCGATGAGTGGGGCAAGCGTCGTCTCGCATATCCGATCGAGGATATGAACGAAGGCTACTACACTGTTGTGACTTTCAAGAGCGAGGGTGCTTTCCCTGCTGAGCTTCAGCGTTTGATGACCATCGACGAAACCGTTATGCGCGTGATGGTAATCAAATTGGAGTATGAGGCAGCTGCAAAAGCTGTCGAGGCTCCTGCAGCAGAAGCTGTGACCGAGGAACCCGCGACGGAAGCTCCTGCAGACGCAGAGTAATTCGTCCCCGTATCTTGAAAAAGGAGGCATTTAAAAATGTCCAGCTTGAATCTCAACAAGGTCGTTCTTTGCGGGAGACTGACCGCTGACCCCGAGTTGAAGCAGACTACCAGCGGCATTGCCGTTGTCTCCTTCACGCTGGCGGTCAACCGTCGGTACCAGGCAAAAAACACAGACGGTACACAGGCACAGCAGCAGGCTGATTTTATCAGCGTGGTTGCGTGGAGACAAACCGCAGAGTTTATCTCCCGTTATTTCCGCAAGGGCTCTGCGCTTTGTGTTACGGGCTCCATCCAGACCAGAAGCTGGCAGGATGCCCAGGGTCAAAAACGCTATGCCACCGAGGTGGTTGCCGACGAAGCAATGTTCGTTGACAGCAAAAACGAAGGCGGTGTTGGCGGACAGTACACTGCCGACACTTACAACGCGCCGTCCTATTCTTCCTCTCCGGCCGCAGCGCCCAAGTTTGAGGAATTGAAGACTGACGACGATCTGCCCTTCTGATCGCAGAAGCGGCAACAAAACATGAATAGGAGGATTTCATAAGATGGATACTACCGCTACCAAAACGGAAGAAGTCGTTCGCCCGGCTCGCCCCGCGAACAATAACCGCAGAAGAAAGAAGGTCTGCATTTTCTGCGCAGACAAGGTTGCTTTCATTGATTACAAGGACAGCGCAAAGCTGAGAAAGTTTATCAGCGAAAGAGGTAAGATTCTTCCCAGAAGAATTTCCGGTACCTGCGCCGTTCACCAGAGAGAGCTGAACACCGCCATCAAGCGTGCGCGCAACGTGGCTCTTCTGCCTTTCGTGACCGACTAATTAAAAGGATAAAAAGAATTGCAAGCGCTTTGGCGGTTGCAATTCTTTTTTTGTTCCGTTTTTATTGACTTTTTTCGCGCGATCCTGTATAATGATATTATTCCGATTTTGGAGGTGGAAAGAATGAAATCCGATTTGATGAAAAAGATTTTTAACGATACTGCTTACGTACGGATGGGCGGAAGCGCCGAGGAGCGTCGTGTTGCGGAATATCTGAAGACGGTTTGCGCCGACATGGGCTTGGAAGCGAGCTTTGAGGAATTTGAAGTCGATATGGCTGAGATGGAATTTGCCGAGCTGTTGGTTGACGGCGTGCCGATCCCTTGCCACGGATACCGGAACTGCGGTTCGGGGGAGGCAGAGGCGGAGCTGTATTATCTTGCTTCCGACGATAAATATGCGCTGTCGCAGTGCAAAGGGAAGATCGTGCTGTTCGACGGATATCTCGGTTACTGGCGGTATCGCGATCTTCTTGCCAACGGTGCGCTTGCGTTTATCAGCTACGACGGAAACGTCAACTACAGCGACCGTGACATCGATCGCCGTGAGCTGCGCTCCTACGTTTCGCAAGGAGAAAAAATATTGGGCGTAAACATCAACGCCAAGGACGCGGTTGCCATTGTCAACGGAGATGCAAAAACGGCAAAGATCACAGTGCGGCAAAAGGAGTACAAGGGAACCTCACAAAACGTGGTGCTGGATCTGCCGGGACAGTGTGATCGCTGGATTACCTTGACGGCACACTATGATTCAACCTCCTTGTCTCAGGGGGCTTACGACAATATGTCGGGCTGTGTCGGCTTGCTTTCCATGGCAGAGTATTTCAGCCAACGGCCGCATCTTTACGGCTTGCGCTTTATCTGGTGCGGAAGCGAGGAGAGAGGTCTGCTTGGCTCCAAGGCGTACTGCACCGCGCACGAAAATGAGCTGGAATCGATTTTGATGGATGTCAATCTGGATATGATCGGCTGTGTAATGGGAAAATTCTGCTCGATCTGCACGGCGGAGCAAAAGCTGGTGCACTATCTGTCCTATCTGGGGGATGAGATCGGTCTGCCCGTATCCCCGATTCAGGAGATCCATTCCAGCGATTCCACGCCCTTTGCCGACAAGGGGATTCCGACGGCGTCCTTTGTCAGACGCGCGCCGGCAAATACCGCCACGATCCACAATCGATACGATACCCAAAATCTGATCAAGCTTGAAAATATGCAAAAGGATATTGCGTTTATCACAGCCTTTGTGGAGCGGATGGCGAATGCAAAGATCTTCCCTGTGGCGCGGGAGATTCCCGAGGAAATGAAGGTCAAGCTGGACGAGTATCTTTGCCGCAAGCGTAAGGCGTAAGAGGCAGATGAGCAAATGGGGGCAGAAAGGAGCTGAATATGTTTCAGGCGTGGTACGAGCAGAGGCGGGATGAAAAGGATCACATTTATTTTGCACGCCACGAGGTGAAAAATGAATGGTTTGGATCAAAGCCCTATCCGGGATTTCATAACTCGATCGAATTTGCTTTTGGGCTGCAGGGAGGTGTCAGGATCGTCATCAACGGCGAAGAACATCTTTTGCATGAGGGCGAGGTCTGCTTTATGAACAGTCTGGAGCCGCATAAATTTTATTATCAAAAGGGTGTAGCAGTCTATATCGTTTTGATCAGCCAAAGCTTTTTTACCGAGGTCAATCGGTTGGGGAGCATCTCGTTCCCAACCCATATGGCAAAAATCGAACATTTTGAAACGGTCAAGCGCTATCTTGATTATACGATTGAGAATTGGGATCCGGAGTCTCTTCTTTGCAAAAGAGCATTTGCCGATACGCTGTCTTATCTGATGACAAAGTATTACCGGTTTTATCCGAAAGAAGCTGTGGAGAGGCATCCCGGCATGCTTTTGAATGTGTTGAAGTACATTGGTGAGCACTATGCTGAGCGCTTGACCGTGGATGCGGTTGCAAAGAAATTCGGCTATTCGGCAAACTATTTTTCCACGATTTTTAATGAATTGATGGGAACGAGCTTTCCCGATTACCTGAACACGTGCAGGATCATCGAATACAACCGCATCCGCCGCGAGATGCCGGAGCTTTCCGCTTGCCGTGCGGCGGAGCTGTGCGGATTTGGAAGTATGAATACTTTTTACCGCGCGTGGAATAAGTTTTCTTTGGTCAGTAATATTGCGGAACAGCCGTTTCCGGGTTGAATTGCTTACAAATATCGGAGAATATGACATACATAAGAGAGACTACGGTATCGACAAAATGAAATAAATATGGTAACATAAAATTGAATAGGGAACGAAGGCAGTCCGGATTGTAGATAACATAAAATGGTTTGCAGGCGTTCCTTTTTTTACCGATTCCAAGGAGGAGAAACAGTATGAATGAAATCAAAGAGAGCCGCACACTTGCCGCATATCAGGTAGGCGCAGTGCAGGCGTTTGACGATGACGGCTACATTGGGATTCCGTATGAGATTACGGTATATTATGACAGTGTCACCCACGGAGCGGCAGTTCCCGGATATATGACCGAGGGAGCAACTCCCGTGATCCTTTACGTGGTCAACGCAGGCTTTGAACGTGTTGGAACGGAGAGTGACGTCAGCATCATTCAATCCATGTTGGAGCGCGGCTACGCCGTTGCGGTTGCGGATTATCTCAACCATGAAAAGGCAACGGGAGAGGCGCTGGATTATTCCGCACAGCTTTTGAGAAGCAAGCTTGCGTCGGGCACCTATTTTACCGATGAAAGCATTCTGCCGCGCGGCTCCTATGCGGATAATTTTATGCTTCCCGCAGGCTACAATATCAAGCTGAACGATGTTTATTTTGCACTTGACAAGCATGGTACCGACGGAACTCTGGAAAAGATTGTAAACGTTTGGAACAACGATTTTCGGATGTTCCGAAAAGATGTCATTGTCAAATGGGTACACGCAGACGGTAGCCGCAAGGCAGTGCAAAACGGCTTTGACGGAAGTGCTCCCGTATGGTACAGCGATGCAACAGGAAATATAGTAGATGAAGAAAACGGGCAATACACAAAGATTTTTTATACCAAAGCAAAAACGATCACAGATTGCGTCAAGCCAGGCGGTACGCCGATCGATCTGAATTTGTATTGCCATACGCTCTATCCCACCAATCCCGCAAAGGATGTTCCGATCATGTCGATGTTTGCATCCACGGGGTATCTTGCTTCGGGCAGCTCCAATACGTCCCGCCCCCAAATGCAAGGGTTCCTTTTCCAAGGATATGCCGGATTTTTGTTTGATTACGCATGGATTCCGATGGGACGTGACGATCACTACAGCTATTTTGACGGCAGCAGCGTAAAGCAGGGAAAGAGTGTGTCGGGCGACAATATGTCCTATGCAACCTATACCTACAACGCCGCGCAGGTGGCAACCGCCGCGATGCGGTATGTCAGATATCTTTCGCTTTCTCAGCATGATGTTTACCGCTTTGATATTGACAAGGTAGGTGTATTTGGAATCTCCAAGGCATCCTGGATGACGCATCTTGGCGCTCCGTCTCTTCGTGAGAATCTCTATACTCCCGAAAGCGGGCTGGACGATGCTGAGATCGCAAAGCGTGTCAACGATAAGATCAACCATTTTTATCAGATGTACTGGCTCCCCGGTCATCACGGAGAGACCCGCTACGATAACGGAATCACCGAAAGCTATACCGCGGACGGAGTGACGATTGGTGGCGGCGAGCTTCAACCCTGGGCGGTTTATCACGGACATGAGATCTCCTCGGGCGCGCAGATGGTTTATTCTTGCTGTGGCGGCGGTGTCGATCTTTTCTGCAAGGAGTATTCTCCGCTGTTCATCACTGAAAATCTGCAGGATACCTGCAATACCGAGTACGGTCAGCAAAATATCATGGTCAACCTCTGCCGCACCCTGAACATTCCGTGCCTTTGGTATGAAGCGAACATCGCACATATCTTCGCAAACGGCGTGGATGCAAATTACGGCGTGAACATCTACAAGGGATTCTTTGATTTTGCGGCGTATTATTTAAAAGATTCTGCAGTATCCGTGAATTATACCGATCCCGCGGATGGCTCTGTCATCTCTGCAACCGATTCTGTTACGGTCAAATTCATCGGTGAAGTAGAGGAAAAAGAGATTGCAAAGATCGCGCTGGTTGACGCAGATGGAAACAAGGTTAGCGGTTCTTGGAAAAGCGCTTACGGCAATACCGAGTGGACCTTTGCACCGTGCAATCTGATGGGCGGAAAGCAATACACGCTGACCGTTCCCGAAGATCTTGTGGGAGCAAACGGCGTTCGGATGGGGCAGGTGTATACGGCTTCTTTCACCACCCGCTCCGAAACGAGCGTTGCTCTTTCTTCCGCGCCTCTCACGCTGAATACGGCAGGTGCGGTTCTGTCGCTTACCGTTCCCGCACAATCACAGGCAGACCGCTTTGCGATTCGCATTTACGTGGGAAACGATGCTTTCAATCTGCTTTCCGCTTACGATGCAGAGACAAATTCGTTGATTGGAAACATCCGTGTCAGCGGCAGCGGCTTTTATGAAATTGATGCAACCGATTACGTTGCAAAATTAACTGCCGGTGAAACGGTTTCGATCCTGCTCAAAACTGCAACGCTTGGTAACGATGTCGTCGTTTATGAAAACGGCTTTGAAAAGGGAACTGAGGACTTCAATATCTCCTCCTACACGTTGTACTGCGTTGAACAGTCGCCCGACGGTGAGAATGCACTGAAGGTGATACGTCTCCCGAACGAAGGAAAGTATCAGGGCGGACACGTTTTCTATGCCAACATGGAGGCTGCCGATACCGTTTCCAACCAAACGCTGATCAATGAGGGCAATGCCGTTACAAGCGAGGATATCGGCAGAAGCTTTTTGATCAAGGTTCGGGTATACGATACGGTTTCCCGCCCGATCCGCTTCTATTTGAACGGTGCGACCTCCAAGGCGGACGCGCGTCTGGATTTTGATATGGTTTACTATACGTATCACACCCAAGCGAATGCGTGGTGCGAATACGTTATCCCGTATACCGTATACGAAGCAAAATACGGGCTTGCGGAACAGGTCAAAAATTTCCAGATCCGCTTTAATCCGACAGGAGATACCGAAATGCCGCTTTATATTGGCGGCGTTGCTGTGACGGAGCAGTTTACGGACGTTACTGTAGCAGAGATCAACTTTATTTGCGGGGATTAACTGTACGGTTTGCAAAAGTGTCTCATAGAAGCTTGCTCAAACAATTTAACAAATAAAAAGGGAATTGCAAGTGCAAAAGCGTTTGCAATTCTTTTTTTGCATAGAAACTGATTTTTCGAAATTTTTCTGCAAACTTTTCCATTCATAAAACAAGAATCGCGGTGAACAATAGTATCAGAGCCGCGAAAAACGCGTCTCAATGATATAGATAGACGAACGGACGAAAAGCCGAATCCTCATTTGATTCACAGATGAACGGTTTGGAAATCGGACCGTTCAGAAGAGGAGAAATCAAACAATGGCAAGCAACAAGACTCTTGTTCCCGAGGCAAAGGAAGCTTTGGAAAGATTCAAGATGGAAGCTGCAAACGAGGTTGGTGTCAACCTGAAGCAGGGTTACAATGGTGACCTCACTTCCAAGCAGGCAGGTTCCGTTGGCGGTCAAATGGTTAAGAAGATGATCGAGTCCTACGAGAACTCCATTAAGACGAAATAAGAAAGCGTAAAGCGTGCGCGGCTGTGTAGCCGCAAGAGGCGATACGGTGAAAAAGATCTCTGTGAAGTCCTTTTTCCCGTACGTTAAAATTCGTCGGATGCGTTTCGGATGCGAAAGCTCATGGCGAGAAAACCGACTGATCAAAAAGTGCACCGTGCTGTTCGGCACGCAAAACGGTTGAATTTTTTCAATCGTTCGCTGATACGGCACCCGCCCCGTTCCCGTTGATCGGAACGGGGCGGCGGTTTTATAAATTGCTTTATAACTCGGTCGGCGGGAGCGGCGGCAAGGTGTGTGCTCGGATCTCGCGGCGCATCAAAAACAAAACGCACAAATTCATTACGGTCAGCGCAGCAATGGCAAAGTCGGCAACGTCCCAAACACCGCTCGGTGCTCCGTTTGCGCCGATCAGGATACATATGCCAAAGGCAAGATAATAGAGTACATACCAGCGCTTTTTCTGCGTCAGAAAACGGAGATTTTCCAGCCCGTATCCGCCCCAGCAAAGCAAAGTTGCGTATCCAAAACAAAAAATGGCGCCGCAGAAGAACCACGAGGCAAAATTCCCCAGCACCGTGGAATACGCGCGAATGGTCATCATCACGCCGTCACCGCCCAGCAGCGCCACCTCATCATAGCTGACCAAAATGACCAATGCGGTTGCGGTACAAAGCAGGATCGTGTCCACAAATACCTCAAATATTCCCCAAACACCTTGGCTTGCCGGGCTTTTTGCATCAGCGGAAGCGTGTGCCGTGGGGGCTGTTCCACATCCCGCCTCATTGGAGAGCAGACCGCGCATGGTTCCAACACGCAAGGCTTTGCAGGTCAAAAAGCCCAGTACGCCACCCGAAACGCCTTCAAACGTAAACGCACCTTCAAATATCATACAAAGCGCATCGCCCAATCGATCGCTTCGCAAAATCAGCACCGCCACCGATAAAATGATGTAGCCCGCTGTCATGATGGGTACCAAATATTCGGTCAGTGCCGAGATTCCGCGACTGCCCTTGATCAACAGCGGCAAGGTGAGAAGCACCAACATAATTCCAACTGCCCATACGGGGATGTTCACAACACCCTTCAGCGAGGAGGCAATGGCATCTGCCTGAATGACGCATCCCATGCTGAGTGCATCCAAAAGGATCAGCGCCGCAAAGATCGCGGGCAGAACAGTTGCCGCACGAAAATGCCGCCGCGACAAAAAATGATCCTTTATATAATAGACTGCACCGCCGAAAAAATGACCGTTGCGGTCCTGCCTGCGGTGTGCAACCGCTAAAAGGATTTCGGCATATTTGAGAATCATTGCAAGCAACGCCGAGACCCACATCCAGAACACCGCACCCGCACCGCCGATCCAAACGGCGTTTGCCACTCCCACGATATTGCCCACGCCAAGCGTTCCCGCCAGGGCAAGCATCACCGCGCGAAAAGGGGATACGCCGCTCTTACTATCTCCGCCACGCAGGGCGGCAAGCATTTTTTTTGGTGCCCTCCA
>JAFTLZ010000013.1 GCA_017452665.1 Clostridia bacterium
GGCAGTACGTTGATTTTTCCCATCTGCTGTCACTCCTTTCTTCTTTTTTGTGGGAGAGTTCGTGGCTTTTGTTTTTTTCGTGGGGACCCTTTTGAAAAAGGGTCCCCACACCCTCCCAAAACTTTCAAAAACGGGTTTGTAACTATATTGGTTGATTTTGTGCGCGGTGGATAAGCAATAGCTCCCGCCAGCAGTCAGGGACCACTACCCTGCCTGCTCCACAAGGTTAATTCTGATGGGAATTAGATTCTTTTCACCTGCCCCAACACACGGAGGGGAGGTGGTATTATGGATTACATCACATGGCACGATCTTTTACAGACTGCCTCTCTGGTGTTTCTCATCATATCTTGCTATAAAAACAGCAAAAAAAGATAACCGCCCAGTGACCAAACGTAAGCGGTTATCTTAACTATTACTTTGGAAGCAACCGTCACCGGCGGCTCCTACGTTATTATTATAAACCGCTTTTTGAATTTTTTCAATAGTTTTTTTCAATATTTTTTAGTACCGGGCATCGGTGCTTTTTTACTGCAGGCGCTTTTTCAGATCGAACAGGAAGGACATACACTCAAAGGGAGAGAGTGTATTCAGGTCTACTGCCTTCAGCTCGGCAACAATCTGCTCGTTCATGCAATCGTCGATGGAGATAAGGCTATCGTCGCGGACGGGCTCTTTTTTCTTATTTTTCACACCCGTATCGCTCTCGGACACCGCCTTGGAGGTTGCCTCCACTGCGGCAAGCACCTCGCGGGCACGCTTGATGACCTCGTTCGGAAGTCCTGCCAGCTTGGCGACCTCAATGCCGTAGCTATCGTCGGTGGAGCCGCGCACGATCTTGCGCAAAAAGGTGATGCTGTCCCCGCGCTTTTTTGCGGCGATGTTGTAGTTGACGATACCGTCGAATTCCTCCTCCATCACCGTCAGCTCGTGATAATGCGTTGCAAACAGCGTTTTGGCGCCGATCTTGCGGCTGCTGGTATACTCGACGATGGCGCGCGCAATACTCATACCGTCAAAGGTGGAAGTTCCGCGCCCGACCTCGTCGTAAATGATGAGACTCTTGCGCGTGGCGTTTTTCAGAATGTAGGAGACCTCGTTCATCTCCAGCATAAACGTAGATTGCCCGGATGCTAAGTCATCCGATGCGCCCACGCGGGTAAAGAGCTTGTCCACGATGCCCACGTGTGCCTCGGAGGCGGGAACAAAGGAGCCGATTTGCGCCATGACCGTGATCAGTGCGACCTGCCGCATATAGGTGGATTTACCCGCCATGTTGGGTCCGGTGATCAGCATGAGGCGATTGTGATCGGTATCGAGGCAGACGTCGTTGGGAACGAAATAGGTGTCCTTAACGAATTGCTCTACCACGGGGTGTCTGCCGTCCTTGATGACCAAAGTGTCGTCCTGCGCCACCTCAGGGCGCACGTAGCGATGCTTGGTTGCAACCGTGGCAAGCGAGGCATAGACGTCCAGCTCTGCCAGCAGCGCCGCGGTTTTCTGGATCCGCGCGCTTTGCTCGGAGACGTACACACGGATCTCCTGGAAGAGCTCATATTCCAGCGCGCAGATCTTATCCTCGGCACCGAGAATGGTGGATTCCATATCCTTGAGCTCTTGGGTAATATAGCGCTCGCAGTTTGCAAGCGTTTGTTTGCGAATGTAATGCGGGGGCACTTGATCCATAAAAGATTTGGTGACCTCGATGTAATAGCCGAACACCTTGTTGTAGCCGATGCGCAGGGTGCGGATACCGGTTTTTTCGCGTTCTTCCTCGGCAATCTTCTCTACCCAACCCTTGCCGTCGCGCATGACCTCACGCAAGCGGTCTACCTCTGCATTGTAGCCGTCGGCAATGACGCCGCCCTCTCGCAAGGAAAACGGCGGATCGGCAACGATGGAGGCGTTGATCTTTTCGCACACGTCCTCCAATACGTCCAAAGACTCGTAAATGCGGCAAAGCTCCTCGCTTTGGCAGGATGCAAGCAGGCGTTTGACCTCGGGCAGGACCGACGCAGTATTGCAGACCGCGCGCAGATCCTTTCCGTTTGCGCTTCCGTACACGATTCTGGTGATCAGACGCTCCAGATCCAGCACACCGGAAAGCTCCTCGCCCAGCTCCTCACGCAGCATAAAGTTGCCGCAAAGCTCCTCCACCGCGCCCTGGCGGCGGCAGATGGCGGAGGTGGAAAGCAGGGGATGCTCCACCCATTTGCGCAGCATCCGTGCGCCCGGTGCGGTACGCGTTTTATCCAGCACCCACAAAAGCGAACCGCGTTTTTCTTTGGTTCGCATGGATTCGGTCAGCTCCAGATTCCGACGGGTATTGATATCCATCTCCAGATACTGCCCCTCGGAATAGATGTTCAGTTCTTTGATGTAAGAGATATCGTTCTTTTCGGCGTCGCGGATGTAGGAAAGCAAAGCGCCGATGGCGGAGATCAATTCGCGGTTTTCCAAATGCTCGCCGCGCAGCTGCTCGCCAAACTGTGCCTGCACGGTTGCCAGTGCTTCCTCTGCGTCAAAGCGTGCGTTTTGCTTGTCGGTCAACACCGTGCCGTTTTTGGCGGCAAGGAAATCTCCGATCTCGCCCATATGCATTCGATCCAGATTGCAGATGACCTCCCGCGGCGCATAGGTTCCCAGCTCGTTTTTCAGGCGCACCTCGCGGTCGGTGCCGTGAAAGGACGTGGCATAGACCTGCGCGGTGGATGCGTCGGCAAAGCAGACACCGCAGGCGTCCGCGCTCATGCAAATGGCACACAGGTAATTGTTTTTCTGCTCGGAAAGCAAGGAGGATTCGATCAGCGTTCCGGGTGTCACCACGCGGATGACCTCCCGTTTGACCAACCCCTTAGCCTTTGCGGGATCCTCCACCTGCTCGCAGATTGCCACCTTGTAGCCTTTTTCGATCAATTTGCCGATATAAGTCTCGGACGAGTGGAAAGGAACACCGCACATCGGTGCGCGTTCCGCTTCTCCGCAATCTCTGCCGGTCAGTGTCAGCTCCAGCTCACGCGAGGCAAGCACGGCATCGTCAAAAAACATCTCGTAAAAATCACCGAGACGGTAAAACAGCAGATGATCCTTGTATTGATTTTTGATCTCGAAGTATTGCTCCATCATCGGGGTCATGGCCGGTACGTTCCTTTCCTTCCAAAATGTTTCGTTTGCACGGCTTTTCTGTACAAACCGCGCTCTTTACGGGCACACGCCGTCAATGACAGCCGCCGCAGGTACTGCAGTTGTGCGTGCATCCAAAGGGCTCTTCGCCCGTGATCTGCGTCATGATGGTCTGGTTGACGGAATTCATCAGCTCGTTGACCTCTGCCTGCGCGCGGTTAAGCTGTGCGAACACGGGATGCTCGGCGATCAGCTGATACAGCTCGTCAGTGCGGCGCTGGATGCTGTCGATCAGCTGCATATCGCGGTCGGGCTGTGCCACCGCGCGCTGCATTGCCTTTTGCTGTACCTCGTATTCCACCATATATTTCTGCAGAGTTACGTCCTCCTCGTATGCTTTTTTTGCTTCCTCCAGCGCGATCAGGCGCGCGTCATCCTTCAGCTTTTTGCCAAGCTCTGCGGCAAGCTCAAAAATTTCCATATTCGTTTTCCTTTCTCAATTTTGATTTTTATATCGTTATACCTTTTTCCCATACAGAGCAAACGCATCCGCGCGCTCTACGGTCACTTCCACAAAGCGACCCGCATCGGTGGGCTCGCCTTCAAAAAACGCGATCTTGTTTCCGTCGGTGCGTCCCGAATACAGGGCGTCGTTGTTTTTGCTGACACCGTCGCACAGCACGCGCAGAGTTTTGCCGACTAAGGTTTGATTTTTTTCGGTTCCGATCTGATTTTGCAGAGCCAGCAAACGGTCGAAGCGCTCGCTTTTGACCGACTGCGGAACCTGCTCCATCTCGGCGGCAGGTGTTCCCTTGCGCGGCGAGTAGATAAAGGAGTACAGCATATCAAAGCGCACCGCGCGCAGCAGATTCAACGTTCCTTCAAAGTCCTCCTCGGTCTCGCCCGGAAAGCCGACGATGATATCCGAGGTCAGTGTGACATCCGGCAGCTTTTCGCGCATATAGGAGACAATATCCAGATATTTGGCGGTGTCATACCTGCGGTTCATTGCGGCAAGCACGCGGTCGCTGCCCGATTGCATCGGCAAATGGAACTGATGCGCGATGTGTCGGGATGCCGCCATGACGTCGATCAGCTTGCGGCTTGCGTCCTTCGGGTGGCTGGTCATAAATCGGAGGGTGTAATCGCCGGGGATGCGATCCAGCTCTGCCAAAAGGTCGGCAAAATCGTACGGATATCCGCTATCCTTGGCGTAAGAGTTGACGTTTTGTCCCAACAACGTGATATCCTTGTAGCCGCTTTGCACCAGCTCGGTGACTTCCTTTACAATCTGTGGCATCTCGCGGCTCCGTTCCCGCCCACGCACGTACGGCACGATGCAGTAGGAGCAGAAGTTGTTGCATCCGTACATAATCGACACCCATGCGCGGTAGCTGCTCTCGCGGCGGATGGGAAGCTCCTCTGCCACCTGATATTCGGTCTCCTCGGGGCAGTACAGCCGTTTGCCCTTTTCCAGCTTTTCGCACAGCAGCTGCGGAAAGCGATGCAGCGAGGACGTACCGAAGAGAAAATCCACGTACGGGTAGCGGAATTTGATGTCGTTTTTGCGATGCTCCTGTACCACCATACAACCGCAAATGCCGATGACGAGCGACGGATTTTTCGCTTTTAAATGCTTGTACTGCCCCACGATGGAGAGCGCTTTTTGCTCGGCGTGCTCGCGAATGGCGCAGGTGTTGACCATGATCAGGTCGGCATCCTCCGGCGCTGTGACGATCTCGTATCCCATTGCCTCTGCCATGCCGGCGATCTTTTCGCTGTCCGCCTCGTTTTGCTGACAGCCAAAGGTCATCACGAATGCGCCGCGCCGCTTGCCCGTTTCGGCAAAATGGCGATCGTTCTCCGCACGCATCCGCGCCGTATATCTTTTTTGCATTTCCGTCTCCTCAGGCGGAAGAATATTTCTGTGTTCCATTTTTCTCAACCTTATTCTAACCATAATATCTCATCTTATTATTATACAAGAAAAATCGAAAAAAGTCAAGTACTCTCCTGCATTTTTGGTGGTATAGATTTGATTTGATTTTGTGGAGTAAAAAAAGCACGGTTTTTGGGAACTTTGAAAAAGGACGCGGTTTTTCGTGGGAAAACTTTTGAAAAAGTTTTCTCACACCCTTTCAAAACTTTCACTGAACGAATAAAAGCTAACGAGGCAGAAACATTCCTGCCTCGTTATTTTCATTTATGCGTTGAAAGTTTTGGGGGGCGTGGGGGATTTTTTTAAAAGCCCCACAAAAACCAAATCCCGCTTTCGTCAAATCCGAATCGAGAATTGCAGATTTCCATCAGCATCCAGATGCTCGATCAAATTCCACTCCTGCTTGCGGTAGCGCCGTTTTTGCTTTTTCAGCTCCCGAAAAATCGGATACAGCTGCCGATAGGTCACAGTGGTGTTTCCTTGCTTGCGCATCCCTCGCGCCGCCATCCAAGCACCGAGCCGACTGCAAAACAGCACGGTGGGAAGGCGAAGCTGAAGCTGCGTTTTCGGTGAACGTTGAATCGTGATTTTCATATCTTATTCCACCGTAATACAAATGTGAACACCGTCGGGTGCTTCAATTTCCATCAGCGTTCCGATCACCCCCTGATCGATCAGCTTCATAATTCCTGCAAAATCAATGTTGGTGTTTTGCATGGAGCCGTTTACCATCAGCGTTTTGGCGTCGATTCCGGTTTCCAAAGCGACCTTTATCAGCGGGACGGGGATGTTGATGCGTACGGTTTCCTCTTCATCGGCAGTAATGGTGATGCGAAGCATCATGTCGTCCACCTTTTTGCGATTTTCTGCCGGTTGCATTTGTACCACCGGCTTTTTTTCGCCCGTCAACAGCTCATCCAGCGAGCAATCCAATTCTGCCGCCAGAGCGGGCAGGAGCGAGATATCGGGGCAGGAGATATCGTTCTCCCATTTGGAGATCGCCTGCGAGGAGATTCCTAGCTTTTCTGCCAGCTCGTCCTGCTTCAATCCACGGGCGCGGCGTTTTTCTGCAATGCGGTTGCCAAGTGTTTGTTTCATGAGTTCTAATTCCTTTCCAGTGGGAGCGTTTTTTCCGTTCCTCTTACCCATATGATATCATATTACAAGCAAAAAGGGAAGAGAGGAACGGTTGTTTTCGCTCAACCATTTGGATAATATTCACTCAACCAACGGTTGTATTTTTGATAAGGAAGATGAATCTCAAAAACAGATTTCTTAAAATTACTTGTATAAACTTTATACATTGATTATATCATATTCGAAACAATTTGTCAATATTTTTTAAAATATAACAGACTGTAGACGAAAAGCGTTCACACCAAGGGAAAAGCTCCTGAAAACTGCGTCAAGACAGAAAAACAGCGCGTAGAATCTCGTCGTGATTCTACGCGCTGTGGCTGTTCGACTCCAATATTATAGCATAAAAATTCGATTTTGTCAAAGGCGGTTTTCAATAAAAATTAAA
>JAFTLZ010000014.1 GCA_017452665.1 Clostridia bacterium
GAGCCTTATGCGCGGATTTACGGCTAAGGGCGGGGACGTTTTCAAATACTGCGATCTTGCCGAGCTTCGCGCCTATGACAATCAGGCGGCGCGGGCGCAAGGGCGTCTGGACAACGCAAGTGATGCTTTGATGAAGCCCATCGGTTGGACGGACTCCTTTGTGGTTCGCCGTCTGTTCGTAGCAGCGCAGTATCAGGTGGCCAAGGACAAGCATCTGAAGCTGAATACCGAGGAGAACAAGCGGGCGGCGGGTGAGCTGCTTCGTGAGGTGATCCTGGAGACCCAGCAGAATGCTTTGGCCAGCGAGAAATCCGAGGCGGCCAGATCGACAAGCGAAATTCAAAAGATGCTGACCATGTTCACGTCGGACGCGGTAAAGCTGACGGGTCGGCTCTTGGATGCTTGGGGCGAGGTTTCGGTGATCAAGCGCAGGGCGTTTCTTGACAAGACAGATGTACCGGAAACGGAAATGCGGGCGGCACGGAGACGGTTGGGTAAGTCTCTCGGTTCCTTGGCGGCGGTGGCCATATACACCACGCTTTTGACCATGGGCGTGCGTTGGTTCCTGAATAAGGACGACGAGGAGGCCACGTGGCTGGATTGGCTGTCTGTCTTCTTCGGCTCTCTCCTTGGCGGTCTGCCCATCATCAACGATGTGTACGAGCGTTTCTTTGGCTCGGGGTACGGCCTTGAGGATATGTCTGTATCGGCATTCAACGATATGCTGGATTCCTTTGACGGGTTCTTCTCCACGATGGGAAACATTGTAACCGGAAATGCCGAGGGGCGTGATATCGCCAAGGAGAGCAGGAAAATGCTGTATTCCATCGGGCAGGTGACGGGCATTCCCACGCGTAATTTCTACAACTGGACGCGAGGTGTGCTTGACAAGATCGCACCGGAGGCAACGTACAAGTTGGATGGCGTATTCTACAAGCCTTCTTATAACGCCGACATCAAGGCCGCCATTGAGGCAGAGGACGAGGATCGTCTTTCTACCATTGTGGGCGTGATGCTGGATGAGAACGTGGGTGAGGTGAAGTCATCGGTGGTTCGCCAGGAAATGAACCGCTTGGTCGTTGCCGGCATGGACGTATTGCCTCGCGGTGTGGGTGACGTGATCACCTACGAGGGGCAGAGTGTCAAGCTGACGGCCAAACAGAAGGCGCAGTTCCGCAAGGTATACGGCGAGGCCAACGAGGCTGTGAGCCGCATGGTGTCCATGAAGCTGTATACGGGTGCTGACGACGAGGCAAAGGCCAAGGCCATCAAGCGCTTGTACGGCATTTACTACAACCGCGCCATTGAGGATCTGCTGGGCGTGGACATTGAGAACAAGAACGTTTTGATGTCCCGGGCTGTGGATCCCGCGCAGCTGTCCATTATCGCGGCGGTGTGTGCCGGTCTTGGGGCGGACGTAGGGAAGGACGGTAAGGCGATCACTGGCTCCAAGAAGTCGAAGGTGATCTCTTATCTGAGCGCTTTGAACCTCAAGGCGGCGCAGAAGCATTTGATCCTTGGGTATCTGGGGTACAAGAACACCCAGGGCGAGGAGAAGGTGCGGGCGTATCTTGCCGGGCTGGGGCTTGGCAGGGAAGAGGTCAAGGAGCTGCTCAGCATCGGTGGATACTGATAAAAATGACCCTCCCGGGGTGACTTGGGAGGGTTGATTTTTTAATATAGGCTGTTTCTTATTTCGTTTCTTATAATATTTTAAATACGCGAGGGAAACAGCGCGAGGGCGAGGAATGAAACGGGAAAACGATACGGAATAATTGTTGATGCAAAAAGAAAAATGCCAAAATCCTTGTGATATAAGGATTTTGGCAGATGGTGGAGGTGAGGGGAGTCGAACCCCTGTCCGAAAACCCATTCATGCAACTTTCTCCGGGTGCAGTTACTGTTCAGATCTCCTCACGGCACGGTACAGGAACAAACCGCAACGCAAGCAGCCATTTTGTGCTTGATCGGTTCAATGGCGAAACACCGATGCAAGTTCACCACTTACATGACGCCTCAGCGGAGACCGTGGTCCTTCTCCGGGAGACGGGCGGCGCAATGGGCCGCGTCACAGCCAATTAGGCTGCAAGAGCAACAGTATTGTTGTCGTTTATTTTTTAAGGTTGGGCAGTTGACAGGATTACCCGGCCTGACCCGCTTATCACACTTCAAGATCCCCGTCGAAACCGGTACACCCCCATAAAAAACAGGGAACCGTCCCAAAGAGAAATTTTGTGCCGTCAGTTGTTTTGGTATTTAACTTGACTCATCATGGAGATCAGTCGTAGTCGTCGTAACCGTGAGATCTGGATTTCATGCGTCGTTCGATCTCTCTGTCGGATTCTGCCTCTGCGATGGATGCACGCTTGTCATACAGCTTTTTACCGCGGCATAATCCAAGCTCGACCTTGACGTAGGGTCCCGAAAAATAGAGCGACAAAGGAATGAGTGTCAATCCTTTTTGTGTTAACGCTCCGTTCAATTTCATGATTTCACGTCGATGCATGAGCAGCTTACGGTCCCGTAGCGGCTCGCGATTAAAAATGTTGCCGAATTCATAAGGGCTGATATGCATTCCATGAACGAATATTTCGCCGCCTTGAATCGAGCAGTACGAATCCTTGAGGTTGACAGCGCCCTTGCGAAGACTTTTAACCTCTGTGCCAAAGAGAGCAATACCGGCCTCATAGCGCTCGTCAACAAAATAATCGTGATATGCTTTTTTGTTTTGGGCAATTACTTTTTTGCCGCCTTTTTTCTGCTGTTCAGCCATCGTTGTCTCCTTTCTTTGGGCGTTGCTGGGGGCTTTTGTCAATCCTGATGATAAATGTTTTCGTCAGGGAAGTAGTATCCAAAGATGCGTTTTGCCTCGGAAATAATATAGGATTCATCTTCGGGGGAATTGATGATGTGTTGTAATTCGCCGATCACTTCATTGTGCTTTTTCAGGTCTTCTTCCAATGCTTTTCGTTCTTTCTCCAAGCGGTTAAATTGCATGAGGCAGGAAATACTGATGATCAGAGAAACCGAAACAACAACCCCAAGTACAACTTTGGCAAGCATGGAGAGACCCAATTTGGCTTCTTGTTCATCATCTGCCGAAGCAGATACCGTTTCGGGAACTTCCGTCAAAGCCTCCGTGGGCTCATAAGGATTTTTGCCGTTTTCATTTGACATATACATACCGCCTTTTAATTGTTCCATAAAACTTCATTCTGATCCGTAAACGCAAGATCAGCTTCTGATAAAAACGCTTCCATGATTCTTTCGGCGTGGCGCTGCTTTTTTTGATATCGTTTGTAGGAAATAAACCGAAGCAGAGGAGAGAAGAGCAGACGGTAGATCCATTGCCCCAACACGTGGATCGGTAAATAAACCAAACGTATGATCCATTTCAGTATACGCCACAACAGGGAGATCAAATGCTCGCATATCTTTGTCATCCAAGAACTTACCGTAACACGATAGACGTAAAATCCGGCAAGCATCCCCCCGGGACCCCATAAGCGGAAAACCCCGTCATTGATCAGATAAATGAGCAGCAAAAGTCCTGTGCCTCCGCAAAGGATGAATATCAGATCTTCAAAAAAGAGGAAGATCCGTACAGGCATACCCAAGCGAACGTTTCTTAAATCCGCAGCTGTCGGTTTTTGCTTGGATGGCTGGAAAATAAAAAAGCGAAGAAGATACAAAAAATCGTAAAACAGCCCAAGCAGGATTCCGAATGCAAAGGACGCGAGAAACAAAAAACACAGGAGTCGTTGGGAAATTTCCATCCGCCTCGCACCTCTCAGGAAAGAATGCGGCCGAGGAATCCCCGCTTGCCCTTGTGTTTGCCCGAACGGTCTTGATCGGATGCGGCATCCTCATAATAGAGTCCGTAAAGCTTTCCCGTAACCTCGACAACACCGTCCGTCAGATTCAGGACCGTGATATGCAAGCTGCTGCCATCCAAGGTCAAGCGCCCACAAGACGTAACCAAAAAAACGGTAGATTCGTCAAAACCGAGCACGTCGGTAATGCCGTGTAAAGAGAGGCTTTGCCGATCGGTCAGACAAAGGGTATGGGAAGGCAGGGAAGCGCTAACCTGTGATGCTTTGTTGATTGAAATTGATTCTCCGTAACCTGCGTTACGGCGATCATCCGTGAGTCCGTTCATTTTCATCCCTCCGCAAATGATTGATATCATCAAAAACATATGCGAAGGGATGAAAATTTATGAACCGTGAAGCTTGAAAACAAACCGCGTCAGTCAATGACCTCGTAAAGAGAGGAAGCATCGTTCTTACCAACGGTCTCCTTAACGTCAAGCACTTTGAATTTCAGTGCTCTTGCCCCGAAGGTGACCTCGATCACGTCTCCGACCTTCACGTCATAGGAAGCCTTGGCGGGACGGCCGTTGACAGCAACGTGCGCGGCATCGCAGGCATCGTTGGCGACAGTACGGCGCTTTATGATGCGGGTTACCTTCAGATATTTGTCAAGGCGCATATCAGTTCAGCTTCTCCTTAACTGCCTTAGCGGAAACGAAAGCGAGGTACTTGCAAGCGGGAACGGTAACGACCTCTCCGGTCTTGGGATTACGGCCGGCTCTCTCGGCTCTCTCGCGAACCTCGAAGGTACCGAAACCGGAAAGCTGGATCTTCTCACCGGCGGCAAGATTTTCCAGGATGGTTTCTTCGATCAGGGTCCAGGCTTCGCCTACCTGCTTCTGGGTGAGTTCGCTCTTATCAGCGACGGCTTTGATCAGTTGGCTCTTGTTCATGGTAAATACTCCATTCTTAAAATTTGTTTTCGTCCGTGGGACGATAAGTTTTGTAAAGAAAGGGAAATCCCTTTACACATACTGCGTGACCATTATACCACATGAGTAAGAAAAAAGCAAGTACTTACAACATTTTTTTCGGAAATTTCGCGCAAAATTCTCAAGAAAATTTTCAAAATTATTTTTGATAAACCTATTGACAAAAAAAGAAAGGTATGATATAATCATACCGTTGTGAAAGCAACCCTGGGGGTATAGCTCAGCTGGGAGAGCGCTTGAATGGCATTCAAGAGGTCAGCGGTTCGATCCCGCTTATCTCCACCAAAAGCCTTGATATCATTGCGATATCAAGGCTTTTTCCTTTGTTTGTACCCTTTTGCCTGTACGCTTGATTTTTGATAGAATTTTTGGAAATCAAGAGTACAGGAAAATGAAGAAAATCACAATGCCGAAAAGCGACACAATCACGGAAATCTTTGAGGATTTCATCATCAGCCGAAAAACAAAGGGACTCGCGGAAAAGACCCTGCAAAGTTATCGTCAGCATTTTAGAGCGATAGCAAAGCATTTGGACATATCACAACCCATGGATTCGTTATCCAAGAGCGATTTGGATGATATGATAGCATCAATGCGGGATGCGGATTTGTCTCCCAATAGCATCAACAGTTACACACGAACGCTCAAATCCTTCTTTTCGTGGTGCAACGAGGAAAGCATAACCAATCTGAATATCACTCTTTTCAAAGCAGAGGAAACCATCAAAGAAACTTATACGGATGTTGAATTGGAGAAACTATTAAAAAAGCCCGACATTCGCAAATGCTCCTTTGCAGAATATCGAGATTGGGTGATTATCAATTTTTTGATGAACAGCGGGAGCCGTGCGGCAACTGTGAGAGCCGTTCAAATCCGCGACTTGGATTTGGATAGCGGCATGGTTTATTATCGACACACCAAGAGCCGAAAGGTACAGGTCATTCCCTTGTGTCAACCTATGGTGGCTATCTTTAGAGAGTATTTAAAAATCAGGCGCGGAACGGATGCCGACCCCCTCTTTTGTACGGAAAGCGGCCAACCGCTCAAAGAAAATGCCCTACGGCTTTCGATCGCGCGATACAATCAACGGCGCGGCGTTCAGAAAACAAGTCTCCACCTTTTCCGTCATACATTCGCCCGCAAGTATTTAGTGGATTGCGACGGTGATGCCTTTACACTCCAACGGCTCTTGGGGCATTCAACGCTTAAAATGACAAAGCATTATTGTAATATCTTTGATGCGGATATCGTCAAAAATTTTGACAACTTTTCTCCCCTTGCACAAATGAAACGCAAGGACACAAACAAAATCAAGATGAAAAAGTGAACCGCCTTTTAAGCCCCATAATTGAGCTGTGCGGCGTTGCGCGAAACCGACAAGCGGATTCCGCTCCTTTATACAAAAACGAAAGAGAGGGAGTTTGTGGCTCCCTCTCTCATATCAAAATATAAACTCTGTCTTGTCCGATGTCCGTACCTTATAAATGTCCTTCTTGCTATTTCCTTCTCTTGGAATTTCTTCAAAGCAAAAACCATTCCAATAAGAATCCATAATATTTATTGCCTGATTATCTGTCCTTTCTTCACTATTATTTATTTCTATATCCATAGCCATAATATCTTGCTCATTGAGCGGTTCAGGCATACCGAGGAACGGAGCATTGTCAAAGTCAAAACCGTCATCCGTCACAACATATTGAGCTGTGCTTTGTTCGATGGGCGGAACCGTATGGTTTTGTGATTTCTCATAGAAGTCATAACGATTTTTTCCTGTCTGCACAAGATACCCTTTTTCAATCAAATACTTGAATTGGTCGTGATAGGTTGAGTGGGGCATTCCTATTTCCTTTTGGATGGCGGCAGGCGATAAAGCCTTGCGATATCCGTTTGCATTGGAAGCCAAGTACAAATATAGTACAAGTGCGGTTGGCCGCAAATCACGGCTTGCGGTTTTCCATGTTTCGTTGTTGATACCAAGAAAATCGGATTTTGCTTTTTCTCTGTGTATCTCTACGACTCTCTAATTGGGTACGGTATAAAACTCTGTGGGCATATAAATTCTCCTTTTTCACTTTTAATATTATTTTCTTAATTTGTCAATTTCGGCGTTCAATCGCTCTATCTCTTGGATAGCGTTGGTGATATCCACTTCCACCGACAGGCTGTCTAAAACTTCTCTTTTGACTTCTTCAACCAAGCGGCGGCGTTCAACGCCTTCAAACAAGCTCTTTTGCTTCTAAAACCAATATTTCAAGGTATAATAACTTATATCGAAAAAACATAATAAATAGTATAACAAAATCGAAAGGGCATATACGGAAATGAATCAAACATTATTTACCCCTATTGAGGAAACAATCAGCTTTTATACAAGAAATGATTTTGCCATTATGAATC
>JAFTLZ010000015.1 GCA_017452665.1 Clostridia bacterium
AAGCGCATAGTCGGTACAATAGCTCCCGCGAGCATTTAGGGACCACTACCCTAAATGCTCCACGTGTCATCTCTGAGAAGGCTCGCAGGCTCGCCGGTCAAACCCGACCCAAGGGAGGGCGATGCGAAGCATCGGGATCTACAAAGGAACCACTGCAAACCCTCCCGCCAAGATCTTGCTCGGCTGCGCCTCGCACTGCTTCGCAGTTCGACTCACTGCGTTCGCTCAAGATGACACGGTGGGGGCGTCGCTGAAAAGGTTTGCTGGTCTTTTCAGAAATGACACGGTAGAAGGGTGCATCCCGCGGATCATTTAACGGTCTATGTGTGAGTTCTAACTATCTGGAGCTTTTCGTGATTGAAGCATAGTCAAATGTGGGGATTGACAGACACTGTAAAATATGGTATAATCAGTTTAGTACTTGTTTTTTATTCCGGTGCACGCGGTTCGGGTACTGTTTTATCCTCTGTGCAATCCAAAAATACCCAATAGGAGGATTTTTTATGAAAAAAGCAAAACTGTTATCCATGTTTTTGGCTGTTGTAATGCTGTTGACAACGCTGACTTCCTGCTTGACTTTGGGCAAGCTTGCCGGCATCGGTGACACCGATACCACCACAGGTGACGATAACACCACTACAACCACCGAAAACAACGGCGCTGTGCTGGATCCCGCCGTGCAAAAGCTTGCAGATGCAAACGATTTGCATACAATTATGGAAACATATGACTCTTATTCGATTCAGTGTCAGCTTTATGAAGAAAATACCGTTTCGTACGAAATTGTATATTCTTTTTCCAAGCTCGACGGCGACTTGCTTGTTGAGGAAGCTTATCTGTGGGGAGACGGAACGGTTGATTCTGTCATAAACGCCTACCGCGGTGCGATTTATGAGCAATATTCCGACGGGGAACTGTGGTTCAGCGTTTTCGTAGACGCGGAGACCGATCTTTTGGATTGGGCAAACCTTGGGGAGTTTGACAGTGCGTACGTTGTGGGCGCTTTGCAAAACGAGATGTATGAAGAGTTTGATTATGAGGTCAGCTATGATTTTACTGCCGACAGCGAGACCGATCTTTTGCAAACCGCAACCTATACGTTAACGGATGAGAACGGCGATATCTGGGAGCAATGGGAGCTGACTTATTCGTACGGCACGGAGCTTGATTCTGTGGGCAGCGCATATCAAGCAATCGCAAACGCCGAGGATGCCGTTACGCTGAATGTGGATTTTTCCTCTGTTGACGAAACGGCAGAATCCAGAACCTATACAGTCTCTGCGCTGGCTTACCTGTTTGAGACGGAAGACGAGGAAGCTTGGTATGTGTTCTATAAAAATCCCGATTGTACCAAGGACGTTTGGGATTTAACCGGGCTGGAGGCAGGTGACTCTGCAACGGTCTACGTAGGGCTTTGGGATGAAGATATCGTTCCGATGGAATACACGTTGACCGAGGAAACCTACGACGCTTATTTGGAGGCGCTTGCCCTGTTTGAAGAGGAGGCGCTTGCAGACGGAGCCGAGATGGATGCGGTCGAGCGGGCTTACGGAGCCGCGATGGATCTTTACGATTATATTGAAATGCAATACTACGTTGCTTATCTGGACTATTATTCGGATCTGCAAGACGAGACCTATACTGAACGCTACGACGAATCCTATGCCATGGTCACCGAAGCGCACACCGCGATGATGAACACCTTGAAAAAGATTGCCGAGTCGGATTCCCCCTTGAAAGAGGAATTGTTTGAGGGCTGGACCGAGGAAGACATGGCAATGCTGGATATGGAGCGGGAAAAGCTGGATGCGTTGGAGCAGGAAAGCAACCGGATTGTGATGGAATACAACGCGCTTGCTATGGATGATGCTTGGAACGGTGAAGTGAACCGTTTGTACGAGGAGTTTGTAGCAATCAACCAACAAATTGCAGCTGAGTATGGCTTTGACAACTATTACGAATACGCCACGCAGTACATTTATATGCGGGATTATTCCGCAGAGGATCGCGAGCGGATGCGTCAATATGCGGTGGAATACATCTATCCGCTTTATCAGCAATGCTATGATCGCTACATGGCGCTGATGCAAAGCCCTGACATTACGGCAAATCAGTGGAATCAGTTCGTTTATCTGGCAACCTACGATTACGACACACTTTCCACCGACTATCTGACCGAGTATATCGAAACCTTTGAGGGCAGTATGTACGAAAAGATGATTGACTTTTTGTACAGTGAAACAGTACTGTTTGTGGATGATACCAACGCGGCAGAGCGTGCATTTACCGGATATTTTTCATACTATGAAACGCCGTTCTGCTATTTTGGACCGGGGTACCAGAATCTTTTGACGGTAACGCATGAAATGGGACACTATATTTCACACGGTGCTTTTGGTGACATTGCTTATTCCCTAGATCTGTCGGAGACACATTCCCAAGCAAACGAATGGCTGATGATTGCCTATCTGGAAGGACGTTTGGATGAAAACGTATCGGAATTGTTGACGCTATATCGGGCATTGACGGGACTTTCCAATGTTTTGAGCAGCCTGATTGTGGACGAATTTGAAGAAGCGGTATATACTGCCGAAACGCCTGTGACGGCAGCGGAATTTGATCAGCTGATGCTGGATATTTGCGCAAAATACGAGGGGATTGAAGAATCGTTTGATATGGTCACCTACGTCAAATACGTTTCGATTTTGCAACCTGTGTACTATATCAGCTATGCCACCTCCGAGATCTCGTCGATCAGCCTGTATCTGATTGCCGAGGAGAACTATGCCACCGCGCAGGAGATTTACCGCAAGCTGCAGGAGGATATTGATCCCACTGCGGGCTTCCTTGCCAACGTCGAGCTGGCAGGCTTGATGAGCCCGTTTGCGGAGGAGACCTACGTTGCCCTGCAAGCCGCTTTGGCAAATTGAATATAAGTAAACGGGGCTGAGTCAAATGCATTTCAAAATGCAAAAGGCTCAGCCCTTTGTTCTGCAAAAGAGACAAAATGAGGAAGAAACAAAAAAAACCGAAAAGAGGCGAAAAAAGAGTACGATAAAAAGAGGATCGTGAAAATCCTTGTTTTTGAGGTTGTATTTAGTTGTGAAGAATTGGTCTAAAAGGCGTTCCGGGGGAACAAATCCATGCCAATTCTTTTCATCAAAAATCAATCAACCAACTGTTGATACAATACACATATATTATTGCGAGGATTTCTAAAATGTGCGAGGAAGCTGCAGGTTCAAGTCCATAAGGTGGAATTGTCAAGATATGTGTTTGGAGGTCAAAATAACAACTCGTTATTTTGGCTAAATATGAAAAATTTATATAAAATAAAATAATTTTTATTTTTCGCTATAAAAAGATACAAAATGTTTGGAGGCCTGTGGAATTTGTCGTTTTTGCATCGCTAACCCACTCCCTTCTGTGGAGGTCGTGGTGGCAATTCAAAATCTCGCTTCACAACCAACGCCAAAAGACACCCGGTTGGGTGTCTCAGCTTGTAGACCAAAGATATTCAATTTGTAATATTGCACAAATTTGTTAGTAGCGCTTTTTCTTTTGACCAAGAAGGCGCAAAAGAAAAAGCTTGGCAAAAAGAAAAGCGCCATAAAGAGGCTATTTCGCCCTCTGCGGAGGGCGAGGAGGGCTCCGC
>JAFTLZ010000016.1 GCA_017452665.1 Clostridia bacterium
AAAAGGCTTTGGTTGAGGCTGACGGTGATATGGATGCCGCAATCAAGATCCTGCGTGAGAAGGGTGAGCTGAAGGCTGAATCCAAGATGGCTACCAGAATTGCTGCAGACGGTATCGTTGAGATTTTGAAAGACGGTAATTCTACCGCAATGATCAAAGTAAACTCCGAGACAGACTTTGTTGCAAAGAACGACTCCTTCAAGGCATTCGTTGCAGACCTTCTCAAGATTATCATTGCTGAAAAGCCCGCTGATATTGACGCGCTGATGGCTTGCAAGTATGATGATGAGACGACTGTAGAAGCAAAAGTAAAGGAAATGATCTTCAAGATCGGCGAAAAGCTGACCATTCGTCGCTTTGTCGTTGTTGACGGCATTACCAGCACCTATATTCACGGTACCGGTGCGATTGGTGTTATCGCAAAGTTTGAGACCAACGTTGCAGATAAGCCCGAGTTTGCAGCATTTGCAAAGAACATTGCTTTGCAGATTGGTGCATATTCCACTCCTTATCTTTGCCGCGAGCAGGTTCCCGCATCTGTTTTGGAGGAGGAAAAAAACATTCTTCTGACTCAGATCGCAAACGATCCCGCAAACGCAAAGAAGCCTGAGGCAATTAAGCTGAAAATGGTAGAGGGACGTATCTCCAAGTTCTACGACAACAACTGCCTGCTTGACATGACCTACGTTAAGGACGAGGACATGAAGGTTGGTCAGTACGTAAAGGCCGCTGCAAAAGAAATGGGCGGCGATATCGCTGTTGTGGATTTCTATCGCTTTGAGAAGGGCGAGGGCATTCAGAAGAGAGAAGAGAACTTTGCAGATGAAATTGCAAAGATGACTGCCGGAAAATAATGATTGATATTGGGTTGCTTGTAGACCTTTTTGGCTTGCAAGCAACCTGCTTTTTATATGCCCAAAAGCATGTTTTTTTTATTTTTGTAAAATAAATGAATAAAAAAACATGGAAAGCGTAGAATTATTTACAAAAAAGTGTTTACAAAAAGAACTTTTTGTAGTAAAATATAAGAGAAATATATCTGTAAGTTTGTTAGAAGGAGTGACGGCTATGAAGAAACCGAAATATCAACGTGTGTTATTGAAGCTTTCCGGCGAGGCTTTGGCTCCGAGTGGGGACGGCATTTTGGATTTTGATTTTATCACGCGCGTGGCGGAACAGATCAAACGGTGTGTGGACGTTGGCGTGCAGGTTGCAGTGCTTGTTGGTGCCGGGAACATTTGGCGCGGCAGACAGGGAACCGGGATGGATCATTGCCGTGCCGACCATATGGGAATGCTCGCAACTGCAATTAACGCGCTCGCCCTGCAAGATGTGTTTTTGCGTGTTGGGATGGATGCTGTGGCTATGACTGCGGTGGAAATGAAGAGCTTTGCCGACTATTACACCTCTCGCGGTGCGGTTAAGGCTTTGGAAAGCGGCAAGGTTGTTGTTTTGGGATGCGGATCTGGTGTACCGTTCTTTTCAACCGATACGGCGGCGGCTTTGCGCGCAGCTGAAATCAAGGCAGATTGCATTTTAATGGCAAAGAACATTGACGCAATCTACAGTGCTGACCCCAAAAAAGATCCGCAGGCAATGCGTTATTCGGAGGTTACCTATCGGGAGATTCTTGACCGAAATCTGCGGGCGCTGGATATGTCCTCGGCAACCATCTGTATGGAGAACAACATCAACGGTTACGCCTTTGGTTTGGCAGATCCGGAAAACATTTACCGTGTGGTGATGGGAGAACCCATTGGCACGGAAATTCACAACTGAACTTTATAATTTTACATAGAAAGGATTTTAAACTATGAAATTCAATACCAAAGACACTGAAGAAAAAATGAAAAAGAGCGTAAATGCGTACGAAAACAACCTTTCTACCATTCGTGCAAGTCAAGCCAATGGTGCGATCGTTTCCAAGGTTACGTTTGAATATTACGGCGCGGCTACCAAGCTAACCGATATGGCCTCGGTTGCTGTGACTGATCCCAAAACACTGACCATTACTCCCTATGACCGTTCAACGCTCAAGGCAATGGTCAAAGCCATTCAGGCTTCCGATATCGGGATCAATCCCGTGGATGACGGCACCGTAATCCGTCTCGTTTTCCCGCCCTTGACCGAGGAGCACCGCAAGGGCTTGGCAAAGCAGATTCAGAAAATGTCCGAGGAGGCGCGCGTTGCGATTCGGAATATCCGCCGCGATGCCAACGACGATATCAAAAAGCAGAAAAAGGACGGCCTGATGACCGAGGACGAACAAAAAAGCGGCGAAAAATCGGTGCAGGATTTAACCGACCAATATATTAAGCAGATTGACGGAATTACGTCGAAAAAAGAAAAGGAAATTATGCAGATTTGAACCTACTTCCGCCGGGCTTTCAAAGACCCGGCGGCGTGTTCATGCCTCGGAGTAAGATATGTTTTTTAAAAAACAGAAAAAGGCCAAAGAGAAAATACAGATTGACGACCGTTTGAAGCATATTGCTTTTATCATGGATGGGAACGGTAGATGGGCACAGATGCGCGGGATGCCACGGGAGTTTGGACATTCAAACGGTGCGGCGACCTTTAAAAAGATTGGTCGCTATTGCGAGAGCATCGGCTTGAAATATATGACCGTATATGCGTTTTCTACCGAGAACTGGAAGCGTCCGCAAAAAGAAGTGGATACCATCATGAAGATTTTTGACGAATACATTGATCAATGTTTTCGCGAAATGCAGGAGGACAACGTTCACATTCGTTTTATTGGAAACCTGACCGTTTTTTCTGAGGCGCTTCGTGAGAAAATGGCAAGGATCGACCGCGAGACCTCGAATAAAAGCTTTGTTCTCAACATTGCGATCAATTATGGCGGACGGGAAGAGATTCTTCACGCTTGCAACGAATTGATCCGGGAAGGGAAAAGCAAAATCACGGAGGCGGATATCAACCGTTGTATTTATACGACGGGATGCCCCGATCCCGATTTGGTGGTGCGAACCGGCGGAGATTTGCGTATTTCCAATTTTTTGCTTTGGCAATCGGCATATACCGAATATTATTTTACAGATGTGCTGTGGCCGGATTATTCCAGCCGGGATGTGGATGAGGCGATTGCTTCGTTCTACTCCAGAAAACGCCGATATGGCGGTGTGTAGTTCTTTACAAGGAGATTGTTATGAAACAGAGAATCCTTACCGGGGCAATGATCGCTTTTGTTTTGCTACTGGTAATCATATTTTCTTCCACTCCGTTTTTCCCGTTTGTCATCTCTGTTTGCTCTGTGATCGGTGTGTTTGAAATGGTGCGTTGCATCGGATTGAAGAAGGCGTATTCGCTCAATATCCCGCTGTATCTGTTGGCGCTGATATATCCGTACATGAATTATTATATCAGTGACGCGGATTTTCTTCGCAAATTCAACTTTATTGTCATTGTTACTGTGCCCTTGTACTTTTTTACGATGATGACGTTTTCGCACGGAAAATATAAGCTGACCGACGTATCGGTTTTGTTTACTACGGTGTTTTATATTATTCTGGGCTTCAACGCGATTATTTTGATGTACAATCATCGTGGAGAAGCGGGACCGGTGCTTTGCCTGACGATTTTGATTGGGGCATGGATTACAGACGTGTTTGCATATTTTTGCGGCGTTTTGTTTGGACGGGACGGAAAGCACAAATTGCTGCCTGACGTCAGCCCGAAAAAAACCGTGGAGGGAAGCATTGGCGGAATTGTATTTTGCACCTTGTTTATGACTTTATTTGGATGGGTTTGCGGATTGTTGATCCCCAACCTCAACGCATATCTTGGTGTGTTTGTGATTGGCGGAATCGTCGCGTCGATCGTTGCGCAAATCGGGGATCTGTTGATGTCGGTCATCAAGCGCAGCTATGGTATCAAAGATTACGGAAATATTTTCCCGGGACACGGAGGCGTATTGGATCGGTGTGATTCGATTCTGTCTGTTGCTATTGTTATGGCAGCGTTCAGTTCCTTTTTTAATTTTTTTGAGGTGATTTGATGCAAACAAACGATTTTTATCCGTCGGTTTCGATTCTTGGCTCTACCGGATCGGTGGGTGAGCAGGCGATTGACGTTGCACTGCGCAACGGACTTCGCGTGAACTGCATTTCGGCAAACCGCAACATTGACCGCGTGGAAGTGCAGGCGCGTTCGCTTGGCGTTCGTGCGTGCGCAATGGCAGACCGTTCCGCGGCAAAGGAGCTTCAGTTACGTCTTGCAGACACCGATATCAAGGTTTACGCTGGGATAGAGGGGATTTGTGAGATGGTTGCACAGCCCTATGACGATGCGGAAACCATAGTCAATTCGATCATCGGCGAAGCAGGCTTGCGGCCCACCGTTGCTACCTTGCAGGCGGGAAAAAAATTGGCGCTGGCAAACAAGGAATCTCTGGTTTGTGCGGGAGAATTCGTGATGAAGCTTGCCGAAGCGAAAAAGACCGAGATCCTTCCCGTAGACAGCGAGCATTCCGCTATTTTTCAATGCTTGCGTTCCGGAGGAAAGGAACGGATCAAAAAGATTTTGCTGACGGCTTCGGGCGGGCCATTTTATGGGATGGCACGCGAACAGCTTTCCGAAATTACGGTGGAGCGTGCTCTGGCGCATCCGACCTGGAATATGGGGGCAAAAATTACGGTTGACAGCGCAACCTTGATGAACAAAGGCTTTGAAGTGATTGAGGCGGTACATCTGTTTGGCGTGAAACCGGAACAGATCGAGGTTCTGGTACATCGCGAGAGCATAATGCATTCGGCTATCGAATATATTGATAACAGCATCATCGCGCAAATGTCGGTACCGGATATGCGCTTGTGTGTTCAGTATGCATTGACTCACCCGGAACGTGCTTCGGCGGTGATCCCGTCCTTGGATCTGACCGCCATTGGAAAATTAACTTTTGCAAAGCCTGACACCGATGTATTTGTGCTGTTGCCGCTGGCGATTGAGGCAATTCGAATCGGCGGGGCGGTTCCTGCGGTGCTCAACGCCGCCAACGAGGTGGCTGTGTCTGCGTTTTTGGATCATAAATTGGACTTTGTCGGTATTTTTGACATTGTAGAACAGACGGTTGAAGCATTGCCGGATGCCGCAAAAATTTACTCGATGGAGGACATCTTTGCGTTTGACGGCGCGGCAAGATCGCTTGCCAATGAATTTGTTGCAAAGCGCCGCGCGCTTTCTTGATCGTTACGGAGGAATTTTGATTTGAATTTTTTGTATATTCTTCTTGCACTTTTGATTTTCGGATTTTTGATCTTTATTCATGAGCTTGGGCATTTTATCGTTGCGCGCTTGTGCGGCGTGAAAATTTTGGAGTTTGCCATTGGTATGGGACCGAAGTTGGTCTCTTGGCAAAGTAAAAAGTCGGGCACGAAGTATGCGTTACGTCTGCTTCCCATTGGCGGCTTTGTCAGTATGCTGGGGGAGAACGGAATGGAAGCTGTACAGGGTGACAATGGTTCGCAGGAAGGCGCGGATGACAAGGTGGAATCCTTGATCAATGACGCCGAGATTGAGGAGGATCACTCCGAGACCGAAGACGGCGTTGCGGAAATGGATCCCGAGCTTGCCAAGCAGGCATACTGCAACCAAAGCGTGTGGAAGCGGATTCTGATCTCCTTGGCGGGACCTGCGATGAATGTTGTCCTCGGCTTTGTTTTGATGCTGGTGATGGTTTTGATGGCGGGGCACGCTAATCTTGCTACCAATACTGTTGCAGGCTTTTATCTTGACTACATTGGAGAAACCGAGGAAAGCGGCTTTCAACCGGGAGATTCTCTTTATTCGATCGATGGAAAACGCGTGCTTACGTACGCTTCGCTGGCTGAGACGGTGAATCAGAATCCGGGCAAGGTCTTTGAAATTTCGGTTTTGCGTTTGAATGAAGAAGGGACACAATCCGATATTGTTTCCTTTTCCTCGGAATTGGATTCGGAAATGCTTTCGCTGTTCCGAATTCCTTCCAGCGAAGCCTGCGGGTTGCAGGCTCAGGATACGATTTTGAAGGTGAATTCGGTTACCGTTCATACCTACAACGAGCTGTATTACGAGATTACCAATCAAGGCTATGATGCGCTGACCTTGACGGTGCTGCGCGACGGTGAGACGGTTGAGATCAAGGACGTTACCTACCTGACGGTGGAAGAGAGCGGCGTTTTGTTTGGGGAAGTGGATATCATTCCTTACCGAGAGCAGAACTTTGATTTTATCACTGTACTGAAGCACACGTGGTACCGTTCGCTCTCTACCGTAAAAATGGTATACGATTCTTTGTTTGGGATGATCACCGGACGCTTTGGTGTGGAGTCGGTATCCGGGCCGGTTGGAATTACCAAAACCATTGGGGAGACGGTACAGTACGGATTTACAAACCTTTTGTACCTAATTGTGGTGATTTCGATCAACCTTGGCGTGATGAATCTGCTTCCGCTCCCTGCGCTGGACGGCGGACATATTTTGATCTATTTGATCGAGCTGATACGCCGCAAGCCGTTGAAGCCCGAGGTGGAGGCAATTATCAATTTTGTAGGGCTTGTTGTTTTGCTTGGATTGGCAGTTTTGGTTGCCATTAAGGATATTATATCGCTATGAAATATAACAATATCAGAAGAAAAACGCGTGAGGTTGCAGTTGGGACGCTGAAAATCGGTGGAAAGAACCCCATTGCGATTCAATCCATGACCAATACCGATACGCTCAATATTGAGGCTACCGTAGACCAGGTTCGCCGCCTGGAGCGCGCCGGATGCGACGTTGTTCGTATTTCGGTCCCCAGTGTGGAGGCGGCTTACACGGTTTGTAAGATCAAAGAAGCGGGGATCCGTGTCCCGATCGTTGCGGATATTCACTTTGATTATCGCATTGCCCTGCGTTGTGCAGAGCTGGGATTTGATAAAATTCGGATCAATCCCGGTAACATTGGTGACGAAGACCGTGTGCGTGCGGTATGTGAGGCTTGCAAGGAGCGCAGGATTCCCATCCGCATCGGCGTGAACAGCGGATCGCTGGAAAAGGATATTTTGGCAAAATACGGTGCGCCAACGCCGGACGCCTTGTGCGAGAGCGCGCTGTACCATATTATGCTTTTGGAAAAGTTCCATTTTTACGATACGTTGATTTCAATTAAGGCGTCTACCGTTTCGGATATGATTGCCGCAAACCGTCTGTTGGCGGCAAAATGTGACTATCCGTTGCATCTTGGCGTGACCGAGGCGGGCGGCGGAAACCGCGGATTGCTGAAGAGTGCGGTTGGAATTGGAGCATTGCTTTGCGATGGCATCGGTGACACCGTTCGCGTGTCTTTGACGGATGATCCGCTGGAAGAGATCTATGCGGCAAAGCAGATTTTGCGTGCGGTTGGAATTGAGGGGCAGAGCGGACTTGATATTGTAAGCTGTCCGACCTGCTCGCGCACAAAGATCGATCTGATCCCGCTTGCAAAACGTTTTGAAGCGGCAGTAAAAGAAGCACAACTTGAAGACGTGCCCGTGAAAGTGGCTTTGATGGGATGTGTGGTCAACGGTCCCGGAGAAGCACGGGAGGCTGACGTGGGAATTGCAGGCGGCATGGGCGAGGCTGTTTTGTTCCGCCATGGTGAAATTGTAGAAAAAATTCCGGAAAATGAAATTATTGAAAGACTGTTGCGGGAGATCCGCAATTTGAGAGATCGAAAACAACATGAGTAAGACCTTACTGGAAATATTCAACCGCTATCGGCCGGATAACGAAATTGCACAAATCTTGCTCTCGGCAGACTCTTCCGAGATTTCTTTGCGCGCAGATAAGGAGCAGCGGATCATTGAGGTTCGCGCTCCTTTTCCGCGCGTAATTCCCAAGCGGATGTTGTACCAAATTGAGGAAGAAATCCGGTGCGCATACGAGCTGAATGCGGTTCGGATCTGCCCGCGTTATACTGCGGAGCTTTTTGATGTCAATCAAATTCCCGATCTTTTGATCGAAACCAATCGCCGCGGAATTGTTGCCAACGGTTTTTTTAATCATTGTGACTATCGACTGAACGGCGGAGAGCTGAATATTGAGATCCCGTTTACTGACAGCGGCGTGGATTTGATTTACGATGCGCAAACACCGTCGCTGATGGAGGCGATCGTAATGGAGGAGTTTGGCGTGCGGCTTCGGGTGACGATTACGCGGATGCAGGATTTTGATCCGTCGGAGTATCAAAATTCGGTGCAATCCAGACTGCATGAGATGGAGCAGGAAGCTGCCAAGGCGGAGGTTCAATACCATGCCATGCAGCAGGCGCAATTCCATCCGGAGGAAGCACCGATTGCAGAGGAAAAAGAGATGCTACCGCGCGCTGCGTCAATTTATGAAGGTGAGTGTATGCCCGAAATTTCGGAGGGCATTTGCAAAATCGGTTTTGCGGCTTATGATATTTCGTCTCCTGAATATATTTTCGGGGAGCCGTTTGAGATTCGCCCGATTCCCATTTCTTCTATTGACAAGCCACAGAGAAATATTGTGATCATTGGCGAGATTTTCAGCTTTACTAAGGAAGAGAGCCGTGGCGGTGACAAATTTGACATTACGTTTGATATCTTTGACGGAAATGCGTCGATTGAGCACCGTACGTTTGCAATGGAGCCGGAGGATGCTGACCAGATTTGTTCCTTGATCGGGAACGGTGCTGTTGTTGCCATGCGAGGATATGCAAAAAAACTGACCCGCAAGGGCAAAACGGATACCGATTTCACGTTTTATTACACCGATATAGCCAAAGTAGAGCGAATCAAGCGGAAGGACCGTGCAGAAAAGAAGCGCGTGGAGCTGCATTTGCACACCACTATGTCCAACATGGATGCGCTGATTCCGCCGGATGTTGCCGTAAAAACCGCTTTGAAATGGGGAATGCCCGCCGTTGCGATCACCGATCACGGGAACGTACAAGCCTTTCCTGATGCGATGCTGGCGGTGGAAAAAGCGGCGCCGGAGGGAAATTTTAAGGTTTTATACGGAATCGAAGCTTATTTTGTCAACAATACTGCGGGTGCTATTTCGGGCACATATGACCCTGATTTTCATGCAGAATGCGTGGTTTTTGATATTGAAACAACCGGTTTATCGGTGCAAAACTGCAAAATTACGGAGATCGGAGCAGTAAAAATAAAGGAAGGCAAGGTGCTTGATCGCTTTAACACCTTTGTGGATCCGGAATGTCCGATTCCGGAAGAGATCGTGAAGCTGACTGGTATTACCGATGAGATGGTAGCAGGCGCTCCAAAATACGCGGATGCTTTGCGTGCATTTTTCGATTTTATCGGAAATGATGACCGGAGCCGTAAAACAAAACCGCTTTTGATTGCACACAACGCGAACTTTGACATTGGATTTATCCGTCATTTTGCCAAGCTTGCGGGATTGCCGTTTGAAAATCCCTATCTTGACACGGTTGCACTTTCCAGATACATCAATCCCGAACTGAAAAAGCATACGCTGGATGCCATTGCAGAAGCTTACAGTCTTGGAGATTTTAATCATCACCGCGCTTGTGACGATGCGGAAATGCTGGCAATGATTTATTTTCATATGGTTGACCAAATGGAAAAGCTGGATTTGCGGGATTTGAAGGCTTTGCAAGCGGAGATGACCGAAAAAACCGACCCGTTAAAGCTGAAGCCTTATCACCAGATCATTCTGGTCAAAAATCAAGTTGGCTTGAAAAATCTTTACAAGCTGATTTCCATGAGCTATCTGGACTACTACAAGCGATTCCCGCGAATTCCGAAAACGGTGCTTGAGAAGCACCGCGAGGGGCTGATTATCGGTTCTGCCTGCGAGGCGGGAGAACTGTTTCGGGCGATTCTTGAGAACCGCCCCGAATCGGAAATTGAAGAAATCGTAAACTTTTACGATTATCTGGAAATTCAGCCGATTTGCAACAATCGTTTTTTGATTGCAGAGGGCAGTGTTGCAGACGAAGAAGGACTGCGGGAATTGAACCGTCGCATTGTCGAGTTTGGAGAAAAATATCACAAGCCCGTATGCGCCACCTGTGACGCCCATTTTTTGAACAAAGAGGACGAGCTTTACCGTAAGATTTTGCTTGCGGGACAAAAGTTCAAGGATTTTGACAAGGACGTTGGTATTTATCTCCGTACCACCGATGAAATGCTGGAGGAATTCTCCTATCTTGGAACGGAAAAAGCCTTTGAGGTAGTTGTTACCAACACCAATCTGATTGCCGATATGATCGAGACGGTGCGTCCGATTCCGAAGGGCAACTATACCCCGGAGATGGAAGGTGCCGAGCAGGAGCTGGAGGAGATGTGCTGGACGCGAGCGAAGGATATGTACGGAGATCCGTTGCCTGAGCTGGTATCCAAACGCTTGGAAAAAGAACTGACTTCCATCATCAAAAACGGATTTGCGGTGCTTTATCTGATTGCACAAAGATTGGTTCACTACAGCGAGGAGCAAGGATATCTGGTCGGCTCACGCGGCTCGGTGGGATCTTCCTTTGTCGCAACGATGGCAGGTATTTCCGAGGTGAATCCCTTGCCTCCGCACTATTACTGCCCGAATCCCGAATGTAAGCACAACGAATTTTTTACGGATGGCTCGGTGGGCTCCGGGTTCGATCTTCCAGATAAGATGTGTCCCAAATGCGGTACGAAATATAAGGCTGACGGACACGACATTATGTTTGAGACGTTTTTGGGCTTTTACGGTGATAAATCTCCCGATATTGACTTGAACTTTTCGGGAGACGTGCAGGGAAGAGTCCACAAATACACCGAAGAACTGTTCGGTGCTGGGCACGTGTTCCGCGCAGGAACGCTTGGTACTTTGGCAGACAAAACCGCTTACGGTTACGTTGCGAAATACGTGGAGCAAAAGGGGATCAGTTTGCCGCGTGCCGAAATGAATCGCTTGGTGATGAACTGTGTGGGTGTGAAAAAGACCACCGGTCAGCATCCCGGAGGAATCATCGTTGTGCCGCAGAAATACGACGTATACGATTTTACGCCGGTTCAGCATCCTGCGGATGACCCCAATTCCGATATCATTACGACGCACTTTGCATTCTCCTATTTGCATGACACAATTTTGAAGCTTGACGAGCTTGGACACGATATGCCAACCAAATATAAGTGGTTGGAAACCTTTACGAATACCTCGGTGCTTGACGTTGCCATGAATGACCGCTCGGTATACGAGCTGTTTGAATCAACGGCGCCTCTTGGCATCAAGCCGGAGGATATTGAGGGATGTACCATTGGTACATACGGTTTGCCTGAGTTGGGGACGCCTTTTATTCAACAGGTTCTTTTAGATGCAAAGCCGCGCAATTTTGCGGATTTGTTGCAGATTTCAGGCTTGACGCACGGCACCAACGTGTGGCTTGGAAATGCGCAGGATCTGATTAAAGAGGGAATATGCGATATTTCGCGCGTGATCGGAACCCGTGACGGTATTATGCTGGATATGATTCGTTACGGATTGGAAAACGCCATGGCTTTTAAGATCATGGAAGCAGTCCGAAAAGGAAAGGGATTGACTCCGGAATGGGAGGCTGCTATGCGCGAGCACGGAGTTCCGGAATGGTATATTCTTTCCTGCAAAAAGATTAAATATCTGTTCCCGAAAGCGCATGCGGCGGCGTACGTTATGTCAGCCATTCGTTTGGCGTGGTACAAGGTACACAAGCCCGTGGAATTTTATTGCACGATGTTTACCGTTGCGCCCAACGGCTTTGACGCGCAGATTGTTCGCGGCGGAAAAGCAAACGTGGTTGCTGTGATGCGGGATATTCAAAAGAGGGGAAAGGAAGCCTCCCCGAAAGAGCAGGCAAGCGTTACGGTTTTGCAGTTGATCAACGAGGCAATGGCGCGCGGTGTGCGCTTTTTGCCGGTTGATTTGCAGAAATCACATTCCTATGCCTTTTTGCCGGAAAACGGTGCAATTCGGATGCCGTTCTCCTCTTTGCCGGGACTTGGGGAGAGCGCCGCACAGAATATCATTCAAGCGCGGGATGAAGAACCGTTTTTCTCGGTGGAAGATCTTCAGATCCGTGCAAAGATCAGTAAATCTGTCATTGAGATGCTTCGCACAAACGGCGTTTTGGACAACGTCAGCGAAACGGATCAGCTGACGATGAAATTTTAACAGACACGGGAGATACACTTTGTACAAAAAGGTATCTCCCGTATTTGTTATGTGATTGTCTGCAACACGCATTAAGATAAGATTGCAAGCTGATGTACGGCGTTCTCCTGGCAGATTACACTTCCGTGCTCGCGGATATAAAGCTTTAACAAAGAAACGTTTTCCACGTCTCCGTATTCTACGATAAAATTCAATTCATCCGGTGTTGTAAACGGAGATGCGGAAAAAACAGTCAAAATCAGATAGTAGGCTTCTTTATCATCGCGATAGGCGGTACTGTTACCGACGTATCCGATGCTGCACAATCTTTGACAGACGGCAAGCAATGCAGAAATATTGGAAAAACGGTAAGCACACTCGCGGTGAAATCCGCTCCGCCGCAGGTCGTTTTGCTTGAGCGGAAGCGTTTTTCCGTAAGGCAACACCGATGACGGCTCGGATGAGGAATCACCCGATGATGGCAGACGGCTGATAAACATTTCACACCCTCCTTCGCGAGATGGAAAGTACTGAACCGAGATTTGCCGATCGTTGGCATCAAATCCGGTTTGCTTGCGAATCTCTTCCAGTAATAAACGGAACGAGCGGTGCATTTGCGTGATGTCCTCCCCAAAGGTGTCGGCATTGAGTTCAAAATGACACATATCCGTCGGAGTCAGCATGATCTTCATTTTGCGGTCACTGATGCGAATCAGTTCCATGCTAAGGTCACTCCTTTCGGTAATCTGACGAATCGAAATCGTCTCTTATGTATATTATAATCCGTTTGAGGGAAAAATGGAACCCCTAAAATTTTGGTAATTTGTTGACAGAATGACGGGAATATGATAAAATATAAAATATCAAAAGAGAAAGAAGTGAATTTTATGATTCCAATTGTAGATATAGAGACTATGCGACAAAGTGACGCCGAGACCATTCAAAAAGGAGTTTCAGCACGTGAATTGATGTGGCACGCAGGAGAGGGGATATTCCAATCCTATCCGTGGCGCGGAAAAGTAGCGATCGTTTGCGGCAGTGGCAACAATGCAGGGGACGGATACGTACTGGCGCTTCTTTTGCAAGAGCATCATATTCCGTGCACGTTGGTGCTTTTGAGTGAGCGGTTTTCAGACGACGGAAGATATTATTATGACCTTTGCATGGAGAAAGGCGTTGAAATATGTACCTATACCTCTGTGTTTTCGTTTTCGGAATACCGGGAAATTGTAGATTGCATTTTCGGAACCGGATTCCGCGGGGCAGTGGAAGGAGCTGCCGCAGAGGTCATTGAAAAAATCAATCAAAGCAAAAAAGAAGTGATTTCAGCCGATATCAACAGCGGTTTGAATGGAGATAGCGGAATGACCTTTGGTTGTGTGCGATCGGATCTGACGGTTTCGGTCGGGCGCTACAAAACGGGGCATTTTCTCAACCGTGCAAAAGATTCCATCGGCGCGCTTTGCAACGTGGAGATTGGGATCGATTTCCCGGAGGCGGACACATTTTTGCTGGAGGCAAAGGATTGCTCTGCGGTCTTGGCTCCAAGAACTCATTTTTCTCACAAAGGTACTTATGGGTACGTAACGGTTTTAGGGGGATGCGTGGAGTATTCCGGGGCGGTAAAACTGGCGAATTTGAGTGCGTCGGCTTTGCGTGCGGGATGCGGAGTTGCACAACTGGCGGTTCCGTCTGCGATTGTTTCCTCTGTTGCGCCGTATCTTTTGGAAAGTACGTTGCTGCCGATTCCATCGGATGAAAATGGCCATATGACCTTTTCTCCGCAACTTCTAGATACGATTTTAACGCGTCAGGCTGCGGTGGCGGTTGGAATGGGATGGGGAAGTGCACTTGCGAATGCGGAGATTTTATCTTATTTGCTACAGTGCGGAAAGCTTTCGCTGGTGATCGATGCGGACGGACTAAATACGCTCTCGCAAATGGATCTCTCACTTTTGAAAAATACCGCTTGCCGCGTGGTTTTGACGCCGCACTTGAAGGAATTTGAGCGTCTTTCCAAAATTCCGATCGCTAAGATTGAGCAGGATCCTATTCGTTATGCCAAAGCGTTTGCGAAAGAATACGGTGTGTGTCTTTTGCTAAAAGGAACTTGCACGGTTGTCACCGACGGAGCTCAGACGCTTTTGGTTGACCGCGGATGTGCGGGGATGGCAACGGCAGGGAGCGGAGATGTTCTCTCCGGAATTTTGGTTGGCTTGTTGGGATATCAGCCGGTATGTCCTCTTACGGTGGCTTGCGGTGCTTATCTTGCCGGAAGGGCGGGAGAGCTTGCGGAACAAGCGGCTAACTCTATCAGCATGATTGCGTCCGATACGGTGGCGCATATTGTTACTGCCATCAGTGAAATTTGCAAATAAAAGAAGAACACCTTACAAAGTGCTGTGTAAGGTGTTCTTCTTACTTTTTAGATTATAAATTGGTGATGATAACCAACACGATTGCAACAACTGCTGTGATTGCAGAAGCAACGATTGTCAGCTTGGAAAGAACCTTGTCCATAGAAGTTCCCTTGGTTTTGCCGAAAAAGGTTTCGGCACCGCCGGCAATGGAACCGGAAAGGCGCTTATCTTTGGCGGATTGGAACAAAATCATTGCAACCAAAAGTACAGACATCAAAATCAGGACACCGCCCAGAATATACTCGGCAACGGGGGCAACTGAATCAAGCGAAAAAATCATTATAAACCTCCAGATATTTGTTTTCGCGAGCGGGAAGTTCCGCTGCACATAATCACTTCCAATATTTTATCATAAATCTTTCAAAATTGCAATAGGTTTTTGAGATTTTTTTTGTTTTTTTAAAATTCTTTTTGCTTTTTTTGTATCGTTTGTCACCTTTTTTGTGAGAATTTATCTATTTTTGCAAATTTTATAAAATCCCTTGCACAAAATTGCGCTTCATGGTATAATAAATTGAATACATTGATACGGAGAATTAAATATGAATTTTCAAAATCCCGATATTTCTGTTTTGAATGAAAAACAGCTTTATATATTTGATATGGACGGAACTATTTATCTTGGCAACCGTGTTTTTTTGTATGCGATCCGTTTTATCAAAAATTTGCGTGCTACCGGAAAACGCGTTCTGTTTTTTACAAACAATGCGTCACATTCGCCTGAATTTTATCTGCAAAAGCTGAGACGCATGGGATTTGAGCCAAGCGTTGAAGAAATTATGACTTCGGGCGACGTTACTGCGGAATTTTTATTGCGTCATCGCAAGGGAAAGAGCGTGTATTTGCTTGGAACGCAGGATTTGACGGAGAATTTTGCCCGCAGAGGAATCCCGCTTTTGAGTGGAGACGAGGAGCGTGCCGATATTGTAGTTACCAGCTTTGATACCTCCCTGACCTATGAAAAGATGAACACTGTTTGCCGATTTGTACGCGGCGGTGCGGAATATCTTTCTACGCATCCGGATTTCAACTGTCCGACGGAAAACGGCCCAATCCCGGACAGTGGGGCGATCTCTGCGTTTGTTACCGCTTCCACGGGTGTTGTGCCGACCTATTTTGGCAAGCCCTATGCACAGACAGTGGAAATGATTTGTGAGGCGACCGGGGTATCGAAGCAGGATATGTGTATTTTCGGAGATCGGCTTTATACCGACATTGCAGTTGGAAAACGCCATGGGATGACTGCTGTACTGGTATATTCGGGCGAAACGCAGCCGCAGGATGTTGAAAATGCATCGGAGGCAGACCGCCCTGATCTGGTGTTTGATTCATTGGATGATGTAGACCGTGCAATGTTTCCTGCCTGAGACGGTTCAATTCGTTTGAGGCGGCATGCATGGTGCGGTTGATTGACGGACGATCAGCCGCGGAGCGGATACAATGTTTTCGATCGTCTTTTTGCCGTCAAAGATTTTGGAAAACAAATTTTTAACGGCTTGCGGTTCGATTTCGGAAGGGAACATATCAACGGTGGTCAATCCTACTCCTGCATATGCGGAAAATGGGATGTTGTTGATTCCGACGACCGACAGCTCCTGCGGAACGCGAATTCCGTGAGCTGTTGCCGTATGAATGGCGCCGAGGGCAATTTCGTCATAGGCGGCAATGATTGCGGTTGGGCGGGTTGGCTGTTTCAACATCAAGTTTGCACAATCATAGCCTGCCGCGTCAAAGCGTTGATCAGAAACAAAAACATACCGACTGTTGAAAAACAAGTGATGCTTTTGCATCAATCGGCAGAACATTTCTTCTTTTGTGTACGTTAGTTTTTCTCCCATATATCCGATGGATGTGTGTCCGAGTGAGACCAGATGTGCAATGGCAAGCTCCATTGCGGTTTCAAGCTCAGAGCAAACCGAACCGGTTGCATCGTTCCGATTTGAACCTGCAAAGCAGATGGTAGGTAAGTAAGTATCTTCTCCGGGACGAATGCTTCCAATTACAATGATCGCATCGCAAACTCCGCGCAATGCAAACGATTGAATTTGCTGTTCCAGCTTGTCTTGCGAAAAATCATAAACACAAACAATCGCATCGCCGTCCTGTGCTTCAATTTCGCGCTTTAATCTTGAGACCATGGCAGTGTACCAAATGCTGATGAGTTCAGGGCAAAAAACAGCAATGACAGCACGTTTGGAACGCAGATTTGAGAGCTTTCTCTCGCTTTTTTCCTGAATATATCCGTTTTCCATGGCAATTTGCCTGATGCGCTCTGCAAGCTCCGGGGCTACCTCGCGATTATTGCGCAAGGCTTTTGAAACGGTGGAGGGAGAGACGTGTGCGAGCTGTGCGATTTGTTTTTGATTCATGCCGAACCTCATTCTTATGACAATATTTCAACAGAGCGGGTGCTCTGTTTTTTGTTTTCGATAAGAAAATTATAGCATATACGCTTGGAAAAGTCAAGAAGAGATCGCTGTGTCATATGAAATACGAAATTATTTCGTTTTGTAAATACTTGACACGCAAGTTGATTTTGTGTATAATGAGAATAATCGTTTTTACAAAGGAGTTTGTAGCTATGGAAAAGAACTTTTCCTCGCCCGAATATCGCCGCTCACGAACGGCTTACATTGCGCAATGCACGTTTGAGTATTTTGTATCCTTGCTGGTTACAGATACGTTTTTGGCGAAGCTGTTGAGTTACGTGGGATTGAGTGATGCTATGATTGGTGTCATTTCTTCGTTTATTTCGTTGGCTTTTATCGTTCAGTTATTTTCCTTGCTTCTTGTCGGTGCTCGCGTTGGCAAAAAGAAGATCGTTATCATCTTTGATACGGTCAGCCAGCTTTTTTTTCTTTCAATCTATATGATTCCGTTTTTGTCGTTGAGCCAAGGAATAAAAACTGTACTGGTATTTGTAGCGATTGCGGTTGCGTACGCCTGCAAATATTTGATTTCCAATATTATGTACCAGTGGGCGAATGGGTTTGTGGATCCAAACAAGAGGGCATCTTATTCTGCTACAAAAGAAATTATCTCTTTGATTTCCGGTATTTTGTTTACGCTTGCAACAGGGGCGGCTTTTGATGCGTTTGAGGCGAGCGGAAACATTGGATATGGATTTATATTCATCGCCGTTTCCATGCTGATACTGAACATTTGCAATTTTATTAGCTTACTTTTGATCCGCAAGGAAGAGCAATCCTCTGAAAACAAGCCCGGAAAACGCTTTTCAGACATTTTGAATCATACAGTGAAACAAAAAAATTTTTTGTATATTCTGATTCTTTCGATCCTATGGAATTGTACACGCTATTTTACTGTCGGGTTTATCGGTACCTTTAAAACCACCGATTTGTTGCTGTCCGTTTTTTTTGTGCAGGTGATCAATACGGTGGCAAATGTCATCCGTATTTTTGCTTCAAAGCCATTCGGACGATACTCGGATAAAAAATCCTTTGCATCGGGATATTGGTTGGCACTTTTCTTTGCCGCGGCGGCGTTTCTTTGCAATGTCTTTACCACTCGGGAAACCTGGTTTTTTATCTTTCCTTACACCGTGTTTTATGCTGTGAGCCTCGCAGGTTTAAATCAAAACTCCTATAATATTACTTACAGTTACGTGGATTCGGATTATATTGCCGAGGCAATGGCGATTCAACACAGCATTGGTGGGTTGTTTGGATTTGGATGTTCTATTCTCGGAGGAAAGATTTTAGAGACGATTCAAAATTCGGGGAATATGCTTTTTGGAATTCCTATGTTCGGTCAACAGTTCCTCGCGTTAATCTCTTTTGTGCTTTGCGTGATTTGTATTGTGTTTATGCGTTTGACGATTATGAAAGAACGGGTTATGAAGCAATAATTAAGTTACGGGAAATTTGTAAAATCGAACAAAAATTTGGGAAAATAGAACGGATTTGCAAAAAAAGGCTTGACTTTGTTGATGTTTGGTAGTATAATACGTTTTGTAATTTTTTTCAAAGGAGCCCCGTGATGGAATCGAAATTTTTGACCCCTGAATACCGAAGATCAAGAAACGCTTACTTGTTGGAGTGTATGTTTGAGTATTTTGTTACGCTTTTGATAACGGATACGTTTCTTGCCAATCTTTTATCACACGTTGGATTTTCCGAAAGTGAAATCGGCATCATTTCTTCAATCGTTTCCCTGGCTTTTATCATTCAGCTGTTTTCTTTGATTTTGGCACGTTCCACCGTCAGCAAAAAAAGAATCGGAATTCTGTTTGACACCGTCGGTCAGTTTTTCTTCCTTTTCTTATACGTTGTTCCGTTTTTGTCCTTGAGCGATCTTTGGAGAAAGCTTTTGGTGCTGCTTTGCATCGGCGCCGGGTATGTGTGCAAATATTTGGTTTCGACCATTCGTTATCAATGGGCAAACAGCTTTGTCGACCCTGAAAAAAGAGCTTCTTATTCTGCCGTGAAAGAAATCGTTTCTTTGATTGGAGGAATGATTTTTACCGTTTCTGTAGGAGCAATTTATGACGCGTTTGTCAGCTCGGACAATTTGATCGGCGGATTTTTGTTTATTGCAATTTTGATTTTGGTTGTCAACATTTGCAATTTGATCTGCCATCTCCTGATCAAAAAGGATGATCCGCCTGCTGAAAATTTGCCGAAAAAGTCTTTTAAGGCAATTTTTGAAAACACTTTGCAGAACAAGAATTTCCGCAAGCTGCTTGTTGTTTCAATTTTGTGGAACTGTGCAAAATACTCGGTGCTTGGCTTTGTGGGAACCTTTAAATACGATCTGGTTTCCTCTGCCTTTGACATAGGCGTTATTATGCTGGTGGTGCAGATTATCAATATGCTTGGTTCTGTGATCCGTATTTTCGTATCTAAGCCGTTTGGACGGTATTCGGATAAAACCTCGTTTGCAAAAGGGTTTTATGTTGCTATGTTCTTCATTGTTGCTGCATATGCTTGTATGATGCTTTCCACCAAGCAGACTTGGTTTTTTATTGTATTATACCAGATTCTTTTTGAGGTAGGAAACGCCGGTGTCGGGCAAAACTCCTTCAACATGATGTACAGTTATGTAGACTCCAATTACATTGCAGAAGCTATGGCGCTTCAAAACTGTGTGGGAGGTATTTGCGGCTTTTTGTGCTCGTTGGTTGCGGGGCAGTTGCTCTCTCTTATCAAGGGTGCCAATCCGGTTCTGCTTGGAATCGAGCTTTACGCACAACAGTTCCTTGCGATCCTCTCGATCCTGTTCTGTATTGCTTGCATTTTGTTTATGAAGCATAAGCTGATGAAGGAAAAAGTGATGAAGCAATAATACAATTACATATGATACAAATACCGCCGTGAGTTCAAAGCTCCCGGCGGTATTTGTTATAAAAGGGAAGTGAGGGGCTTTAAAGCACGAGCTTTGCAAGGCCACCCTCGGAGGTTTCACGATAGTGGGCGTGAATATCCTTGCCAGTCTCGTACATGGTTTTTACTACCATGTCAAACGAGATTTTACGCGTTCCGGTCAAAAAGTTGGCAAGGGAAAGGGCGTTCAATGCGCGCATTGCAGCAATGGCATTGCGCTCGATACACGGAATTTGAACCAATCCGCAAACCGGATCGCAGGTCAATCCCAGCATATGCTCCAAAGAGACCTCTGCTGCGTATTCGATCTGATCCAACCCCATTTCAAACAACTCGGCAAGCGCCGCCGAAGCCATCGCGCAAGCCGTACCGATCTCTGCCTGGCATCCGCATTCCGCACCTGAAATGGATGCGTTTTGCTTCACCAGGTTGCCGATCAGCCCGCCAACCGCCAGCGCCTTGATGATTTGTTCATCGGAAAAGCCTTTTTTCTCTTGCATATATTGCAATACCGCGGGAACGGTTGCACAAGCGCCGCACGTGGGGGCGGTAACGATGGTGCCGCAATCGGCATTGTGTTCGGCGGCGGCAAAGGCGTAAGCGCAAACGATGCGGTTTTCACGCGTTTCGGGGCGCTCGTCAATATGGCGGCGGTTGTAAAGGAGCTGTGCCACTCTTTGTACGCCAAGTCCTCCGGGCAAAACTCCGGTTGTAGTCAAGCCGGCGCGAATTTCTTTTTTCATCACCTGCCAGATTTCAAACAAAAAGGAACGGATATCGTCGCCTTCACGTTCAAATACGTAATCGCTCAAACGGATATTTTTAGAATTGCAGTAAGCGATGATCTCGCGCAAATTCTTTTCCGGATAAATTTCCTCAGCCTCGGCTTCGGGATGATCTTCAATTCGGATATCACCGCCCCCAACGGATAAGATGCGTTTCTGCTCTACAATCTCACCGTTGCGGTAAGCAATGAAATCCATCGTATTCGCATGAGGAAGATCTTGGTTTTCGGTATCAAAAACGATCTCAACCGAACGATCCTCCATCGTCATCTGAATTGCGGCATCGGTGCGATGTCCTTTTCCGGTCAGGGCAAGGGACCCGTAAAGAATGACTTTATAGCGATCGGCATCCGGAATCAAATTGAGAAAATAGCGGCAAGCCTTTTCGGGTCCCATAGTATGAGAGCTGGAGGGACCTCTGCCGATTTTATAAAGCTGACGAAGAGATTTCATATTGTGCTCCTTCCGTGACAACGGGTGTTGCAAATACGAATTCAGCATTTTGCAACACCCGCGTGTTTTTTGATTTGACGTTTGCAATCAGGCGTTGGTGTCTTCCAACTCAACGGTTGCGGAAACGATGAATTTTTTAACCGAGTCGATGATCTTTTCGCATTGCGGTTTATTATCGTAGGATTCGCCGATGAATGCGGGGGCAGAACCGATATTCTTCAACACGTAACGGAAATTGCCGAATTTATCACGGTCAACAAAGAAATTTCCAACATATGCGGCACGCTTGAAAGAATCGATTCCGCGGCGGCAGGCTGTTTCGGTTGCGTAATAACGGCTTGCGAAAAGGATCTGACCGTTGTTGGCAAGCAGATAGAAGGTGTACTGATCCTCTTCGCGGCAAATTTCGAATTTTCCCATTTTCGGAGAATTCTTTTCTGCTTGTTCGATGGACTTCCAGTCGATATCCTCAGGTGTTCTTTTGGTGTGTCTTGCTGCTTCAAAATTTGCAACTGCCTCTTTGGACGGGGTAAAACGAATGATTTTTGCATTGTTTGCAAAATTTTTTACCGATTCGGCACATTTTTGGCATTGCTCCTTTGTGGTATAGTTCTCGCCAAAATATTTGCGCTCTAGAATAAAACGATAGCGGTTGTATTTGTCAACTTTGATCTCAAATGCGCCGCCTGCAACCGTCTTTTTAAAGGTTTCGATTCCTTTGAGTGCACCAATCAAGGTCGTAAAGCTTGGGCTGTCAAACAAAATCTGACCGTTATTTGCAAGCAGATAAAAGTGATAGCCGTCTACTTCCAGTTCGAATTCATATTTTCCGACCGCTTTTGAACCGTTTTTCAAAATTTGCGCATCTGCCTCAGCGATCGCTTCATCAAATGCAAGCTTTACGTCCTCCTCAGTTTTATAGAAGAAGGGACGCGGAATTGTTGTGACCATAGCAGGTGTTTTTGCAATCTTCGGAGATGCTTTTTTTGCAGGAGAAGCCTTAACCGTAGTAGTTGATTTTGCAGCAGTTGCAGATTTTGTACTTGACTTTGTAGTTGTAGATTTGGTTGATGTTTTGGTTTTTGTAGCAGTTTTAGATGCTACAGGGGTAGCCTTGGGGGCAGGAGTCGGCACTTCAGTTGTTCCATTCTTTACGGGCGTTGGTACTTTTACGTTATGTATGGACGGCCCTTTCTTTTCGGTAGTTTGATTTTCTGCCGCGGAATTTACATTTTTATCGGCTTCTTTGTTTTCGTCTTTTGGCTTTCTTCTAAACAGTGACATAACGCCCTCCAACATATAATTTTTTAATTACATCTATTTTATCACAAATTTTTGTCAATGTCAACCGAATTTCAAAAGAATCGGGATTTTTTTTAAAATAAGAATATTTTTTTTGAAAAGCTATTGGATTTTGATTATAAATATGTTATAATATATAATATCTTTTTGCGGATGATTTTTTCTTCGGAGGTTTGCGATGAATCTCATAGCCGAAATCTGGAAACAGATTTGCGATTTTTTCGTAAAATACGTAGCGGAACCAATTATGCACATGGGTGTGCGTGATGTGGTTGATATTTTGATCCTTGCACTGGTATTGTATGAGATTTACCGCTTTAGCCGAAACAGACGTGCCGGACGCGTGTTAGTCGGCTTGCTGTTTGTTGTTTTTCTCTGTATTTTGATTCAGATTTTTCAGCTCCCTGCGCTGACGTATATCACCGGATTGTTTGCTGCTGCGGTATTCTTTTGTATCGTTGTTATTTTTCAGCCGGAATTGCGTGATGCTTTGGAACATCTTGGAAATCTGACCTTTTTGAAGCCCGGAAGTGATACGCTTCCGCGTAAGCATTTTGCGCTTGCAAAAAATGTTGCGGATGAGGTAACCGATGCGGTATTTAAAATGTCCGAGACCAAAACCGGAGCTTTGATCGTTTTTGAAGGAATCACCCAGCTGGGAGATCATATGGGGAGCGGCAAGATTGTTGATGCTCGTGTAACCTCTCATTTACTGCAAAATATTTTTTATGATAAAGCCCCCTTGCATGACGGTGCGCTGATTATCCGCAATATGCGTATTTGGGCGGCAAGCTGTGTGCTTCCTTCTACGAAGGGAAAGCTGGATTTTGGAGCAATGGGAACACGCCACCGTGCGGCTGTCGGTGTTACCGAGGTCAGCGATGCCTTGGCGCTGATGGTTTCCGAGGAAACGGGGATTGTCTCGGTTGCACAGGACGGAAAGCTTTTGCGCGGAGTGGATCACGAAACTCTGCATGATATTTTGATGACCTATCTTGCAGGTCGCTTGTATTTGCGTACCAAACGGGGGGTTCACGTCAACCCATTTGACCGTGTTCCGGTTATGAAAAAATATGATGAAGTCGACGAAGTGGAAGGGCTTCCGGGGGAGCAACACGGTGAGGAGATAGCGGCAACTACTGTGCAACCGAACGAGGATGCTCACGAAGAGGAAGCGGCGGTTGAAAATGATACCGAAATTTGATTGCTTGACGAAAGGAGCTTGAATCGTTTTATGAAAAAAAATGTGATTGGGCATATGCTGGCTCCCAAAGAACCGATTGGTAAACGGATTTCCAATCTGCATCTGCTGGCGCGTTTTGTTTGCTTGGTGCTGGCGCTTGTGATATGGCTGGCAGTTGTGGATATGCAATCGAAGAATGAAGAGACTCCGTCTTCAAACGGTACAACTACAGAAGCAACCGCATGAAGCATACCAAGATGTTGATCAGTGGAGTTCGCGTATCGGTAAACGCCGACTCGGAAATGATCCTGAACAAGGCAAAAGACAAAATGAAGCGAGCAGGCATCAACACCTCTACGCTTCATTTTCGGCTTTATAAAAAATCGGTGGATGCGCGAAAACGCGAGGATATCCGTTTTGAGTGTACGGTATTGGCAGAAAGCGCAAAGCCTGCGGAAGCCTTTTCGGAAGCGGCTTTAAAACGTGCAGACGCGCGGATTTTTGAGGAACCGGAATTAGAGATTCCGAGAGGGAACGATTGTTTGAACGCTCCGCCTTTGGTGGTTGGAATGGGGCCTGCCGGTTTGTTTGCCGCATTGTTATTGGCGCGCAACGGTTATGCACCGATTTTAATAGATCGAGGTGGCTCGGTAGAGGAGCGCGTTCACGATGTTGCACGGTTTCGGCAAAACGGTGTATTAAATTCGGAATGCAACGTTCAATTCGGTGCGGGGGGAGCAGGAACCTTTTCGGACGGAAAGCTGATCACGCGTATTAATGATCCCCGTTGTGGGTTCGTACTGCAAACTTTGGTTGAATTTGGTGCACCGGAGGATGTTTTGATCAAAGCAAAGCCGCATATCGGAACCGATATTTTGCGCACGGTGGTCTCCAATCTTTTGCATGAGATTGAGCGGTTGGGCGGGCATGTTATCTATCATTGCAGAATGGATGATATAAACGAATTGCCCGACGGTACGCTTGCGGTGAAAACCTCGCTTGGTAAGATGCACTGTGGCGCATTGATTCTGGCACCCGGTCATAGTGCACGTGATACGTATCACCGCTTGATTGAAAAGAATTTTGCAATCGAGGCAAAACCGATATCGGTTGGCGTGCGTGTAGAACACTTACAAGCGGATATTGATTCGGCTTTGTATGGGAAGTTTGCGGGACACCCGAATCTTGGTCCTGCGGAGTATTCGCTATCGGATACGCGTACGTCCCGCGGCATTTATACGTTTTGTATGTGCCCTGGCGGCGAGGTTGTGGCAGCGGCATCCGAGCATGAGCATCTTGTTGTAAACGGAATGAGTTATCATTCCAGAAGCAATCCGAATGCCAATGCTGCAGTTGCTGTTTCGATCGGGTGTGCTGATTTAAAGCCGATCAATGGTAGTCTGGCGCTTGGTGCCATTGCATTTCAACGCAAGCTGGAGCGAGCCGCATTTGTGGCAGGGGGCAGTGACTATTGTGCCCCTGTGATGACAATAGGAGATTTTTTGAGCGGTGCAAAAGGAACACAACCGACACGTATCCTGCCTTCGTATCGAGATGGGAAGGTGCGAACGTCGGATTTTGAAACGGTTTTTCCGGGATTTGTGATTGAAGCACTGCAATATGGGTTGCGTTCTTTTGGACAGAAGCTCAAAGGGTACGATGCCCCGGATGCGATTCTGACAGCCGCGGAAACAAGAACCTCCGCACCCTTGCGGATTTTGCGAAATGCGGAAACGATGACGGCAATCGGGCATGACCGCATCTATCCCTGCGGAGAAGGTGCCGGATATGCCGGCGGAATTACCAGTGCCGCCGTGGACGGGCTTCGTTCGGCTCTTGGTTTGATGGCGCGCTTTGCGCCCAACGATTGATAAATGATGCGGTTGCAGATGAGCCGCAAGAAGGAGATCAACAATGCAGACGAAAGCGGTAGTCATTTCGGTAGACGGAAGCTATGCAACTGTGGAAACTGAGCGCACCTCCGCTTGTGACGGGTGTCACAAAGCAGAGGAGGGCGGATGCTCGGTATGCTCGCTGATGGGAGCAGGACGTAAAATATCCGCTGTGGCACAAAATTCGGTCGGTGCTAACGTAGGAGATGTTGTGCTGATTGAAAGCGCCACCGGAAGAATGCTTTGGTACGCGGCTTTGGTGTTTATTCTCCCTTTGGTGATCGGATTGATATCGGGGATGGTGTCTACCTTGTTTACCGAGGATTTGTTGCTGCAGATCGGTATTGGTGCCGTCGGTTTTATTGTTTGCTTTGTTGGAATTTTTATTTATTCGTTGCACGTGAAAAAAGACAGATGCGATATTGAAGTTGTTGAAATTGTAACCAAAGCAGGCGCAAATTGAGATTTTAGATTGAATGGAATGATTGAGGCTGCATGATGCCGATGGATCTTGCTGACTCTGAGGATAAAGAATGAAAGAAATGAAAAAAACAAAAAAATGGAGCTTGCAGTACCGTCCCGGAGACGCGGTCAAGGACGCGGAAATTGTGAAGCTTGCAAAAGAGCTTTCTGTATCCGACGTCATGGCGCAGTTGCTCTATACACGCGGTTATCATACTGCACGCGAGGCGCAGATTTTTCTGCACCAAGAGGACGCGCTCTTCCACGACCCGTTTCTCCTGCAGGATATTCGCCCTGCTATTGAGCGAATCGCACTTGCCATTGAACGCGGCGAACGCATTGCGATTTACGGAGACTATGACGTGGATGGGGTTACGTCTGTAAGCCTACTGTATTTGTATTTGCGTAAGTCTGATGCCGATGTCGGATACTATATTCCTTGCAGAAGCAGGGAAGGATATGGGCTTTCCCGCAATGCGATCGACACGCTCAAGGCAAAAGGCGTTCAGGTGATGATTACCGTAGATACCGGTATTACCGCGATTGACGAAATTGAATATGCCAATGGCTTGGGAATTGAAACCGTAGTGACCGATCACCACGAATGTCGGCCGGAGCTGCCGAATGCTTGCGCAGTGGTCAATCCGCACCGTCCGGACGATGGTTATCCATTTAAAGAATTGGCAGGTGTTGGGGTCATTTTCAAGGTGATCTGTGCGTTGGAGATGGAAAAATGCCGCAAGGCGGGGATTTCGGAGATGGATGGTATCCGGCGGATCTGTAACGACTATGCGGATCTGGTTGCTATCGGTACGATTGCAGATGTCATGCCGGCGATTGATGAAAACCGTTTGATTGTAACGAAGGGCTTGCGTCTGTTGGAGCGGACTTCACGTCCGGGCTTGCAAGCATTGATGAATGCGGCCGCCGGCGGAAAAGGAAACGACGGTAAAACTGCCGTTAAAAAAAGAAAAATCAATTCTACATACATCGGCTTTGTGATTGCACCGCGTATGAATGCTGCAGGACGTGTCAGTTCGGCTTCGATTGCTGTGGAGCTTTTGCTTGCTGACAACGAGCAAAGGGCGAAGGAGCTTGCCGAACAGCTTTGCGAGCTGAACACACAGCGGCAAATTGAGGAAAATCGAATTGCCGAACAAGCATACAAAAAAATTGAGCAGATCTTGGATGAGAAAAACGATCGCGTGATCGTGATTGATGACGATACCTGGCAACAGGGAATTATCGGAATCGTTTCTTCCCGTATCACAGAGCGGTACGGATTGCCTTCGATTTTGATCTCATTTGACGGTGCAACGCGCGGATATCCCAGCGGGGATGACCTTGGAAAAGGCTCCGGGCGTAGCATCAAGGGAATGAATCTGGTAGAAGCATTAGCTGACAGCGAAGATTTGCTCACACGCTTTGGCGGGCATGAGCTGGCAGCGGGGTTAACCATTCCCAGATGTAACATTGATGCATTCCGCAAAAAGATCAACAACTATGCGGTTGAGCACATGGATGACGATATGCTTTGCGTTTGTCTGGAGGCAGATTGTGAGGTCACATTGCCGCAATTAAGTTTGGAATTGGCACATGAGATTGAGCGGATGGAGCCATTTGGCACTTCCAATCCCGTACCGAATCTGATACTTTGCAATGCGCAACTGACAAGAATTATTCCAATGGGCGGCGGCAAGCATACAAAGCTGATTCTGGAAAAAGACGGTCACAGTATCAGTGCAGTTTGGTTTGGTGTTGGAACGGCATATCTTCCGTTTGAACTGATGGACAGAGTGGATGTGTTGTTTCAGCTGAATATCAACGAATTTCAGAACGTGACCTCGCTACAAATGATCGTGCAGGATATGCGGTTATCCCAGTCGTTTGAGGAAAACTGTCGGATCAGACGCGCCAGATATGAGGAGATTCGTGCCGGAGCGACCTTTGACGAAACTGAGGATGTCATCCCTACACGTGATGATATAGCTGTGGTATATACGCTGTTACGAAGAGAAATTCGGTTGGGTCATACTTATTTTCCGATTCGTCGCTTGCTTGCGATGCTGAATGTTCAGGGAAGCTTTCAAATCGGATATCTGAAGCTTTCTATGATCCTTCGAATCATGCAGGAATTACAGCTTTGTGAGATAACAGAGCCGACAGAGGATTGTTATATTTTCGATTTTTATTTCAATACTGCAAAAACCAGTATTGAAAAATCTTGTATTTTAAAAAAGCTAAAAAGCCAATTACGCAAAACCGGAGAAATACGATAATATTTGGAACAAAGGGAAAGGCAATGGTATTGATTGATGAGTGATATGGTACATACAGACATTGCACGGCTGCTGGAAATTTTGAAAGCAACCGAGAAAAAATATGATTTGGAGAAAATTTCTCAAGCATATGAATATGCAAAAGAGTTGCACGAAGGGCAATTTCGTGTCAGCGGTGATGCTTATATTTCTCATCCGATTGCTGTTGCCGAAATCGTTGCGGAATTGGAATTGGATACTGATTCTGTTTGTGCGGCGCTGTTGCACGATACTGTTGAGGATTGTTCCGAAAAAACCAGCTTGAAAGAGGTCGAAAAGAAATTCGGGTCCGATGTAGCAATCCTTGTTGACGGGTTGACGAAAATTGTTACGCTCCATGTGGAAGACAAGGAAGAAGTTCACATTGAAAATCTACGTAAGATGCTGTTGGCAATGTCCAAGGATATCCGAGTCATCTTTATTAAACTTTGCGATCGCTTGCACAATATGCGTACGCTTGCTGTAAAGCCGGATCCCAAGCGTCGTATGACTGCGCTGGAAACGATGCATGTGTATGCTCCTTTGGCGCATCGACTTGGTATGCAACGCATCAAACAAGAGTTGGAGAATTTGAGCCTTCAGTTCCTGGATCCGATCGGACACGAAGAGGTTCAGCATCATATTGAAGAAAAATACGGTCAGAATTTGACCTTTATGGAGAAAATCAGATCAGAAGTCGCCTTGAAAATGCAGGAAAATCATATCCACTTTACACTTGAAGGGCGTATTAAATCGGTTTACTCCATTTACAAAAAAATGTATAACCAGAACAAGTCCTTTGATCAGATCTATGATTTTTACGCGTTGCGCATCATCGTAGATACAGAGCTGGAATGTTATACGGCGCTGGGCTTGATTCATGAGATGTACAATTCGATTCCCGGACGCTTCAAGGATTATATCTCCACGCCGAAGCCGAATATGTACCGTTCCTTACACACCACCGTAATCGGTCGCGACGGTATTCCGTTTGAAGTACAGATACGCACGTGGGATATGCATCACGTGGCTGAGTACGGTATCGCGGCGCATTGGAAATATAAGTCCGGGGCATCCTCCAAGGAGGAGATGGACAAGCGCTTGGAATGGGTTGCGCGCTTGATCGAAACAGAGGACGAGCAGCGTGATCCCGACG
>JAFTLZ010000017.1 GCA_017452665.1 Clostridia bacterium
AAATCAAGAAAAACAATCCCTCCTGCTCGCTACGCGAGCCAATTTGCTTGCAAATTTTCTCCCATTTACACAAGGGAGGCTAAAGATAGTTGCCACGTCTGTGGCTGTGGGGCAACTTCCGCAAGCGGCGGATCGTTCGACGAGCCTATAGGCTCAGCGTCTGAAATGCCCAAAGGGGGCTAGTGCAAGCCACTGGCACGGCCGGTGGTCATGACTACTCATTTTTTCTCCCTTTTTTGTGGACTTTTTCGGTCAAAGCGCTTCAATCAGGAGCCTGATTTTGATGCGGCGCCCGTGAACCGAGGGCGCATAGAGGTTGGAGGAAGGATACAAAACAGTTTCCAAAATCAATTTTCCGTTCCACAAGCTTGCCGAAAAATTCTGAAAACACGGCTCTGCAAGAAAAGAAAACAGCGGCGCTCGCGTTTCTGTTTCTTGCGGCGTCAGCGGTAAATCTCCACAGTCCTGCACGTCGGCAACCTGTTCCAGCCGTATGGAAAAGCGTTCCACTTCGTTTGTCAATTTTAAATTGGGTTCATCTGTTTTTGCTGCGCTTGCGCGCATTTCCGCCCGCACAATCCCGTCGCGTTTGCGCAGCGAAAGAAAAGTACAAAGCAGAAATGCGGTCAAGCGATCCTTGTCGCGCCCACTCAAAAAACAGCTTTCCGCGGGCAAATTGACCTGCTGAGTCCGACATCCCACAAAGTTTGCAATCAGCTTGCAATGTCGGTGCAAATGCGTTTGTGACGCTTCCGAAAAGATGCGGTGGGTGTAAAAAAGAATCTCCGCCAACTGCTCCGAGAGCGACGGATTTCGCTCATTTTTGTGCGCTTCGTTCGGATCAAAACAAGCCGAAAACGCACCACGTTCTGCAATTTCAATCGATTTTTCCAGATTTTCGGGGTGCTCGTGAAAATAGAGTGCTAAGGCGAGAGAGGTTGATTGACACAACTGTGAAAAGATCAAAAGTGTCCCGCCTGCGCACGCAAAAGGCCGATAGGGCGCTGCCGGTCTGCGAAGAAAATCCGCCAATTGGGTCAGTGTTTGAGGCGAAAATGCAAAACGGTCGGTTAGAAGCGTGGCGTGGCAAATTCCGGCGGTGCGGTCTGCAAGAATGGGGTAGGGCTTTTGCGTAGAGAACACCAGGCAATCACCGTGAAAACAGCGCCAAACCGATGCATGTTTGCCTTGTGTCAGCGTATCTTCGGGAACGTAACTGCGAATATTTTCCATAAGATTCTGAACATCAAAAAACAATATGGCGAATGCGGTTCAGCGCAATTTTTTGGTAGGTTCCGTCCAGGCATCCAACGGTAAAAACCGTGTCACGGTTGTAAAAAACGTCGGTTGCGCCGTTGATATAGGTCAGCAACAGCTTGTCACGCATCAAAAGCGGCTGCGGCTCTACACTCAAATAGCAAAGACTGCCCGTGTCCACACGCACGCGCGCACCGTCTGCAGTATCGCAATCAAAAAAGCAATCCGCCAAAATTCCCTTACAAAATTCGCTGTCACGGCTGTAAAAACGGGTGCATCGCAAAATGCGAAAAGGGTCAAATTCCTCGGCGTTTTTTTCAACACGTGCAGCGTTTTTGATGTATGTGATCATCTTTTGCGCGGGCAGCAGAGCCACGCCGTCCATCTGTTCGGGAAGGGAGAGCGTACAATCCGGCTCGGCGAACACCACAACACCGCAAATTTTTTGCGTCACGTTGTAAAAATCGCGCATCCGTTCCACAAACTGGTTGGTGGTTCCAACAGGGCTTTTGAGCGTTTTTCGCACACCGTTTGCTTTATTCTGATAAAAATTGCTCCCCTCACAGCCGATCTCGCCCTTCCAGTTTTTGATCTCCAGAATAAAGACGGTGTTCTTGTGAACAACCATAAAATCCTTTTCCAGATAGAGCTTTTTGTGCGGGACGACCACGTTTCGGATGACACAATCAAAATTTTCGCACAGCATCCGATATACGGTTTCCTCGCCGTCGGCGCCAAATTGCTCAATTTCCTCCAGTGGAGGCAATCGCGTCGCGCGCGAGCGATTCCACATGGTTTTTACTACGTTGCTCATTTCAAGGGCTCCCTTTCTTCGTTTTTGCTATCAAAAGTATACCATATTTCGGCGGATTCGTCAACACCAAATTGAAAGAGTATTTCTGTTTTTGTGGTGGACTTTTTCAAAAGTCCACCACACCCCTCAAAACTTTTAACACGCGAATTAAAAACTGACGAGACAGGAACATTCCTACCTCGTCAGTTTTTATTTCGCATTGAAAGTTTTTGAAGGGGTACGGGAAAACTTTTTCAAAAGTTTCCCCGAAAACGCGTCCCGCGTTAAAAGTTTTCCCACAAAAAACATCCTGTTTTAAACCCGGAACATCATGTCGCCGTAGGTGGGAACCGGCCAGAGATCGGAGGATACCAGCACCTCCATCTCGTCCACGGCGGTGCGTAGCTCACTCATCAGGGGCAGTACCTTGGAGCAATAATACTCGGCACGCTCCTTGGCATCCGCAACCGACGCCGCACGGCTTTCCTCAGCTTTTAATTTTCCAATGGCCTCATACGCTTGTGTGTTGAGAGTGGAGAGCCGACGGAGAATATCCTCCTCCACGGTGCAGGGGAGATCTTTGCAAACGGTGCGTTTTTTCGCTGCCGTGTCTGCAATTTGCGCCATGTAGCGCTCCGCCGCAGGGATATAATCGCGCGATGCCATCACGATCATCGTCAGCGCTTCAATGTTCACGATCTTTGCGTAGTTTTCGAAATAGATCTCTTCACGGGAGCGCATTTCCGCCTCGCTCATCACGCCAAGAGAGGAGAAAAGCTTGACGTTTTTCTCATCCATAAAGGTCTTGTAAGCGTCCACCGAGGTGCGCAAATTGGAAAGACCGCGGCGTGCGGCTTCCTTTTCCCATTCGTCGGAGTAGCCGTTGCCATCGAAGATAATGCGACGGTGCGCGGCAAAGGTCTCCTTGATCAGCTTTGCAACCGCCGCGTCAAAATCCTTTGCTTTTTCCAACACGTCCGCAAACTGGCGGAAGGACTCGGCAACCGCCGTGTTGAGCACCGTGTTTGGCATGGCAATGTTCTGCGAAGAGCCAACCATGCGGAACTCGAATTTGTTCCCCGTGAATGCAAATGGCGAGGTGCGGTTGCGGTCGGTGGTGTCCTTGCGGAACACGGGAACTGTGGGGATGCCAAGATCCATCATAGCACGCTTTGCGCCCTTGTAGGCGGTGCCGTCCACAAGGGAGTCGATCAAAGCGTTCAACTCTTCCCCTACAAATATCGAAACGATTGCAGGAGGTGCTTCATTCGCGCCCAGACGGTGATCGTTTCCTGCGTGTGCAACCGAGATGCGCATCAGGTCCTGATAGGTGTCCACGGCTTTGACGATCGCCGCCAGAATCAGCAAAAACTGTACGTTTTCCTCGGGCGTTTTACCGGGATCCAGCAAATTTTTGCCGGTTGCCGTCAGCGACCAGTTGTTGTGCTTGCCGCTTCCGTTCACACCTGCATATGGTTTTTCATGCAGCAGGCAGACAAGACCGTGCCGCTCTGCGATCTTTTTCATATATTCCATCGTCAGGAGATTTTGATCGACCGCGATGTTTGCCGTGGCGAAAATGGGTGCCAGCTCATGCTGCGCGGGAGCCGCCTCGTTGTGCTTGGTTTTTGCATTGATGCCCATCGTCCAAAGCGCCTCGTCTAGGTCGGACATAAACGCCGCAATGCGGGTTTTCAGCGGACCGAAATAGTGATCCTCCAGCTCCTGCCCCTTGGGTGCGGGAGCGCCGAACAGCGTGCGTCCCGTGTAGACCAGATCCTTGCGGCGATCGTACATCTTTTTGTCAATGATAAAGTATTCCTGCTCTGCGCCAACGGTAATATCCACGCGTTTGCTTTGCGTGTCTCCAAACAGACGCACGATACGCAACGCCTGGTTGCTTAATACGTCCATCGAGCGCAAGAGCGGCGTTTTGCTGTCCAAAGCCTCGCCCGTGTAAGAGCAGAACGCGGTGGGGATATAAAGTGTCCCGTCCTTGACAAACGCATAGGATGCGGGATCCCACGCCGTATATCCGCGTGCCTCAAAGGTTGCGCGCAGACCGCCGGAGGGGAAGGAGGAAGCATCGGATTCGCCGTGGATTAGCTCCTTGCCCGAAAATTCCATTACGACCTTGCAGGAGCCCACGGGAGAAATGAAGGCATCGTGCTTTTCGGCGGTGACGCCGGTGAGCGGCTGGAACCAGTGGGTGTAATGCGTTGCACCCTTTTCCACAGCCCAATCCTTCATTGCGTTTGCAACCACATCCGCAATCGAGGGGTCGATCGTTCGTCCGGTGGCAATGGTTTTGGTCAGCGACTTGTATACCTCTTTGGGGAGTCTTTCGCGCATGACGTCGTCGTTAAATACCATCGCGCCGAAAATTTCGGAAATTTTTTTGTCCATGGATTTCTCATCCTTTCTTTTGCGCGGCTTTGGCGCAGTTTCCATACCTTATTTATTTATTATATCTCATTCGCCTTCTTTTGTCAATGCCATTGCCGATTTTTTCGCAAAAAAGAGCGGATTTTCACGGGAATAGCCATATAATACCCGCAAAAATCCGCACGTTTTTCTGTTTTTATAAAATCTGGAAATCGTCTTTCTCCTGATCAAGAATTTCCTTTTGCTGTGTAATGTACTCGGAGGGCAGAAGTCCGGTATATTTTTTGAACATCGCGCCGAAGTGGTTTTGATTGTTAAAGCCGCATTTGGAGGCGATTTCGGCAATGGTGGTGTATTTACCGATGTTGATGTAATATTGAGCCCTTTGAATGCGATAGATGTTCAGGTAATCCTTAAAGCTCTTGTCAAAGCACTTTTTAAACAGTCTGCAAAAATGCTCGGTGCTGTATTGGCAATAGGCGGCAATTTCGCAGGTGGAGATATCCTCGTCGATGTGACTTTCGATATACGTGCTGACCTTTGCCATAAAATCGAACAAAAACGAGGCGTTTGGGGGCTGCTCCTTGTGGGCGCCGTACTGCAGAACCAGCGCGTAGATTTTGATGATGTCGGAGAGAACCGCAACCAGCCAGCCGTCGGGCTGTGAGATTCCAAGATCGGTGATGTGCTCAATGCAGGCGCGCAAAGGGGGATTGGCAGTGGACTCGGCAGGGATATGATTTTCAAAGCAGAGATTTTTCAGATCCGTGAAAAAATGATTTTGACCGCCTTCGGGCGGAAAGATGTAGTGCTGACGGAAGGTGATACAGGTGCGTGCAAGGCGTGCTTTTTTCGTCTTGATATAAATTCCGTGTGCCTCAAAGGAATTGACGATAAAAATGTCGTTCTGTTTGGCAGTATGGCTTTGATTGTTGATCACGATTTTGGCTTCTCCCTCGTGAACGCACAAAATTTCGATGCCGTCGTGATAATGATAAGGGGTATATGCGTATTCTGGCTGGAGAATATCCGCTGTGGATTTTAAAAGCGCCTTGCGGATCGGCTTAAACTTATCGTTAAAATGAATTTGCGGAATTCTTTTACCGTCGCAATAGTCGTCTTTCAGGATGCAAACGGGTAAGGTTGAAAAAAATTCGCTTTCTTTTTTGGCAGATGCGGGCATTTTTTCAAGTCCTCCTTTCCCGTAATCTACTGCTTTATTTTATCATTCTTTTTCTGAAAAGTCAATAAATATTTTAAAAAATATCAATTTTGGCATATAAAATATCAATCTACTTATAGACATTCAGCAGTAAAAATGATATACTAAAATGACTAAATTTCCGCTATATTGTGCTGTTTTGATGTTTTTTTGTTCAATATTTGTTCGATTTGCACAAAAAACAGCCCAAAAATCAACCGTGGGGAGCGGGAAAACAGGACATCTTTGTAACATATTCACAAAAAATACTTTTTTAAAAAACGGAGGGAAGAAATGCAAAAAAGAATTACCGCACTGTTCTTGCTCCTTTGTGTGCTGGTTGGTGTGTTCGGTTGCTCGACCGGGGGCAACGGGGACGACACAACGACCACCGGCGGCTCAGGGGAGACGACAACAACGGAATCGACCGAGCCCGTGGGTCCTGTAAAACCCGAAAATTTTTTGGCATTTGCAGAAAACGGCGTTTCTGAGTTTCAAATCGTATGCTCCGCATCTGCTTCCGATGCTGTGAAAAACAGCTGTCAGGATTTGGTGGATGCAATCTACCAGGCAACGGGAGCGACCCTTACGGTTGTAGACGATTTGACCTCGGCAAAGACTGAGCACGAAATTCTGGTTGGTGACCAGTACCGCGCCGAGACCAAGGACGTGATGGATGCAGGTGGCCTTGGCGACGCAGATTTTGCGATTGCGATTGAAAACAACAAAATCGTCATTGTGGGCGGAAGTGATGCAGGAACGATTACGGCAGTTACCTATTTTATTAATAAGGTAATGTTCATTGACGAGGAGCTGAAGCAGGTGTGCATCGCAGCTGATATCAATGTTCTTTACGATTCGGATGCGCCGAAGAGCATGGTAGTTACCTCTCACGATGAAAATTATCTGGAATTTACCATTGGAGTCGGATCGGAGGAGGAGACCTTCTGCCGTCTCAGCTATACGGGAAACTCCGGCTGGAGAATTCAGACAAAGAACAATCTCTCTGCCGAATTCAATGACATCGGTGCCTCTCAGCGTCTGTCGCTTTCTTTGGGTGAGGATCCCGTGTTGAACCTGGAAGCGATGGCCTATGCGGAATCCAACGGTGTTGTTACTGTAACCGCTTCCGACGGTAGCCGTGTGGAGCTTACGACTGGTGTGTTTGAAATGAATTTCTATACACCTACCAATTCGTTGGCATCCACGGTAACAAGCATTTCCTCCAATGCGGGGGGAAGTAGCATTGCCGGTAAGCTTTTGGATTCCGAGGCGATTTACGGAACCGGTGAGCGCTTTAATACGGTCAACCAGCGTGGCAAGAAAATCGAGATGTTCACCAAGGACATTTGGAGCCGGAGTGATGCCAGCTACATGGTCATTCCATTGCTGTGCTCCTCGCGCGGCTCCGGTGTGTTTGTGAATCTTTACGAGCATATGACTGTGGATATTGGCAACGCCGAAAAGAATACCTGGAACGCCGTTGTAACCGGTGCGAGCATGGATTGCTACATCTTTGCTACCGATCAGATGGCGGATGTGATTTACGGCTACAGTGCCTTGAGCGGCTTTGCCGAAATGCCGGAGGAATGGACCTACGGTATGCTGGTCTGCCGTTATTCTCCCGATTTTTCAACCAAGGGTGGTGTTTATACCATGGTTGAAAAGATGGAGGAGTACGATCTGCCCTGGACCGGTATTATTGTGGAAGGCTGGAGTGCTTACACCTCCTCTAAGCATGAGGATTTGAAAGAAATCTGCGACTATATCCACTCGCTGGGTAAAAAAGTATTGGTCTACATGCGCGTCGGTAATGCAGGTCGTGCGCAGGATGGCTTTATGAGCGAGTATCTGCTTAGCCAGACGCTGCCGGACGGTACGCTCAATACCAATCTGCCGGATACCACCGCAGGAACCAACAACCCCGACGTTGGAAACAGTAGCAGCAGAACACACGTGTATCTGGATATTACCAATCCCGAGGCTGTGGAATGGTTCTTTAACGATTACTGGGATATGCTGACCAATGAGATCGGTGTGGACGGCGCAAAGATCGACTTCTGCGAAACGTTGCCCGAAAACTACGAGCTGAACTACTATAACGAGGATATACCCACATCCGGCTCGCACCATTGGTATCCCACCGCATTCTGTGCACTGTTCTACGATATGGTTTCTTCCAAGCCGGACGGCGGTATGTGCTTTACCCGCGGCGGCGGAATCGGCTCGCAGCGTTCTCCCTATATGTGGGCGGGTGACCAAGCACGCGAGTTCTCCAGCCTGCAGTATCAACTGACCGCATTGCTTAGCTCCGGTATGTCCGGTGTTCCCTTTATGAGCTACGATATGTCCGGTTATCAGTACGGCAACGCATCGCAGGTTCTTGCCGATGAGGCAAAAGTGTTCGTACGCGGAACTGCCTTCACCGCTTTTACCATTTCTATGCAAACGCACGGTAAGGTCAGACGCTCGTATGACTTTGCAGAGCAGGGAGATGTGGTGACTACCAATATCTACCGTGCATATACCAAGCTGCACGAGGTGCTGACACCTTACATCACAGAGTACTCCGAGCTTGCCTGCACAACCGGTATGCCTTTGGCACGCCACTTGGTTCTGCATTGGCAGGATGACGCAAACGTATACGATATCAACGATCAATATATGTTCGGTGATGCGTTTATGATCGCACCGGAGCTCAAGGGAGGAACGACCCGAAATATCTATCTGCCCGAAGGAACCTGGAAGGATCTGAACACCGGTTCCGTTTATGAGATCGGCAACGGTTCTTATAAGATCACCAAAGCAGACGGTACCACCGAAAGCGGTACCTACGGCTCCGAGGGCTGCTGGCTCGAGGGCTACAAGGTTCCGATGTCCATGTTGCCTGTGTTCTACAATATGACCGAGTGGAACGGCTCCGAAACCGCAGAGGGGTTGCTGGATGCGATTGAGGAGATTTTTGCACATTTGAAAACCTTGAGGTACAACTATGAATAATACAGTTAAGAATATCCATTCAAACATTATAAAACGGAGGAATTTTTCATGAAAAAGTTGATTCTTGCTATGCTTTTGATGCTCTCTTTGGTCCTGACGATGGCGGCGTGCGATGACGGCAACGGCAACGACGACAGCACTACCACATCCGGAACAGAAGAAGAGACGACCACCGGCGCTCAGTTAAATGCCGAGCCCGTTACGATCGAGCCTGCAGAAGGCTTGAATGAGATCAAGGACAATCAGTATTCCGGCGATGAAACGCTTGTGAATATCGTGATTTCCGAGGATATCAAGTTTATCGGCGTAGAAGCTTTCAGCAACTGCCCCAATTTGGAAAGCGTTGTGTTCTCTTCCACACTGAAGGAAGTGAATCCCTTGGCTTTTGCAAATTGCCCCAATCTGAAAACGGTTGAGTTCAAATCCGGCGGCGTCAGATATTTCGCCGGTGACGTATTCAAAAATTCTCCCGTAGAAACCGTAATTATGGGGGATGATGTTGTTGATATTTCCGACTACAAGCTGTACGGTATTCCCACGCTGAAATATTTGACGCTTGGCAGCCAGGTGACCACCATTGAAGCGAACGCCTTTAAAGGCTGTTTTGCACTTGAGTCTTTGACGCTTCCCGAAGGGATTACTACGATTAAAGCTTCTGCTTTCAGCGGTTGTACTGCATTGAAGGAGATCAATTTCCCGGCTTCTTTGACCTCAATCGCAACAAACGCGTTCTTTGGTTGTACTGCCCTGGAGAGCGTTTCGGTTCCCGCAAGCGTATCCGAGCTCAGCTCGGCAGTATTCCAGGGATGCATCTCTTTGAAGACCGTGGAGCTGAGCAGCGGCCTCACTGCCATCGGCGCCAGCGCGTTTGAGGGCTGTACCGCTTTGACCGAGATCACTGTTCCCTCTACCGTAACCAAGGTAGGTGAGGATGCGTTCCGGAATTGCACCTCCCTGAAAAAGGTGACCATGAGCGGTATTACCGCAATTCCTGCAGGCTTGTTCGAAAATTGCACGTCCCTGACCACCGTAACCGGTCTTGATGCCGTGAAGACCGTTGGTAACTATGCATTCCGCTTTTGCCCGATTGCATCCTTCAGCTTCGGTTCTTCTTTGACTTCAATCGGTGAAGCGGCTTTCCAGGGCACGCCCATTACTGAAATCAATTTTTCTACTACCCGTCTTACGGCACTGGCTCCTTATGCGTTTAAGGATTGCGGGGCTTTGAAAACCGTTCAGCTTCCCGTCACGCTGCAAACCATCAATATGTATGCATTCTACGGCACGGCACTGGAGTCTTTTGCAGCTCCTGCCAACGTGACCAAGCTGGAAACCTTTGCATTTGCATACTGCAAGAACCTGGAGAGTGTGGATCTCTCTGCGGCAACCAGACTCCTGGGTCTTGGTGCCCGCGCATTTGCAGAGTGCGAAAACCTGGAAACTGTAAACATGGGTTCTATTACACACTTGGGCGAATATGCATTTATCAGATGCTATTCCTTGACTTCGATCGATCTGAGTAAGGTCGTCAACATTGCAAATGACTCCTTCCATTGCTGCACCTCTCTCAAATCTGTGAAGCTCGGAACGAATTTGACCGGTATTGAGGACAGTGCATTCTTCGGTTGCTCGGCTTTGACGGACATTACATATGCAGGTACGCAGGAGCAGTGGAATAAGATCGTAATCGGTGTTTTGAATTCTGCACTCGTTAAGGCTAACAAAACCATGGCTCAATAATCATTGTGTGAAAATTGTTTTAGACGACGCTTTAGGAAAAGGCCTGGAGGCTTTCCCTGCGTTACACTTATATTTGTGGAAGGAGAGGTAGCAATATGAAGCACAATACCATTACCAAAGTGTTGTCATTGCTTTTGGTGATGCTAATGCTGTTACCGATGGCTACGGCTTGTAATACAGGCGGTAGTAATGACGATACGACCACCACAATGAGTGAAGAAGAAACAACCTCCGCCGAAAACGATGGGGATGTGATTGTTGAGGAGAAACCGGAAGTGCTCTATATCGTAAATAACAGAAAAAGCAATTACCGTTTGATCTATGGAAAGGCGGATTCCAAAGTGAAAACCGCCTGTATGCAGGCGGTGAATGCTTTGAACGAAAAAATTGGAAGCACGCTTGAGGCACTTGCCTCTGCAGAGGGGGAAAGCGATTGCGAGATTCTTGTGGGCGACCAAGGAGATGCGGAGTTGCAGGCTTTGGCATCATCGTATGCACTGGGTGAGGATGATTTTGCAATTAAGGTGGTCGGTCAAAAGATTGTGATCCTTGGCGGCGGAGATTACGCACTTGTGGATGCTGTGAATTTCTTCTTTGCACGTATGACGACAGATATCGACGATTACGCCGCATATATCAGCGGAGCGTTTGAATATGTTTGCCGCGCCGATGCGGATACAGTTGTTGAAATTACAGCAAAGGATGAAAATTACGTTTTCTTTACCGTGGCTCCGCAGAGCAAAAACGTGACTTACTGCCGTTTGAGCTTTACCGGGAACTCCGGCTGGAGAATTCAGACCAAGCATACCGAATGCGATGAGTTCAACGACATCGGTGCATCTCAGCGTTTATCACTCTCCTTGGGCGAGAATCCCGTTCTGAATCTGGAAAAGGTGACCTACACCGAAGACGATAAGCAGCTGACGGTAAAGGCTCCCGACGGAAGCTATGCAGTGATTTATTTGAACGACTTTGCAATCGATTTCTACACTGCGGGCGGCGAGTTGGCAAATACCGTGCTCGATCTTTTGGATGACGGAACGAATAGTACGATCAAAACGGAATTGACCGCATCCGAGGCAATCTACGGTACGGGTGAGCGTTACAATACGGCAAATCAGCGTGGTAAGTCGATCACCATGTACACTTATGATACCTATGATAAAATTCATCAGAATTATATGACCATTCCGCTGTACTGCAGCTCGCGCGGATCCGGTATTTTCGTGAACCGCTACGAATATATGGTCTCCGACATCGGAAAAAGCAACTCTTCTGTTTTGTCTACCAAGATCACCGATTCGGTGATGGATGCTTATATCTTCACCACCGAGCAGATCTCCGATGTTATTTACGGCTATAGCGCCCTGAGCGGTTTTGCCGAAATGCCGGAGGAATGGACCTATGGCATGCTGCTGTGCCGCTTGGATTCTGAATTGGGTAGCAAAGCGGGTGTCTTGGCGATGGCTCAAAAGATGGAGCAGTACGACCTGCCCTGGACCGGCGTTATCATGGAAGGTCTTGGCGTTTACAATTCTTCTAAAACAAACGAATTGAAAGAGGTTTGCGAATATCTCCACGCAATGGGCAAAAAAGTGTTGGTTTACATCCGTGTCGGCGATCCTGCCAGCGGTATGTCGGGCTTTATCAGCGATTACTATTTGACCAGCACGAAGCCGGACGGCTCGGAAATCACAAAAATTCCGTGGGTGAAATCCGGTACCTTTAATCCGGATACCGAAGGAAGCAGCGGCGAATGGGCTTATTTGGATATTACAAATCCCGATGCAGTGGATTGGTATTTTGGATATCTTTGGAATCATCTTTCCAATGAAGTCGGTGTGGATGGCGCAAAGATCGACTTTGCTGAATTCCTTCCTGAAACATCTGCGTTGAATTATTATGACGAAAACACGGAAACGTTGGGATCCCATCACTGGTATGCTACCAACTTCTGTTCCAGATTCTGGGAAATGATCTCCTCCAAGCCGGACGGTGGTATGTGCTTCAGCCGCGGCGGCGGAATCGGTTCTCAACGGAACCCTTATATGTGGGCTGGCGACCAGGCGCGTCAGTACGACCGCATTCAATGGCAGTTGACCAACATGCTTAGCTCCGGTCTCTCCGGTGTACCCTTTATGAGCTATGACATGGCGGGATATCAGTACGTAAACAAACAAAAAATCGATATTGATAAAGAAGCACCTATCTTTATTCGCAGTACGCAGTATTCTGCATTCACCATTTGTCTCCAAACGCACGGACGGGTAAGACGCTCTTACGATTTTGCTGATTTGGGATATCCGGCTACGACCAATATCTATCGCGCATATACCAAGCTGCACGAGCTTTTGACACCTTACATCACCGAATATTCGGAGGAAGCGTGCAAGACTGCTATGCCGCTGACTCGCCATCTTGTACTGCATTGGCAGAATGATGAGAATGTTTATGACATAGATGACGAATATATGTTTGGAGATGCGTTCTTGGTGGCTCCGGAATTAAAGGGCAAAACTCAGCGCGATATCTACCTGCCCGAGGGCGAGTGGGCGGATCTGAACACCGCTTATATCTACGAGATCGGCAACGGAACCTACAAGATCACGAAAACAGACGGCACCACCCAGAGCGGTACGTACGGTGACGAGGGCTTCTGGTTGAGAAATTATCAGGTGGAAATCACACAGCTGCCCGTATTCTATAACAGAGCGGAGTGGAATGACTCCGAAACGGCAGAAAGTCTTTTGGACGGTATCCGCGAGATCTTCGCGTATGCAAGCTCCATCAAATACGATCTACCCTTATCCTGATGTAAGCGCAAAACGATTTGTAATAAAAAATAATAAAAAGAGGAAATATCAATGAAAACATCGATGAGACTGTTCATTCTTTTGATGGCTTTGTTGCTGGTGCTCCCTTGCTTGGCGTCTTGTAAGACAGACGACGGCAATGACGATACGACCACCACAACAAGCGGAGAAGATGGAACCACCACCGGCGAAGGCGGTGGGGATAATACCGTTGAAGAAGAGCCGGAAACGCTCTATATCGTCAACAATAAAAAAAGCAATTACCGTTTGGTTTACGGCAACGTAGACTATAAAGTAAAGAACGCCTGCGTGCAGGCGGTGAATGCTTTGAACGGAAAAATCGGAAGCACGCTTCAAGCGCTTGCATCTGCAGAGGGTGAAAGCGATTACGAGATTCTTGTGGGCGACCAAGGGGATGCAGAGCTGCAGGCTCTGGCGGCATCTTACGAGTTTGGCGAGGATGACTTTGCAATTAAGGTGATCGGTCAAAAGGTTGTGATCCTTGGCGGCGGGGCTTACGCTCTTGTGGATGCTGTGAAATTCTTCTTCGCGCGCATGACCACCGATATTGATGACAGCGCCGCATACATCAGCGGAGCGTATGAATACGTTTGCCGCGCAGATGCGAATGTTCCTGTTGAAATTACGGCAAAGGATGAAAATTACGTTTACTTTACCGTAGCTCCGCAGAGCATGGACGTGACGTACTGCCGTTTGAGCTTCACCGGCAATTCCGGCTGGAGAATCCAGACCAAGCGCACCGAGTTCGATGAATTCAACGACATTGGCGCATCGCAGAGACTGTCGCTCTCTTTGGGTGAGGATCCCGTTCTGAATCTGGAAAAGGTGACCTACACCGAGAACGATGCAGAGCTGAAGATCACAGCGCCTGACGGTAGCTATGCGTTGCTGCGCTTGAACGCCTTCTCGATTGAGTTTTACACCGCAACTAACATGCTGGCAAACACGGTGCTCAACATTGTGGACGACGGTGACAACAGCACAATCGAAACCGCGTTGACCGCCTCCGAAGCAATTTACGGTACGGGTGAGCGCTTTAATTCAGCAAACCAGCGCGGAAAATTGGTAACGATGTATACCTATGATATTTGGGACAAAGTAAACCAAAACTATATGGTTATCCCGCTGTACTGCAGCTCGCGCGGCTCCGGCATTTTCGTGAACCGCTACGAGTACATGGTTTCCGACATCGGGCAGGCTGATACTTCCGTTCTGTCCACCGAAATCACCGATTCGGTGATGGACGCTTATATCTTTACCACCGAACAAATCTCCGATGTCATCTACGGCTACAGTGCCCTGAGCGGTTTTGCCGAAATGCCGGAGGAGTGGACCTACGGTATGCTGGTTTGCCGTTATTCGCCTGACTTTAATACCAAGGAAGGCGTTATGACCATGATCAGCAAGATGGAGCAATACGACCTCCCTTGGACCGGTATCATCATGGAAGGCTGGGGAACCTACAGCGAAAGCAAGTGGACCGAGCTGAAATCCATCTGCGATTACATCCACGCCCTTGGCAAAAAGGTGCTGGTGTACATCCGCGCAGGTGCTGCTGCGGAAGGTGTGAGCGGATTTTACAATGATTACTATCTGACCAGAACCTCCCCCGACGGCTCTACTACCAGTGAAAAAATCCCGTTGGTGTCGTCCGGTGTTACCAACCCCGATAGTGCCGGCAGCTCGATGTGGACATATTTGGATATCACAAATACCGAGGCAGTGGACTGGTTCTTTAACACGATGTGGGATAGGCTTTCCAACGAGATCGGTGTGGACGGTGCGAAGATCGACTTTTGCGAGGAGCTTCCCGATAACTATAAGTTAAACTATTATGACGACAGTGAGTCGACCTCCGGCTCGCACCACTGGTATCCTACCTACTTCAACTGCTTGTTCTGGGAGATGATCTCCTCCAAGCCCGACGGCGGTATGTGCTTCAGCCGTGGCGGCGGTATTGGTTCTCAGCGTAACCCCTATATGTGGGCAGGCGACCAAAGCCGTCAGTTCAGCCGTATCCGTTGGCAGCTGACCAATATGCTCAGCTCCGGCCTCTCCGGCGTACCCTTTATGAGCTACGATATGTCCGGATATCAGTACAACGGAGCCTCCCAGCAGATCGTGGACGAGGCGCCCGTGTTTATCCGCGGTACGCAGTACTCTGCATTCACCATTTGTATCCAGACTCACGGTAAGGTCAGACGTTCCTACGACTTTGCCGATGTAGGCTACCCCGCAACCACCAATATTTATCGTGCTTACACCAAGCTGCACGAGCTTTTGACGCCTTACATCACCGAGTATTCGGAGATTGCGTGCGAGACCGGTATGCCGCTGACCCGCCATTTGGTACTGCATTGGCAGGACGATGCGAACGTATATGATATTGATGACGAGTATATGTTCGGCACGGCGTTCCTCGTTGCTCCCGAACTGGACGGCAAGACGCAGCGCGATATCTACCTGCCCGAGGGCGAGTGGGAGGATCTGAACACCGGTTACGTTTATGAAATCGGCAACGGAACCTACAAGATTACGAAAGCAGACGGCACCACCCAGAGCGGTACGTACGGTGCCGAGGGCTTCTGGTTGAAAAACTACAAGGTTGCCATCACGCAGCTGCCCGTGTTCTACAACAGAGCAGAGTGGAACGATTCCGAAACCGCTGCAGGACTTTTGGACGGCATCCGCGAGATCTTCGAGTACGCAAGCTCCATCAAATACGATCTCTCCGGTTATTGATCCTGCCGCGTAAGGGCGCGGGTTTTCGTGGGAAAATCTTTTGAAAAAGGATGCGATTATTGGGGAAACTTTTGAAAAAGTTTCCCCACAGACTGTAGACAAAACAACCGGCTTTCGTCAGTTTGACGAAAAGTTTTGGTCGAGCTTTTTCAAAAGCTCGCGCAGTGGAGGGCGCGGAGCCCTCCTCGCCCTCCGCA
>JAFTLZ010000018.1 GCA_017452665.1 Clostridia bacterium
GATCCAAAGATCATTGGCAAGTACCTTCGCCCCGGTTTCCATACACAGGGCAAAGCTGGTCAGTCCGGTGCCGCATCCCAGGTCCAGGATCAGGCTATCGGCATTCAGAGGACAGGGGTTCTTTTCCAGCAGCTCCTGCAAGACCCGCAGACTGTTAGGACCCATCAAATAGTCTTTCGTCCAATACGGACGGTATTTTTCCAACTCCATATTCTTTCCTCCGTTTAGATCTCACTCAATGTGGCACAAAAGTCGTTTGTTTAATATATCTTTTTCCACGGAATCACACTTCGTCAAATTGGGATTTTACAATTAAAGGGTTATCCAATATCGTCTCAGCAAATGTTGCCCCCCAACATTATTGTAGGCTTCTATGGTATCTTTCCAGATACCACCCATTTTTTCACATACATGAATGGAGGCTTTGTTTTCTTCATTGATTGTCAGCAGCACTTTTTCCATTCCATGCTGCTTTGCCAGTTCCAATCCAAGGCGAAGAATCGCTTTGCCATACCCTTTTCCTTGTTCCGACACTCTTACTGCATAACCGACGCTTCCAATATCCAACATTACCTTTTCGGGGAATTGGGTTCTGAGTTGAAATTCTCCTATGAATTTGCCGTTGTCAATTGCCCAATAGTGAAAACTGACGGGTTGGCCTTCCACCAATCCCTGCTCTTTCCTGTCATACCATGATTTGGTACGAAAAAACCATTCATCATCAATATTCTTTGGGTTTGTGGGTCTGAAATAGGTGACGTGATTATCATACAATTCCTGACAATACTCTTTGTATCCCATCACATATTCGGGACATCTTTTTATCAATTGCAGCATACAGTTACCTCGTCAAATTCTCACTTGTTCATCCCATCCACCGTCTCGCAGGACTTCGCCGTCATTTCCACCCACGCGGGACGGAAGCCGCTTTTGATGGCGTTGCGAACAGATTTGATATTGCACCAAGCGGCGCAGTAAAACGGCACTTTTCCACGGTTCAAAATCTCGATGGCAAGACGACCGGTAAGCGCCGAAGCAATTCCCTGCCTGCGATATTTGGGCAGTACGTCAATACCGATCTGCCACATAGTGTCACAATCAGCGCTGCAGCCTGCAAGACCGATCAGCTTATCTTTGTCATACGCACCCACGCCGAGCACGTCAAGTTGTTTTCTGTCCTTACAAAGCGCATTCGACCATTCGGGCAAGTACAGATCGGCAAAATCGGAGGGCGTCAAGAGCCGTAATTCATAAGGACAATCAAGCGCACGCAGAGCGTTCACATCCGGCAAAAAATACTCCGTCATAAAGCAGATCTTCTGCCCTTTTTTCATCAGCGCATCGTTCAGCACGTGCAAGTGCGGCGTTTCAAATATATGTTCCACCGGAAATTTATTTATGTAGCTTTCGGCGATCTCGTGAAATTCGGGCGACACCGATGCCACCACATTGTTACCGTAAGACACCAGCTGACAGGAAAACGGGAGTTTCAGATACCGTCTTGCACCGTCGTTTTCGTGCGATGTGACGACCACGTTCTCGCTCTTTTCAAAGTCATCGGGCGCAGCGCCAAGGTCAACTGCGGATTGCGCCATTGCGATTTTTAATATTTCTTGGTTGGTCATGATTCTCCCGTTTATCAAGTCATATCATAAGTTCTATAACCGCATTCAATGATCTTGAATTGAAGATTGTGAAAGCGTTGCCGAGTATTGTTTTTGGAAAAGAATTCTGCAAGTTTCCCTTTTTTTATGAACTTAATCATAATGGGTTTTGGTAAAGTGTAAAAAGTAAAACTACCGTCGATGATATCTCTTTCTCCAACACACTTTGATTCTTCTAATGAGTTCACTTTTGCCCAAACCTCAGTACACTCAGCAAAACCAATATACATACCGTTTTTTAACGATATACCGCGTGCGGTAATTTCGAGCATTTCATTTTCTGTAAATGCTTCATAATCCGAGAAATATTTATCTTTATCCATATAAGCGCTCTCCTTACGGATTGTAATTTTCTAAAAGCTCCATTATATCTCGGCGATACACATTCTCGCCGAGAACATTGCCGTTCGGCTCAAAGGACACACAGCGCACGTTGCAAGGATCTTCCACGTATGGATTTTCGGGAAGCTCGTCCGTGAAATACTCCGCGAGATATTTCAGCGCGTTTCCTTCGGGGAAAATGACGTTTCCCTCGTTTGCGGAAATCTCCAAATCCACAAAGCTATCGAGAATCTCCCTCGTTTTTCGGTTGTAGGGATTGTCATCCGTCGCACTCACCAGCCACGCAGGCTGAAGGCGGATCGGGATACCGCACGCCTTTACTTCTGCCGCAAACTGCTTCACCACGTGGGGCGGTATGGTTTCCTGATGGAAGGCATCTACCGACAAAAGCAGATCGTTCACGCCGCACAAGGCAAGCCCCTCTGCGACCTCACGAATTTTAACGATATTCTTTGAAAAATAGCCGTTGGTTATGACTTGCCGCTTAGGGATATTCAGTTCACTGGCGGTTTTCATAACCGCATAGACCGCATCCGTGTATAAAAGCGGTTCGCCGCCAAAGGTCATGACTGTTTTGATATCGTACTCCAACCCGATCTTTCGCACAGCATCCGCGGCAATTTGCGGATCGATCCGCTCACCGCAGGACGTGTGATCCCCCTCGGAACAGTGCTTGCACCGACCCGTGCAGGCGTAGGTCACGACGAACTCGATCTTGTTCAGATTCTTCAGATATGGATTCATACTTTCTTCGTGTAAGCGGCAATCGCTTCAGCTGCAAACTCAGCAGTGCCCTCGCCGTACTTGTCAATATTTTTCTTGAAACGCTCGTCGGCGACGTACATCTTGCCAAGGCCTGCAAGAATCTCATCGGTGCAGGTGTAGTAGTTCTCCGTAATGTGCGCCTGAAGCTTGGCGACAAGTGCCTGTGCAGCAGCAGAAGCTGCAGTTGCACCGCTGTTTTTGAGCGCAGTAAACTCGGCAAAGATCGCCATCAAGCCAGCACTTGCCTCGGTCCACTTCTCTTTTGTATAGTACTTTGTTTTTTGTTCATGCTCGCGGTAGGCATCGGTATGACCCCAGCGGGAGCGGGCTTCGTTTTCGTAGTTTGACATAGTTTTCCTCGCAAAATTTTCTCCATGGGTTTGCCCTTGGCAAGCTCGTCCACAAGCTTGTCGAGATAGCGGATCTCGCGCATCAACGGCTCCTCGACCGACTCAACTCGAACACCGCAAACAACGCCTGTGAACAGCGTTCGGTTCGGATTGGGACGCGGTGCACCAAGGAAAAAGTCACCGTAGGTGAGGTCGGTTGCGAGAGCGGATTCGATGGCATCCGTGGTGTAACCGGTGAGCCACGACGTGACTTCCAGCACCTCGGCACGTGTGCGCCCTTTCTTTTCCGCCTTTGCAATCAGAAGAGAAAAGACCTTGGCAAACGCCATATTGTATATTTTTTCGTTACTCATTTCGTTTGATAATCTCCCGGATACCTGTTTTAGCCATTCGTTCTTGAAGATATTATAACACATTTCGATAAACTCGTCAACCAACATTGCTAACAAAATGCCGATGAGGACTTTCTTTCCTCATCGGCTGGGATTATCTCTTTTTATATATGACAAGCTCGGGATTTTCGCCGTTTTCTTCGTAGGTGCAGACCAACAGGAAGTCCATATTTGCGGCAATGCCAAAGCATCGGTCGCCACCGAATTCACACTCCAATTGATTTCCAAGATAAGTAGCATTATCATCAAGGAACTTGACAATCTGCCCGTTCGGGAGTCGATATTCCAAATTGATATACTCGCCTACAAGAAAGTTCAACGTCCGGACTTCGGGCATTCCTTCGATGTGGAGATCGTTGAATTCACGGATCAGCTGCTGTTTAAATTCCTCGAATTTCTCATCGCCTCCAAGATCTTGGTACCGTTTCCAGTAATTCAGCTGTGGAAGCTGCTGCTCAAAATACGCTCTTGCCTGCTCTGCCGGCCAATGATCGTTTGCCATATGGTTCACCAGGAAATCGGTTAGTTCCTCCAGGCTGGTATAGCAAAAATTACCATCGGCATAGCACCACTTGCAGTATTCTTCATTGAAAAAACCGTCGGTTTCCTTGCTGATCTGATCGTCCTCCAGCGGCATACCGCAGCATTGGCAGATGAGTTTTCTCGGCGATCCGAGGAGCGTATTGATGGATACGTCAAAGAGTTTGGAGAGGAGTTTGAGTGTTTCTGTGTTGGGGATTGTGTCGCCGTTCTCCCAACGGCTCACCGCCTGACGGGTGACGAATACCCTCTCGGCAAGCTCCTCTTGGGAGAGTTCTTTTTTCGTTCTGAGATCACGAATAATGTCCTTTGTTTCCATACAAATACCGCCTTTGTTTACTGTGGTTATATTATAGCAGATTCATTTGAAGATTGCAAGCAACGCGCTGTTGCTATGATGGTACAGTCACCGGAAAATGGGAATTTACCGCTCAGCCTGAAAATCGATTCCTGCTTTTCTTGCTTGACTGCACAGATCCTTTGTCTGCAATTGATACTCCTTGCCGTCCTTGATAAAATGCGTTCCGCATTGTCTGAATTCGAAAGACACGTTTTTTTGGATGCATTGCTCTCTGATATCAAGCACCCAAGCGTAGTCGAGCGGTCTTGCATTTTGATCCGACTCGCCTCCAACTACTACAAGCTCAATATCGTCCAGATACCGTTCTAAATCGATTGCTTCGATCAGCGGCTGTGCGGTAATGCACTTATGCTTGATTGGAAGTTTACTGAATATGCCCAGCTTATAATCTGCGTTCTTTTGGTTCTCAAC
>JAFTLZ010000019.1 GCA_017452665.1 Clostridia bacterium
CTGTTTGCCGTAATATTGGCTTACGTATTTGGCGGGCAGCTGGGTGCGTTTTTGAATCAGCATTTTATCGGTGCTTCCGTGCGCAATTTTGTGTATGAAAAGATCAACGGACTTTATACGAGTGCATCGTCTTCGCTGAACATTGATGAGATTGCCGCAAAATTTCCAGACTTTATCATGACGGAGGAGCTGAAGCAGACGATTTCCAATGCGACTGCCGAGGAATCCGGAGAGGCGTTGGTATCATCTGTTACGGAGAGCATTTCTGTGCCGATTTCTACCTTGATCTCCAACATTGTCGGATACATTGCGGTATTTATTGTGTCCTTTATTTTGCTGATTGTTGTTGCGTGGCTGCTGACCAAGGTGATTGATAAGATCGCATTTTTGGGCACAGCAAATCACATTCTTGGCGGCGTGTGGGGCGCTTTGATCGCTTTGATCCTTTTGTTTATCGCGGCGTCTGTGATCAAGGTTTTCCTCGGCGGGACGGCAGGATACGATCAAACTGTGATTGTGAAGTTCTTTGGAGACTCCGCATTGTTGGAAGTGATTAAAATTTTGGACGTTGGTGGCACGTGGTTTGCCAAATTGACAAACTGATTGTTCTGATTTTTCCGGGAAAGCCTACCGCTGTCGGTGGGCTTTTCTGAAATGTGTATTGTATAGAAAGGATCCGAGTGTATTCGGAAAAAAAGCGATGGTCATGTGTTCACAATGCCATAAACGTATGGCGGTTATTTTTGTTACCAAGATGGAAAAGAGTGAAAAAACGACCCAGGGGCTTTGCTTGAAATGCGCAAAGGATATGGGCGTTCCGATCGATAATCTTGTGGGGAATGTAATGGGGCAGTTCGGGCTTTCTCCCGAACAGCTGGAGAGTGCGGAGGAGGATCTGAACTCGATGATCGAGCAAACGCCCTCCGATTGCGACGACAAGGAGGATGGCGGTGCGCCTGCAATCGATCTGCCAAAGCTCTTCCGGGATGCGGGACTGTTCTCGCAAAAGGAAGGGGAAACTTTGCCGGGAAATGGCACTTCTCCAAAGGACTCCGACAAAAAAACGGATAAAAAGAAGGCAAAAGAAGAGAAAAAACTGAAGTTTTTGCCTACCTACAGCCGAAATTTGACACAATTTGCACGCGAAGGAAAGCTGGATCGCATTATTGGACGCGATCGCGAGCTGTCGCGCGTGATCCAGATTCTTTGCCGCCGCCAGAAAAACAACCCATGTCTGATCGGTGAGCCGGGCGTTGGAAAAACGGCGATTGCCGAAGCGCTTGCCATTCGCATTGCCGCAGGAGACGTTCCTTACAAGCTTCAAGGAAAAGAAATCTATCTGCTGGATCTGACGGCGCTGGTGGCAGGGACGCAGTTCCGCGGGCAGTTCGAATCCCGTATTCTCGGACTGTTGAACGAGGTGCACACCGTTGGGAATGCCATTCTTGTGATTGACGAGGTGCATAATATCGTCGGCTCGGGAGAGGCTGAGGGCAGTGTGAATGCCGCGAATATCCTGAAGCCGGCGCTCTCCCGCGGGGAAGTGCAGATCATTGGTGCTACCATGCTGAATGAATATCGGAAATATATTGAAAAGGATTCTGCTCTGGAGCGTCGCTTTCAGCCGGTAACGGTCAACGAGCCCTCCATTGACGAGACCGTGGAGATGTTGCGTGGAATCAAGCAGTATTACGAGGAATTTCACGCTGTTTCCATTCCGGAATCGGTATTGCGGCGCGCGGTGGTTCTTTCGGAACGCTATATCACGGATCGGTATCTGCCCGACAAGGCGATCGATCTGCTTGACGAGGCGGCATCTGCGCTTTCGCTGGCATCGGCGCCCTTGAATGAATCCTACCGTATCCGCGACCGCCTGCTGGAGCTGAAGCAGAAGCGGGAAGAGCTGGAGGGGGAGATTGCCGGTAACGACGCGGTGGAGCAGCACCGATATGAAGAGATTACCAAGATCCGCGCCGAGGAATTGCAGCTTTCCGCGCGGTTGAGTGAGCTGGAGCCGGATACCAAGCTGGTTACGCTGACCGAAAATGAAATTGCAAACGTGATTGAGCTTTGGACGGGCGTTCCCGCAACCAGCATTACCGAAAACGAATTTGCACAGATCGATCAGTTGGAAAGCAAGATCAAGGCACGCATCATAGGTCAAGATCGCGCGGTCGAGGCGGTTGCACGTGCCATCAAGCGCAACCGAGCGGGGATCGCATACAAAAGAAAGCCGGTGTCCTTCATTTTTGCAGGACCGACGGGCGTTGGAAAGACCGAGTTGGTCAAAACGCTGGCAAGCGAGTTATTCCATTCTCCGGAGACCTTGATCCGTTTGGATATGTCCGAGTTCATGGAAAAACACTCCGTTTCCCGTATCATCGGAGCGCCTCCCGGATACGTTGGCTACGACGAGGCGGGACAGCTGACCGAAAAGATCCGCCGCAGACCGTACTCCATCGTGCTGTTTGACGAGATCGAAAAGGCGCACCCGCACGTGCTGAATATTTTGCTGCAAATTCTGGATGACGGGCGCATCACCGATGCGCGCGGAAAAACCGTTAATTTTGAAAACACCGTGATTGTGATGACTACGAATGCGGGCTCTGACCGCACCTCGGCGCTTGCGGGATTTTCCTTTGAGGCGGGAGTTGCCGAGGACGGAAACACGCAAAAAGCGTTGGAATCCTTCCTGCGTCCCGAATTTTTGAACCGTGTGGACGAGGTGATCACCTTCCGTCGGCTGGAGGAAGCGGATTTTGTCAAGATTGCGGCAATTCAGATGGAGGAGCTGAAGCTTTCTCTGGCGGAAAAGAATTTGACTCTGCATTATACCGATGCGGTACTGGCACTGATTGCGAAAGAATCCTATTCCCGCAAATACGGTGCGCGGAATATGCGGCGGTATATCCAGCGTTCGATCGAGGATGTTCTTGCCGAGCGCATCATTGCCGATTATCAACACACATATTCTATTGTAAAAATTGATTCCGATGGGGAAAAGCCCACGGTATCCTGTATGTAAGTTCGATCTGATTTTGATATGAGGAGCGTATGAGCAACCGAAACGTAAAGTGGCACCAGATGACGGCGGACGCCGTGATGAAGGAACTGCACACCAATGCCGCCTGCGGGTTATCCCGCAAGGCGGCTCGTTCGCGTTTCAAAAAGCAGGGCGCCAATACGCTGTTTGACCGTTCTGCCGAGCGCACAAATTCGGTTGGACGTTCCGTGTTTACCGATCCTGCCGTTTTACTGATGCTTGTCACAGCGGTGCTGTCCTTTCTGTTTGCGGAGCCGATTCCGGGCTTATTTGTTGCCGTTCTGCTTGTTGCTTGCTTGGGAACCGTAATCCGATTGCTGCAGCTGCAGAAGCGGTTGGAGAACGTGACGGAAGCATATCGGATTCCAACTGCGGAGGTCATTCGGGACGGGCGGCTGTTTACGGTTTCGGCAAGACGTGTGGTGCCGGGAGATATTTTGATCTTGCGTGCGGGAGACGTTGTGCCGTGTGACTGTCGGTTGATTTCGGAACAGAACCTGCGTGTACTGACGCTTTCGGTGCGTGAGGACGGCAAGCCCGCATATACCGAGATGCAAAAATCAGCGCAGCTTGTTTACCCCTACGGCTCGGACGTGGCGGCGCCGCAATATGAAAATATGCTTTTTGGCGGTTCGGAAATATTGGACGGAGAAGCGCGGGCGGTTGCGGTTGCGATCGGTGAAAATACTTTTTTGGGGGCGGCGTCCGATTTTCGGATTCCTGCCGAGCCGATCAATGCCGTCGGAGAATCCAAAAGCATTGTGCATCTGCGCTCGTTCTTGCATTTTTACGGGATCTGGATGCTGGTTTTGCTTGTTTTGATGGCGGCGATCGGATTTTTGCATCTGTCGGACAGCTCCGGAATTCTGGACTTTTTTCTGCCGCTGTGTATTTTGGTTGGAAGTGCGGCACCGATGCTATTGCTGTTTTATTTTCGTCGCTTGGAGATGCACGGGCGTCAAATGTGCAAAAACAATCTCCCGAAGGAAAATCGCGCGCTGATCAAATCCGTGCGTACGGCGGATCGGTTATGTGAGCTGACAGATCTGTTTATCATTGGTCGGTGGGGAAGCTCGGACGGAAAGCTGCATCTTTCCCGATGTGCGGTCGGCAGTTGTGAAATCGTCCCGGATGCCAATTCTCCGCAATCGCTTTTGCAACCGCTTTGTGAAGCGTTCTGCTTGTTGGACCGCGCATCGCAGGGATTAGCCGCCACGGATTTTCAGGAGACTGATGGAGAGGATTTGAAAATCTGTCTTTCGGAGCTGATTTCCTGCAGTGGATACGATGTGGATGCGATGAATATCCGTGTATTGCGCGCGTCGCGTAGGCAGATCTCGCCTACGGTATGTGAAGCGGATATCGAACTGCGTGACAGACGCTTTGTTTTGCTGTTTTCACAGGATCCCTCCTTATTGGACCGCTGTATGCTGTATGAGGAAAACGGGCATGTTTGTGCGCTATCGCATGAATTGCGTTCACAGATGCACACGTTTTGCGAGTTGGCACGGAAGAACGCTTCCCGTGTGAGGGTAGTGGCAAGGCGGTATTCGGACGGCAATTTTGCTTTGATTGGAATTCTTTCGTTGCGCGAGCAACCGCAAGCAGTTTTGCCCTCGGTTTTGGAAGAGCTGACGCAATGCGGCGTGCGTGTAAGCTTCTTTTTACAGGGAGACTCTGCCGAAGCAAGCTGCTATGCGGATGCTTGCAAATTGCCCATGCCGTATGCGCTTCGGACAGACTCCGAACAGGCTTTGTCGGAGTCTTTGTTGGCGGACCGCCGCATATTGATCGGTTATTCTCGCGAAGAAATTTTACGGTTGATTGATGTTTTGCATCAAAGAAAGCGGTGCGTTGCCGTCTTGGGCGGCACTGCGGAGGATCGCAGATTTTTTGGACATTCCGCGCTGTTGATTGCTTGTGATGCGACGGAATACGATCGGCGTGAAATTGAAGAATGCGCGGCTGAACGCTTACCCTTGGCGGGAAGAGAAGAAAGCGCTCGCTGTGCGCAGGGAATACGCCGCCATGCGGATCTTTTGATCCCGCGTGCCGAACGCTTTTCCGGCGGCTTGTCTGCGTTTTTGCAGGCGCTTTCCAACAGCCGATCGATACGTTTGAAGATGTGTATTCTGCTTTGCTTTTTGGCGGGAACCCAGCTTTCCCGTTTGATCGTTACATTTCTTTCTATTTGTATCGGCATTGGATTGCCAAATGCCTTTGGGATGCTTTACAGTGGAATTTTTGCCGAATTGATCGGAGGGATGATGATCGCTTCTGTGCGCGTTCCGCAAAATCTGTTGCGCAAATCCGCACAGTTTGACCGCGCGGGCATTTTGCGTTTGCTACGGGATCGGAAGCTTTGGCTACCCGCGGTGATTTCGTCCGCGGTTCCGGTAATTTATGCGATGATCTTAACTTTTTGCGGTGTGATCACGGAGTCTGCCGCATCCTCCTATCTGTTTGCAAGCTTGTTGCTTTTGTGCCCAACCTTGTTAATTGTTCAGCTTCGTCGGTTCGGCATATTTGTATATGGAAAGCCGTTTTGGTACGGTTTGGCAATTCTGCTGACTCCGATTTTGTTGCTTTCCTTGCTTGCCATTCCGTTCCCGATGCTTGGGATGTGGGTGGGGAGCACGGATTGGAATGCGGTTGCGCTCCTTTCACTGCCTTTGTCCGTGGCGCTGTATGTTCTTTCTTCATTTTTTTGCGGCTTTTTTTATCGGACAGCCAAGTAATTCGAATTTCCCGCATATAATTTGAGTGAGGAAGCTGCGGTGATAGGGAGGAGTGAGCGTATGAAACGGTGCAGTACCGCGGATTTGCGCAAATTGGAGATTATCAATTTGTGCGACGGCGCGCGGCTGGGCTTTGCCTGCGATTTTGAATTTGATAAGGAGGACGCACGGATTCTGGCTCTGGTGATTTCCGGCAGCAACGGATTTTTCGGGTTCGGAAAAGAGGACGATATCGTGATTCCGTGGCAGAAGATCGAATGCTTTGGAGAGGATACGATTCTTGTGCGTCTGACCAGCAACGATCTTTCGTGCTGTCTTTGCCCGCGTCCTAAAAATAAGCATTTTCGATTTTAAAATCGGTTTTAGCGGTGCGATTTTGCACCGCTATTTGTAAAAAAAGTGTAAACAAACAAATTGTCCCTTGAAACAAAATGAAGATTATGGTATAATATTAACACTTGTGCGGATTCCGCACGGGAAATATAATACACACACCGGACGAGCGTTGCATCGGTGCCGCTTTCAGCGGTTTTTGGCAATGCGTTGCGGTGGTGGAAAAACCGAAGGAGGACATAAAAATGTCTGTTATTTCTATCAAGCAGCTGCTTGAAGCAGGTGTTCATTTCGGACACCACACCAGAAGATGGAACCCGAAGATGCAGGAATACATCTTCACCGAGAGAAATGGTATCTATATCATTGACCTCCAGAAGACTGTAAAGAAGTTTGACGAGGCTTACAACTACGTTCGTGAGCTTTCCGAAAACAACGGAACTGTGCTGTTCGTTGGTACCAAGAAGCAGGCCGCAGAAGCCATCAAGGAAGAGGCTACCCGTTGCGGTATGTACTATGTAAACGTTCGTTGGCCCGGCGGTATGATGACCAACTTCAAGACCATCAAGAAGTCCATTCACCGCTTGAACGACCTGTACAAGATGCAGGAGGACGGTACGTTTGATCTGCTTCCCAAGAAGGAAGTTGCAACCATGCAGAAGGAAATCTTTGACCTTGAGAAGAGCTATGGCGGTATTAAGACCATGGACAAACTCCCGGATGCAGTATTTATCGTAGACCCCA
>JAFTLZ010000020.1 GCA_017452665.1 Clostridia bacterium
TACGACGTTTCTTCATAGGCTTGTTCCATTCATATACCTCCTTTGTTTTGGCAGGTATATGATATCATATATGTTTGTGTCAAACCGTGACACTCTGTGCCAACTTGTGCCACTTTTTTAACAAAATCAGAAAAATCTGTAGATTGACCCAAAATAAGAAAGGGTTGAGCTATGTGAAACACAAGCTCAACCCAAACTTTTGGCGGAGAGGAAGGGATTCGAACCCTTGTGGGCTTGCGCCCAAACGGTTTTCAAGACCGCCTCGTTATGACCGCTTCGATACCTCTCCGTTTGTTTTTTGCTTTCGATTAATTGACACAGAGCAAAATTGTTTTTCGCATTTTGCAACTCAACACTTTTATATTTTACCATATTTAAAGCCCCATGTCAAGGGCTTTTGAAAACGAAATCCGAGTTTTTTTCTTATTTATCCGCGCCGCGCAAGGAAGAAGCGTGGCGCGGATCAATAAAAGTATTTACTGCTTGTGACGCTTTCGTAAAACAACCGTTCCCACTGTGATCGCAACCACAGCAATGGTTACTGCACCAAGCGGGATCAACCATTTCAATAGATTTTTTACGTCCGTGGGCTTGGTTTCTTCCGGTACGGATTCCCCTGTATTCAAATCTTGATCGCGGTCGGAGCGTTTTTGTGCCAGGAGCCAATCATACAGCCCCTCGGTAGCAAACGCCGTCTCCCAAACGTTATGCTCCATCTCGGGATAGGGAACATAGGTGATTTTCGTTCCGCCCAAAGAACGAATCGCATCCACCATAGCCTCGGTTCCGGTGCAAGGTACTGTGGGATCCTTCAACCCGTGGAAGGTATAAATCGGGATATCCGTTAATAGAGCGGCTTTGGAAGTATCACAACCGCCGCATACGGGAATCGCCGCGGCAAACAGCTCCCCGTGGCGCACCAAAAGATCCCACGTGCCGTAGCCACCCATAGAGAGTCCGGTCGCGTACACGCGATCAAGATCTACGCCGTATTCAGTTTGTACCTCACTCAAAATTCCGCGCACGGTTTTGAGCGCGTCGGATTCCGGAATTTCGTCAATGGAATATTGACAATCGGTCCACGCCTCAACGTTGACCCATTTTTGATCCTGCGGACACTGCGGCGCTACGACGATGCATTGATATACGGGAGATGCGGGATCGGCAAACATTTGTCCGATCGCATTTTTCAGCTGTGCAGTGTTGTCATTGCCTCTCTCGCCCGCGCCGTGTAAAAACAAAATCAAGGGGTAACTCTTTTCGGCACTGTAATCGGCAGGCAAATAAAGACGGTAGGGCATAGAGCCGTACTCGCCGGAGTAGCTTTTTTCAATCATTAAAGTATTCATTTTCTGTGTTCCTTCGGCAATGATAGGCAGATACATGAGCATGGATAGGAGCGAAAGCAGAAGACAGTAGGAAAGCACCCGTTTGGATCTGCACAGCATCCGATTCCTGTTCACGGTGCCACAATCAGATAAAATCTTCGATCGAGGCTTCTTCGTCCAGCTCGATGGTGCGGCGCAGAGGCTCAGCTTCGGGGGTGTGCTCAACCGCAGTGCCAAGCACTTCCGCAATGTTTTCGTCCATCAGGGCAGCATCGTCCTCTTCCAGTACATGCTCCATCAAAAGCGCCTGGTTTTCTTCCTTTTGTGCCATTACAACAGCAGCAACACCCGCGGCAATTCCTGCAGCAATGCCGAAAATACCGAACACCAATTCAGCAGCGTTTGCACGGCTTTTGGATTTTCTGACAGCATAATCGACAACAAGAGCGGTAGACGCTACCACGGTTGCGGCGCCTGCGATCGAAACGACAAGTTGTTTGTTCATGATAAAACTCCTTTTATAAAACTCAAAATAGTAAAACAATGGGAAAATTACTGGTTTGCGGACGTCATCTTCAAATAAGCGTTGATAAAGCCGTCCAGATCACCGTCCATGACAGCTTGAATATTGCCGGTTTCATATCCGGTGCGCTTGTCGGTAACCAAAGTGTAGGGCATGAATACGTAAGAACGGATTTGCGAGCCCCATTCGATATTGGCCTTGTTGCCTTGAATGTCCTCGATCGTATCCAATCTTTCCTGAATCTTGATCTCCATCAGCTTAGCCTTCAGCATACGCATGGCGGTTTCTTTGTTTTGCAGCTGGGAGCGTTCGGTCTGGCAACCGACCACAATTCCTGTCGGCTTGTGTACAATGCGGATGGCAGAGTCGGTCTTGTTGATGTGCTGACCGCCCGCGCCGCTGGAACGGTGTGCGGTCACTTCAATGTCCTCTTCGCGAATCACCACTGCGTCCAGGTTTTCAAATTCGGGCATGACCTCAATCGATGCAAAAGAGGTCTGGCGTCTGCCGTTGGCATCAAAGGGAGAAACGCGAACCAAACGGTGCACGCCGTTTTCGCTTTTGAGATAGCCGTAAGCGTTCAAGCCCACAATCATCACCGTAGCGCTCTTGATGCCCGCACCGTCACCGTCCAGCCAGTCGGTCAGTTTTACCTGAAAGCCGCTTTTTTCTGCCCAACGGGTGATCATGCGATATAACATCTGCGCCCAATCCTGCGCCTCGGTTCCGCCGGCACCCGGATGGAAGGAGACGATGGCGTTGCTTTTGTCATATTCTCCGGAAAGGAGGACTTCAATGCGTTTATGCTCTTCCTCGGCAACAATGGCGTCAAGCTCACCCTGTACCTCTTCCACAAAGGACTCGTCATTTTCCTCAATGGCAACCTCTGCCAGGGCAATGGCGTCCTCCAAGCGTGCGCAAAGCCGCTCGTAGCCGGCAATTTTGTCCTGCCCTTGCTTGATGACCTGCAAAACCTTGCTGGATTTTTCGGCGCTGTTCCAAAAATCGGGCGCTTGCGTTTGTGCCTCTAAATCTTTTAAATTTTCTCTGGTTTCTTCAATTCGCAAAGCGGCGCCCAGCTCTTGAATGCTCTCACGCATCCCCATAAGTTTGTACTTTGCGTCTTCCAATGCAACGATCAAATGATACCTCCAACGCCGCACGGCGTATTTCTGTTGATAATATTTTTGTTTACTCTTTATTATATCACGAATCATGCTTTCCTTGCAAGGGGTTTTTCAAAATTTTTGAAAAACATTCGTGCAATATCGGCTTATTTATGATATTTTGTCCCTTTTAAGATGCCAAAGCAACGGTAAAGTGCTTCTAAAACGATCACGCGCATCATCTGGTGGGGAAAGGTGAGCCTTGAAACCGACAGCCGCAGATCACACGCGGCTTTGACTTTTGAAGACAGCCCGTAAGATGAGCCGATGATCAGACAGATCCCGGAATTCACGGCAAGCGCCTGCTCCAACCGTTTTGCAAGCGCTTCGGAGGAGAATTGTTCTCCCTCCACGCAAAGCGCAATTTTATAAGTGCGCGCGGGAATTGCGGCAAGGATCCGCTTTCCTTCCTCCTCCAGCGCCGCTTGAATCTCGCCGTCGGACGGATTTTCGCTCAGGCGCGTTTCTTTCAGCTGTAGGATTTCGGGCTTGCAGAACGCCCCCAGCCGCTTTTCGTATTCTGCTATGGCGTCCTTCCAATAGTTTTCCTTCAATGTTCCAACGGTGATCACGGTTACTTGAATCATTTCTGTCTCCTATAGTTGCATCTCGGTAATACGATTGGGATGCGCTATGCAAATTTGAATCTTCTCATTCGCCACGGCGCTGATGCATTCATCCAGAGCAAGCTCGGGCGTGTTGTTTTCCTGACTCAGGTGTGCCAGCATCAGGCTGGTGGTTCCCGCCGCACAAAGGCGCGCGGCAAATTCGGCGCTGTCGGGGTTGGAAAGGTGTCCGCGGCGCGATAGAATTCGTTGCTTCAAATAGTCCGGATATCTCCCGCATACCAGCATATCAAGGTCGTGGTTGCTTTCCAAAATCACCGCTTGGCAGCCCGTCAGCCCCGCTTCCACCTCCTTGGATACAAACCCGATGTCGGTTGCGTACCCGATGCAAAAGCATTGGGGGAAGGCATTCGGAATTTCAATGCGGTATCCAACCGATCCGCGGCTGTCGTGCGGAGTCGGAAAGGAGGTGACCCTCATTCCTGCCACCAAGGATGTGTCAATCGGCGGATGCGGGCATAGATGCGGCGCCACAGCGGGATCGGCAGAAAGCTTATAGGCGCACGCATTGGGAAGATGTACGGGGATGGGATGCTTTTTCAAAAATACGGACAACGCGCTGATGTGGTCGTTATGCTCGTGCGTAATAAAAATCGCTTGGAGCGCATCCGGCGAAACGCCCGCATCATTCAGCGCGGCACAGAGTTGTTTTGCACTTTTTCCCGCGTCGATCAAAATACAGCCGTCAGGGCCTTGGATCAAAAACGAGTTTCCCGTCGATCCGGAATATAAGGATACAATTCGGCAGGCATTCATTTGAACAGCTCCGTCAGATAGGGAATGGCAAACAGATAAAAAATGTCAATGGCAAAGGTGATGATCAAGGGGAGCAGAATTGTCAAAACCCAACGCGACTTTTTCAAACGACGGCGGCAGTCCTCAATAAATTCCTGTTTTTCTTCAGGGGACATGGTGTCGGGAAGCATCTCGGGGGTAATTCCTTTCCCTGCAAAACCGCGGTTGTAAATCACATAGTAAATCGCCAGTCCTGCCGCGGCAGTCAGATAGATGTAATGGATGGGAAAGCCGAGATTTGCCGTAAAAAAGTAAACAAATATCAAAATTACCGTGTTTGCCAGCAACAGGAGCATCAGTTTTTTTGCTTCGGATTTCATAGGTTTTTCCTTTACTTGTTTTTCATAATAAAGAGGGAGAGGACTGTTGCGTATGGCAACAGTCCCAATCTTATGTTCTCAAAGCCGAACGGCGCCAACAGGACGGATGTGCAAAATCATGCAACAGCCCTTGCCCAAAGCGGCGTCCATAGCGGCGCGATAAGCCTCTACCTCGCCGGCGGGAACAAATGCCTGAATGGTACCTGCAAAGCAGCCGCCATGCACGCGCCAAGCGGCAGATTTGCCAGAAAGCAAGCGTTCGGTCAGGCACAAAGCCAGCGAAAGCCCCTGCTCGGCAACGTTTTTGGTGGTATATACGATTTGCAGATAGCAGAAGGAGGAACGCCCCGATGCGCGTACACCTTCAAAAAAGGTGTCCAGATCTCCGGTCTGCAAAGCCGTTTTTTGCATCGTGACACGGCGGTTCTCGGCAAAGAAATGGAGCGCACGCAAAACGGCACGGTCACCGCATTTTTCGCGCAGGAGCGGGATGCTTGCAACAACATCCTCTTCGCGAACATCACGGAGCACGTTTTTGCCAAAATAAGCGGCAACCGCTTTCATCTCGGCAGGAACCGACGCGTAATCATCGGTCAGATCGGCGTGATTTCCGCCGGTGTTGACAATGCAAAGATTGTATCCCGCGGCAGTGATGTCAAAGTCGATCTTTTCAACAACGGGGAGCGAAGGATCGGCAAAATCAATGGCAACAATACCGCCAACCGCACAGGCAACCTGATCCATCAAGCCGCTGGGCTTGCCGAAGAAAACGTTTTCCGCATACTGTGCCAGCTTTGCAATCTCTACGTTGTCAATTTTTCCATCGTTGTAGATGTAGTTGAGAATATTTCCGATCATATCTTCAAAAGCGGCAGAGGAGGAGATTCCCGATCCTTTGAGCACGTTCGAGGTAGTGTACGCATCAAACCCGCCAACGGAATATCCGTTCTTGCGGAAACCTGCAACCATACCCGCGATCAATTCATCCGAACGTCCCAAGGGCGTTTCGCGCGGCGAGGTGAATGTGCTGATATCCACTGCATCCTCCGGAAATCCCTCACTCTTGACGCGGATGGTATTCCCGTCAGAGGGGGAGGCTACTGCAATGATGTCCAAATTGATGGATGCGGCAACCACGCAACCGTGGTTGTGGTCGGTGTGGTTTCCGGAAAGCTCACTGCGCCCCGCCACCGAGTAGAGGGCAACCTCGCGGTCCGCACCGTAAAGAGATGCAAAGGAGTCGATCGCGGCGGCATAGCGTTGCTTTTGCGCTTCCACGGCGGCTCCGCCGTAAATATATGTTAATCGTTCGTCATAAGCGCCGTTCAGAAGTGCGGCTTTCAGTTCCATGGTTTTCATAAGATGTAGTTCCTTTCGGGAGACAGAATTTGATCTTGTTACCTTATATTATACCATAGTTTTGTCGGGGATGCAATCCTTTTGCAAAAAGATTTTTGCATGAAAGCATTTTTTCGGGTTTGCAGAGGCGAAATTTTGCTTTCAAAGCCTCCTGCCTGCTCAAGTCACAAGCTATTCTCACGGAGCACTGGGGAAGTAAGGAGTTACGTCCACATGCGCCCTACCTCCGGCGAGAGTTATTGTTCTGTCTATCTACTCGGAAACGAATTTTGAGTCTGAATAAACGAACGAGGCAGGGACATTCCTACCTCGTCAGTTTATATTTGTGCGTTAAAAGTTTTGAAAGGGTGTGGGAAAACTTTTTCAAAAGTTTTCCCACGAAAACCCGCGTCCTTTTCAAAAGTTCCCCCAAAAAACCGTGGAACTGCACACCGGGTACAGTTCCATTGCGGATTTACTCTTAAATATAGGCGCCAAGCGTCAGTTTTCCAGCTGTCTGCCAAGAAAACCGGCGGCAGTCAGAATCAGCTTTGTCTCCACTTCGCCCGATGGCAGGTCGCGGCGCGTCTCCTCCGGGTGATCTGTCACCGATGCTACGCACCCTGCAATGTCCCCCTCACTGATGATCGGCATGGCACAGCTGACAAAGTGTCCGCCGCCCTCTGCCAAAACTGGGATCGCTTCGCTTCCTTCACGGTGAAAATATAAGGATCTGCTTTCAATGATTTGCTCCAGCTCGGCAGAGAGCGCCTTGTCGGTATAATCCTTGCGCGGCACACCCGAGCAGGCAATCACCGCGTCACGGTCGCAAATGATGACCGAGAGCGAGCAGGTCTTGTGCAAGGTTTCGGCATATTGCGCGGCAAATGCCGCCAGCTCACCGATGGGGGAGTATTTTTTAAAAATCACTTCTCCCTCGCGGTCCGTATAAATTTCCAGGGGGTCGCCCTCGCGGATACGCATGGTTCTGCGAATCTCCTTCGGGATGACCACACGGCCAAGATCGTCAATTCTTCTTACAATTCCGGTTGCTTTCATTTATATAAAATCTCCTTGTTTTTACAGATTTGTGATGTTAGTATTTGTTGTTTAATGAAAATTATACTGCATAGGTTGATTTTTTAGAAAAGATGTGATATAATGAACTCCACAGATAAAATTTAGGAATCTGCAATATTTATACCGAACGGAGCGTTACTATGAAGAAAAGAAAACAGATTGCATTGAATAAGATTTTCAACTTGTGCATGTTCTTAGGTGCGCTTTGCGCGTGTGGGGCAGCTGTTTCTTTTATAAATGGAGATATTTCGTGGGGGCTCGGTGTCGGTATCGTGAGCTTGTTGCTGATCGTGTTGCCGGCAATCTTCACTCCATATTGCTATTCTTTTGACAGTGAAGGCATTTCTCTGTGCTATCTCTTTTTTCCGGTCGAACGCTATCTATGGAAAGATATACACGCAATATATGTCAAGGATACAAGCACATCTTCGCGCTCGGTTCTTTTTCAGCTTTTCTTCGCTTATGATTTTTGTATAAATGGCACGAGTGTAGGAAAGCGTAGTTTTTTTATGGAGGGGCACGTTCGTAAAAGCTTTCGCACGAAAAGATTGTTTGAAAAATATTGGGACGGAACCATCACGGGATATTGGTTTGAGGATGTAAAATCGTGGGCTCAAAAAAAGAAATCAAAAAAGGAATCGCAGATCAAGGCGCACTTGACCGACGAGATCGTTCCGATGGAGCGTGAAATACGAGCCAAGGCAAGAGAATGGATAGAACCGTTTGTTGCACAGGCGAAGCACTATGATCTTGAGATCAAAACAAAATATCTGTATATCACTAAAGATTTTGAGGAATTGAATTCCAGACCTTACGAGGGATATACTTACACACTGCTTGCGGAAATTGCACACTTTGGCGAAACCAACGAGAATCGCACTGTGGTTGTGAGTGTAAACCTGCTCTTTGTTCGACTTGGGAAAACCGCATATCGCGGTGTTCAAAATGCAAACGCCAAGAAAGAACTTGACGACGTCTTTTCAGAGGTGTTGAATGAAATCGGCAAAAACGGGATAGAAGCTTATTGTAAGGAATATTAAAAAAGATACATAAAAGCGAGGTGGAATTCACCCCGCTTTTGCTCTTTGTGCCACACTATGTATCTCAACCCCAAAATTGTCGGACGCGATCAATAAAGATGGCGTTTTTTCAAAGAACAGCTATTTTATTTGAACATTTCTCATTTTTGCGCACGCGATACAAAAACTATCAGCTTCAATATTTTCCGGGCGAGATTCCGGTAAAGCTTTTGAATACGCGGCTGAAATAGTAAACGTTCTGAAATCCGCAGGCAGTGGCAATCTCCTCCAGGCGAAAAAGTCCGCTGGAAAGCATCTCTTTGGCACGCTCCACTCGTACGCTGTTCAAATAGTGCATGGGAGGGACGCCGTAAGCTTTTTTAAACAGAACGCGCAAATGGGAGAGGGAACAGTGCGCAGCTTTTGCAATGGCGTCTGCGGTCAAAAACTGATCAAAATATTCTTCCATATAGTATTTTGCATACGCCGCAGGATTGTCTGCAGCACAAAGTGCCTTGGGGTAGTTTTCGCGTATGATATGGCAAAGGATCTGCTGAACCAGTGCACGCAGCAGCGCCTCGCTGCAAATACCGCCTGCACTGTAGGTCCGCGCGGCACGCTCAAAAGCATCGCGGTAGCGGCGGCGGTGCTCCGGCGTGTAGATGCGCATATCGGGCAGGAGGGTATCAAGCGTTTGCGGCGACGTGGCAAGATACGAGATGACGATATACTCGGCGTTTGTATCTCCCGTAGCCTCCAGACGGTAGGAGTCTCCGATGTGCTGAAAAATAATATCGTTTTCCCGCGCGATCACGCTCTCGCCGTCAGGGCTTGTCAGCTTCAGCTGACCCGAGAGCACCAGCGTCAGCCCGTTGTGCTCCCGCTCTCTCATGTGCAGACAATACTGCGGGCGATAGACGCGGTAATAAGCAAAGGCAACCTTGCAGACGTTAAAATCCGGGTATTCCATAAAACAGCCTTCCTTTAAAACAGTAAAAATTCAAATCTATAAATACTATAGCAGTTTTGGGGCAAAAAATCAATGGTTTCGTCGAATTTTATAAAAAATATGCTGTTTTATGAATTGTTAAGTCCAAAGAGGAGTGCTATAATGATAAATGTCAAATCAAAGAGCGAAAGGAAACAAAGCTATGACAAAAGAAGAATTAAAGGCACTTGCCAAAAGCCTTGGTGCCGATCTTGTGGGAATTGCATCCATGGATCGCTTTGAAGGCGCACCCAAGGAGATGGATCCTCGCTATATCATGCCGGAGGCAAAGAGCATGATCGTAATGTGCTTCCGCGTGATGCGCGGTTCCTTGCGCGGCATTGAAGAGGGAACCTTCTTCAGCAACTATTCCGCAATGGGCTACGGTGGATTGACCTATAACTACATCCCCATGACCGTGATCAATCTTTGCAAGCATATCGAGGACGAGGGATACGAGGCGATTCCGATCGGACACCAGAGTGATTGGCGCGGAATTGATAACCAGGGCGTGCAAAAGAAGAACTTCAGCGTTCCGGTCAGAGAGGGCTTGCCCGCACCCGACGTGATGGTTCACTTGCGCATTGCCGCATATCTGGCAGGATTGGGTGAGATCGGCTACAGCAAGATGTTCCTCACACCCGAGTTTGGTCCGCGTCAGCGCATCGGCGTTGTGTTGACCGAGATGGAGCTTGAGCCCGATCCGATCTATGAAGGTCCCCAGCTTTGCAATAAATGTATGGCTTGCGTACGCGCATGCCCCGGTAATTGCATCAGCGATACCAAAACCGTTAAGGTCACTCTGGCGGGACATGAGGTCGAGTGGGGCGATATCGATACGCTCAAGTGCAACGATACCTTCAACGGCGGTATCCGTGTCGAGCACGGCGAGGGCGGCGACTATGTGGACGGCAGAAATGATATCACACGCGGTTCCCATACGCCCTTTTACCACAAGCCCAAAAACGTTTACAACAGCGGTCAGGCTGTTTGCGGTGCGCGCGGATGTACGCGTGCCTGCATGATGAGTCTGGAAGCGCGCGGCGTGCTCAAAAACAAATTCAAGGAGCCGTTCCGCCGTCGCCGCCCGTGGCAGGTGGATTGGAGCGAGGACGGAAACGTCAATTACAACGATCCCACCAAGCCCTACAATGATGGAATGTATGAACGGGAACCGGACTGAGTCAAAGAAAGCGCCCGTGCAAAAAATCCCGCTGTGCGTCGGCTATAGCATGAGCGCCGAGGGGCAGTGGAGCTTCCCGGAGATCGTTTCCCGATATCGCGAGGCGATCGGAGAGGTTTACTTTTCCTTTCCGGGAATTGCGGGCGGCAGAAGCCCTCTGGGGCACGAGAACGGCTACGTAGATCACGGTGCCACCGAACGCTTGATGCAGGAGATCAGCGCCATTGCACAAATGGGAATCAGATTGGATCTGCTCTTCAATGCCAACTGCAACGGTGGGGATGCTTTGAGTCTTGCGCACGAGCGGCAGGTGGTTTCGGTGCTCGATTATCTGTACGAGCACGGCTGCGCACCTGCAACCGTTACCACGGCATCTCCGGTCACAGCGCAGATCGTCAAGCGCTTTGATCCCAAAATCGACGTGCGCGCCTCGGTCAATATGCGCATTTCCACAATCAAAGGGATCCAGTATGTCGAGCATCTGTTCGATTCCTTTTGCGTGTTCCGCGATATCAACCGTGACCTTGAAGCGCTCGGAAATATCTCCGATTATTTACGCCGACAGGGAAAGGGGATCTCTCTGCTGGTCAACAGCGGATGTCTGCGCCATTGCTCCATGCAAACCTTTCACGATAACGCCGTGGCGCACGAGGCGGAGATCTTTACCAAGGCCAATCTCCCTTGGGCGGGGGAAAGCGCTTGCCGCGGATATTTCTCTCATCCCGAACATCGCGCTGCGTTTTTACAGAATACCTGGATCCGTCCGGAGGATCTGCACCGCTATGCGGGAATCATTGATTCGGCAAAGCTTGCTACCCGTATGCACGCATTGCCCGCCATGGTGATCGACGCATACGCACGAGGCTCCTATCACGGCAACCTTGCCGATCTGTTCGAGCCTGGACACGGACCTCTGTTTGCCCCTTACGTCATTGATAACGACCGATTCCCCGACGATTGGTTTGAACGTACCACCGCTTGCAACAAGCAATGCGAGACTTGCCGTTACTGTGAAACGGTAGAAGAGCAAGTATTTGTCAATACCGATCATTAAAAAACAGAAGGACTGAGACGGATTCAACTTGAATGTTTTGACTTTTGCCGTGGTAAAAATGAACAAAAAACAAGATCAATCCATTAGGGTCGTCCCCTAAAGGACAGTTCTGCAAGAATACGGTATATCTCGAAAGAGGTATGCCGTATTTTGCGTTTGTGCCCACAAATGCAGTGCTTGTCAAGAAAGATGATGATATAATTCTTGCGCTCCCGGAAGGTAAATTTTAAGTTTAAATCTTTTTTAAAGTTGCTTGATTTTTCTCAAAGTATGTGATATAATAAGTATGCTACACAAACTGAATATTAGAATTAGTGGTATTTTTGTCTTTATAAGGATATTTGTACCCTTTTTTCGCCATAACTATTTTTGAACTTGGTAAAATCGCAAGCTCTACTAAATGGTTATGGTGAATACCCTAATTCTAATTTAGTTTGTGTAGCAGCAATCGGAGTTTGCGGTTTTCGGTGCGTGGCTTCGGTTACGCACCTTTTTTATATGCTGATGGGGGATATATGGACAAGAATATTCAAAAAAGGTTAATAGATATTACCGGCGTAGAACTTAGACCCGGAGAGCCTACCGTTTGTTTTGGCAACGGAGAGCGAGGCTTTGAGTGTTGTTGCGACGAGTGTGACTACTATTTGTTTTCCCGAATTTAATCCAAAAGGCAAAGAAGAAAATATTGCTATTGGTAGCTGTCTAAAGGACAATTCTAAAAAATAATACATACCGATAGGAAAAGGGGGTGAGTCAAATGCGAAAATCGCATTTGGTACTCGCCCCCGTTGTTTTTGCTTGACGGCTAAACGCCGTCATTTTTGCCCTCTTGATGGTTTTTATATGTATTTCGGATACAAAACGGGCAAAAAACGCAAATTCCGCAGCCCCTTTTTTCTTGACAAGCGCTGACTTGATCAAAGACATCAAAAACTGTCCTTTAGAACACAACGCTTGGATTTGATCTTGTTTTTTTGTTATACATATACAAGCTGTTCACAGTTTGTTAATGCTATGAAGCTTTCTCGGCACGTTTTATTTGTTTTACTACGTTATCGGTATTATCTATTAGCGTTTTTTTCTCAAACACCCGTTAATCGCCAAAGCGGATGTTGATGCCGCCGTTGTGATCGTTGTTTCCGTTGATTTCAAGGTAAGGGGAGAGCGCCCGTGCAGTATTGATGATGGGCATGGATTGAATGTACACCCTGCCGGGACCGGTGATGCGGGTGTGGAACAGCCCCTCACCGCCGAAGAACACATTCTTCACGCCCTTCACGGTTTGAATATCCATCGTACAGCTCTCACTCATTGCGGCAAGATAGCCTGTGTCCACGATGACGGATTCTCCCACGCCAAGGTCGTATTCCTTGCAGTAGCCGTCGATCTCGATAAACACCATGCCGTCGCCGCTGATCCGTTGCATAATAAAGCCTTCTCCGCCAAACAGACCTCTTCCAATCTTTTTCTGGAAGAAAATCGAGAGATCCAGGCCCTTCTCCATGGCAAGAAAGCCGCGCTTTTGCACGACGATCCCGTTTCCGGGGGTTACCCGATAGGGGATGATGGAGCCGGGGAAGGAGGAGGCAAATGCGATCATGCCGGAGCCACCCTCGGCGGTGTATTCATTCATAAAAATGGATTCCCCCGAAAAGAGTCTGCCAAACACCTTTTTCACACCGCCGCCCGTGTTGGTTTCCATGTGCATATTCGGACTCATCCAGCTCATAGCGCCGCTTTCGGTGCAAAGCGTCTGCCCCATTTCCGGATAGCAGATCACAACCGGCAAATTACCGCCTTCAATCGCATATTTGATCATGGAGATGCTCCTTGCTTATTTTACAAATTCGTGATAGATCGCATTCAGCGCCTTGTCAAGGTCGCTGTCCTCCACACCCACGATGATGTTCAGCTCGCTGGAGCCCTGGTCGATCATGCGGATGTTGATGTCGGCGGCAGAGATCGCGTCAAACACGCGCGCGGCAGTTCCTTTTGCCTTGACCATACCGCGGCCTACCACTGCCAAAAGTGCCAGACCGTCCTCAATCACCACGCTGTCGGGGCGTACTCTTTTATTAATGGAAGAAACGATCCGCTCGCGGCGGTTGTTGCATTCCAAAGCAGCAGAGGAAACGATCACACTCATTGTATCCACACCGGAGGGAAGATGCTCAAAAGAAACGTCATTATCCTCCAGTACGTCCAATATCTTTCTGCCAAAGCCGATCTCGGAGTTCATCATGTCCTTTTCGATGGTAATGACCGAAAAACCCTTTTTTCCGGCAATTCCGGTGATGATCCGATTGGCGTCATATTCGCCAGAGCTGGAAACGATCATGGTTCCGGGCGCGTCCGGCTCGTTGGTATTGCGGATGTTGATCGGGATGCCCGCGTTGCGCACGGGGAAGATCGCATCCTCATGCAAAACCGATGCACCCATGTAAGAAAGCTCACGCAGCTCACGGTAAGTAACCACCTTGATGGGGAGCGGATCCTTGACGATGCGGGGGTCGGTCATTAAAAAGCCCGAAACGTCGGTCCAGTTCTCGTATAGCTCTGCATCGGCGGCGCGTGCCACGATAGAGCCGGTAATATCCGAGCCGCCGCGACTAAAGGTTTTAATGGTGCCGTTGGGCATCACGCCGTAAAAGCCGGGAATCACGGCGTTGCGGTGCTTTTGCAGCTCGGTACGCATCACGCTGTTGGTCTTTTCCTCATCGTACGAGCCGTTGTCGCGGAAGAACACAACCGACTCCGCGTCGATAAAATCAAATTTCAGATATTTTGCCAGAATCAGCGAATTGAGATATTCACCGCGGCTTGCCGCAAAGTCCTGACCTGAGTGGTGCAGGATCGCGTTGCGGATATATTCCAGCTCACCGGAGATATCAAAATCCAACTGTAGCTCACGGATGATGCTGTTGTAGCGCTCGATAATCCGATTGTAGTACTCGGTAATATCCTTGCCGTCGTGCACCAGCTCGTAGCAATGATACAGCATATCGGTAACTTTTACATCATCTGACGTGCGCTTTCCGGGCGCGGAGGCAACCACGTAGCGGCGCTTTGGATCGTTTCTGACAATTTCCGCAACGCGGCGGAAATGCTCGGCGTCGGCAAGCGAGGAGCCGCCGAATTTTACAACTTTAATTCCCATGTGTAAGTTCCTTTCATACCCGCCGCACGGGCGGGGGAAGTCATTTAATAATATTATACGAAATCATAAGTAATTTGTCAAGATGCAAATCGACGAAAGAGCAAAAAAGCCGACAAAATCTTTGGTGATTTTGCAACAAGCACTTTATGCAGATTTGCGAAAAAATGCGAAAAAAGACTTGACAAAAACCGAGCGTCCATGCTATAATGAATTTATATATCAACTTTGGCAAGGGATAGACGGTATTGCGGCATTCGAACGCCTTCTGCGATGGGGTGCAGAGGGCGCTTTTTGATATCGCTCCCGCCGATAAAGGAGTTTTTTATGACGATTATTGATTTGCTGAACCAAAACGCATCCTTGTATGCGGACGAGACCGCTTTGGTGGAGATCAATCCGTGCTTTGAGCCGGAGAGCCGCATTACATGGAAGGATTATTCGCTGATGCAGCCCGAGCCGGGCAAGCCCTTTCGCCGCAGTCTGACGTGGAAGGAGTTCAACGACAAGGCAAACCGCTTTGCAAATCTGCTGATGACGCGCGGATGCCGCCGCGGCGATAAGGTTGCCATCCTGCTGATGAATTCCATCGAATGGCTCCCCATCTATTTCGGCGTGCTGAAGGCAGGGGCGATCGTGGTTCCTCTGAATTACCGCTACGTGGCGGAGGAGATCAAATACTGCCTTGAAAAAGCCGATTGCAGTACGCTGGTGTTTGGCCCCGAATTTATCGGTCGCATGGAGCAGATCTGTGACCGCCTGCCGGATATCCGACATATGTTCTACGTAGGCGAGGATTGCCCGACCTTTGCAGACAGCTACGATAAAATGATTACTTATTGCACCTGCGACGCGCCCGAAGTCTCGATCAACGAGGAGGACGACGCGGCAATCTACTTTTCGTCCGGTACAACGGGCTTCCCAAAAGCGATCCTGCATGCACACCGCAGTCTGATCCATTCCGCGCGCGTGGAGCAAAAGCATCACGGTCAATCGCACGGTGACGTGTTCCTTTGCATCCCGCCGCTGTATCATACGGGCGCAAAAATGCACTGGTTCGGCTCGCTGATGTCGGGCAGTAAAGCGGTTTTGCTGAAGGGAACCAAACCCGAGTGGATCTTCCGCGCGGCGTCGGACGAGCATTGCAGCATCGTGTGGCTGTTGGTGCCGTGGGCGCAGGATATGCTGGATGCCGTGGATCGCGGTGAGATCGATCTGTCGCAGTACGATCTTTCGGCATGGCGCTTGATGCACATCGGCGCACAGCCCGTGCCGCCTTCACTGGTACGCCGCTGGCTCAAGCTCTTTCCCAACCACCAGTACGATACCAACTACGGGCTTTCCGAGTCGATCGGCCCCGGTTGCGTGCATCTGGGTGTTGAGAATATTCACAAGGTCGGCGCCATTGGAAAAGCAGGCTACGGCTGGCAGGTCTGCATTGTGGATGAGCGCGGAAATACGGTCAAGCGCGGCGAGGTGGGCGAGCTTTGCGTCAAGGGTCCCGGCGTGATGAAATGCTACTACAAGGACGAGCAGGCAACCAACGAGATCCTGCACGGCGATTGGCTCGCCACCGGGGACATGGCAATGGAGGACGAGGAGGGCTTTATCTTCTTAGTAGACCGCAAAAAGGACGTGATCATCACGGGCGGTGAAAACATTTATCCCGTACAGCTGGAGGACTTCATCCGCAAAAACGACGCGGTGAAGGACGTCGCCGTGATCGGACTGCCGGATGCGCGCTTGGGTGAGATCACTGCTGCCATCGTAGAAGTCAAGCCCGGATATGAATTGACCGAGGAGGAACTGCAGCGCTTCTGCGCACCGCTTCCGCGCTATAAGCGCCCGCGCCGCATTATTTTTGCAACCGTTCCGCGTAACGCAACGGGAAAGATTGAAAAGCCTAAGCTGAGAAAGCAATACTGCGGCGAAAGTCTGGTTGCCCAGCAGGTGGAGGGGTGATCTGCTTCCCATCATGGAATGCCACAGTTCCCATACCGTTGGAAAACGTATTGAAATAAACTCTCTGTCAAATGTTCTACCGCGCCTCTCCGAGCCTGCACACAGTAGAGATATCGGTGGGGAGCGAGAAAGGATTTTATAACCGCATGAAAAAATTATTGCTTGGAAATGCCGCCGTGGCACAGGGTGCGTACGAGGCAGGCGTTCATCTGGTTTCCTCTTATCCGGGAACCCCCAGCACCGAGATTACCGAATGTATGGCAACCTATCCCGCAGAAGAGGTCTTTGTCGAGTGGGCGCCCAATGAAAAGGTCGCCGCCGAGGTTGCCATCGGTGCGTCGATCGGGGGAGGCAGAGCCATGAGCTGCTGTAAGCACGTGGGCTTGAATGTCATGGCAGACCCCCTCTTTACCCACAGCTATATCGGCGTTGGAGGTGGCGCTGTGTTCTGTGTGGCAGATGACCCCGGAATGCATTCCTCCCAAAACGAGCAGGATTCCCGCCATTACGCAAGAGCGGCAAAAATTCCGATGCTGGAGCCGTCGGATTCGGCGGAGTGTCTCTCCTATACCAAGGCGGCGTTCGATTTGAGCGAACAGTTTGATACGCCCGTGCTGCTTCGCTTGACCACGCGCGTATCCCATTCGCAAAGTCTGGTCGAGGTCGGTGAGCGGGAAGAGCATCCCGTCAAAAATTACGAAAAGAATATCCCCAAGCACGTGATGATGCCCGCAATGGCAATCAAGCGTCACGCGTTCGTGGAGGAACGCACCTTAAAAATTGCCGACTACGCGTCGGATTGCCCGTTTAATACCGTGGAAAATAACGGCAGTGCGATCGGTGTGATCACCGCCGGAATCGCATACCAATATGCAAAAGAGGCGCTGGGTGACCGCGTCAATTACTGCAAGCTCGGTATGGTCTGGCCGATGCCCGAACGCCTGCTGAAGGATTTTGCACAAAGCTGTGAAAAGATTTACGTCATCGAGGAGCTGGATCCCTTCATCGAGGAATCCTGCCGCGCCATGGGGATCGAGGTCGTGGGCAAGGAGCTGTTTACCATGCTCGGCGAATACACCCCCGCGATGATCCGCAAGGCGATCTTCGGTGAGGAACCCGCCCCTGCCATCGAGCCCGCCGAAGCAATTCCCGCGCGTCCCCCTGTGATGTGTGCGGGATGCCCCCACCGCGGAACCTTCTATGTCCTGAAAAAATTAGGGCTTACGGTGTCCGGTGACATCGGCTGTTATACGTTGGGCGCGGTCGCGCCGCTGGCGGCGGTGGACACCACCGTTTGCATGGGAGCATCGGTCAGCGCGGCACACGGCATGGCAAAGGTGCGCGGCAAGGAGTTTGCGCACAAGCTGGTGTCCGTGATCGGAGACTCCACCTTTATGCACTCCGGCATCACGGGGCTGGTGGATATCGTATATAATCAGGGAATCAACACGGTCATCATCCTGGATAACTCCATCACGGGTATGACGGGCCATCAGGATAACCCCACCACGGGCAAGACCATCCGCGGCGAGGCGACCCGTCAGGTAGACTTGATTCAGCTCTGCCGCGGCGTTGGCATCGACCGTATCACAGTGGCAGATCCCTTCGATGTCAAGCATTTTGAAGAGGTCGTCAAGCAGGAGACCGCGTGCGACGAGCCCTCCGTGATCATTGCACAGCGCCCCTGCGCATTGCTGAAAAGCGTCAAATACACGGGGCACTGCGTCATTACCGAAAAATGCCGCAACTGTAAAATGTGCATGAAGCTCGGTTGCCCCGCAATCAGCCTGGACGGCACGAGCGGTACGGTGCGCATCGACGTTACGCAATGCAACGGCTGCGGTCTTTGCACGGGCGTATGTCCCTTCGGCGCGATCGAAAAGGAGGACTGACCATGGCAACAACCAATCGTATTATGATCGTCGGCGTGGGCGGGCAGGGAACTCTGCTTGCCAGCCGCATCCTCGGAAACGCCGTCATCCGCCAAGGCTATGACGTCAAGGTCTCGGAGGTGCACGGCATGAGCCAGCGCGGCGGAAGCGTGGTGACCTACGTCAAATACGGCGAAAAGGTACACTCCCCGCTGATTGATAAGGGCGAGGCGGATCTGATCCTCGCGTTCGAGCTACTGGAGGCATACCGCGCGTTGCCGTGGCTGAAAAAGGGCGGACGTTTGATCGTCAACGACCAAAAAATCAATCCCATGCCCGTCATCACGGGGGCGGCGCAGTACCCCGAAAGCATCCGCGAAAAGCTGGGTGCATCGGTGAATCTGACCGCTGTGGATGCACTTTCCTTGGCAAAAGAGGCGGGCAACATCAAGGCGGTCAATGTCGTGTTGATCGGCGTGATGGCAAAGCAGACTGCTATCCCGTACGAGGAGTGGGTCGAAACAATCAAAACCACCGTTCCCCCAAAATTTTTGGACGTCAACCTCAAAGCGTTTGAGCTTGGATATCGCTTGAAATCCGACAAATAGAGAAAGGAAGGTACCCGAATATGGGCTTTTTGAATCGCGAATATGAATGTATGCCGCGCGAGGAACTGAAAAAACTGCAGGACGAGCGCCTGAAGGACACGGTACGCCGTTCCTACGAAAACGTAGAGTGCTTCCGAAAACGGATGGACGAAAAGGGGCTCAAGCCCGAGGATATCCGCGGCGTGGAGGATCTGCACCTGTTGCCGTTCTCCTATAAGCAGGATCTGCGTGACTACTACCCCTACGGTCTGTTTGCCGTTCCGATGAAGGATGTCAAGCGCGTGCACGCTTCCTCCGGAACCACGGGCAAGCGCATCGTCGTCGGATATACCGAAGAGGATCTGGATATGTGGGGCGAGTGCGTGGGACGTATGATGGCAAGCCTTGGCGTGACCGACGAGGATATCGTGCAGGTTTCGTTTGGCTATGGTCTGTTTACCGGTGGCTTTGGATTGCACAGCGGAGCCGAAAAGGTTGGTGCCATGGTGATTCCGATCTCCTCCGGCAACACCGCAAACCAGATCCAGACCATGATCGACTTCGGTGCTACCGTGCTTTGCTGCACCCCCTCTTACGCCATGTATATGGGCGAGGAGGTCGAGCGCTTGGGAGTCAAGGATCAGCTCAAGCTCCGCATCGGTATTTTCGGCGCCGAGCCCTGGTCCGAAAATATGCGCCGCCAGATCGAAGAAAAGCTCGGCATCCGCGCATATGATATTTACGGGCTTTCCGAGGTACTCGGTCCCGGCGTCTCCTGCGAATGTGAGGCGCAAGCGGGAATGCACGTCTGGGAGGACCACTTCATCGTCGAGACCATCAACCCCGAAACCGGTGAGGTTCTGCCTGAGGGCGAACCCGGCGAGCTGGTGTTTACCTCGCTGACCAAGCAGGCGTTCCCGGTCATCCGTTACCGCACACGTGACATCTGTACGCTGATCAACAAGCCCTGCTCCTGCGGACGCACGCACATCCGTATGGGCAAGCCGAACGGCCGCACCGACGATATGCTGATTATCCGCGGCGTCAACGTGTTCCCGTCGCAAATTGAGGAGGTTTTGCTCCGCGTCAGCGGCGACCAAATCACTCCCAACTATCAGATTGTTGTCGATCGCGTCAACAACGTAGATACCTTTGATATCAACGTAGAGATGAGCGAATCCTTCTTCTCCGACGATATCAAGTCCATCGAAAAGTTGGAAAGAAATATCACCGAGCAGCTACGCTCCATGCTGGGAATCAGTGCCAAGGTGCATCTGGTCAATCCCAAGTCCATCGTGCGCAGCGAGGGAAAAGCCAAGCGCGTTATAGATCACCGCGCGGGTAAGATTTAAAAAACAAATTGATAAAGGAGAACCGCAAATGATCGTACAGCAATTATCTGTTTTTTTGGAAAACAAAAAAGGCCGCATTTGCGCGGCGGCGGATGTGTTGGCGCAAAACAGCATCAACATCCGCGCACTTTCTTTGGCGGATACCTCGGAGTTTGGCATTTTGCGCTTGATCGTCGACCGCCCCGAGGAGGGCAAGCAGGCCCTGACCGATGCGGGGATCGTTGTTCGCGTTACCAAGGTTTTGGCGCTGACGATGAACGACACCCCCGGCGGAACGCTGGGGGTGCTGCGCCTGCTTTCCGAAAGCGGCATCAGCGTGGAATATATGTATGCCTGCGTGGGCAAAACTACCGGTAAGGCATTCATGATCATTCAAGCCGAGGATCTTGAAAACGCCGAAGCCATCCTGCAGCGCAACGGCTTCGAGCAGGCGGATCTCTCCGAGCTTTGATTCGGTCTTGCGTCGAATTTGCGAAAAAAGGAGAATCCCAATCAATGGACGAAACGAAAACAGCACCGCAAACCGTTGGCTGTGCATCGGATTCGGTCGCGGAATTTGTGCAGATCCTGCGCATGGCAAACGTCAACGGTGCAGGGCGCTTATTCGGCGGGCACCTGATCGGATGGATGGACGAGGTCGCCGCCGTCAGTGCACGCCGCTATGCCAAGTGCCCGGTCACCACCGCGTGCATCGAGCAGCTCCGCTTTTTAAAGCCCGCGTATCAAAACGAGACCATGGTGGTCACGGGGCGCGTGGTTTATACGGGGCGCACCTCCATGGAGGTTCTTGTAACCGCCGAGGTCGAGGAGCTGTCGGGAGAGCGCAGACTCATCGCCGATGCAAGGTTTATTTTGGTTGCACTGGATGAGGAAGAACACCCACGGGCGGTTTTTCCGCTTGTCCCGCAAACCGAGCAGGAAAAGCAATGGTATGCCGAGGCACAGCACCGCCGCGAACTGCAAAAGCATTAAAACAAAAAGGATTTTTTTGTGTGGGGCTTTTGAAAAAGTCCCACACGCCCCCAAAACTTTAACAACAATTTATAAGATAGGCGAGGTAGGGAAGTCCCTGCCTCGTTTGTTTATTTAGTATCCAAATTTATTTCCGAGCGCACAGCCGGAACAATAACTCCCACAAGCATTCAGGAGCGCATGGGCTTTGCCTATGCGCCAACCACTAAAGGCTCTGCGAAAGACTCCGTTCCCTGAAAGATTATGTGTCATCTCTGAGAAGGCTCGCAAGCTCGCCGGTCGAACTTTTGCGGCTTGCCGCAAAAGCGCGAGGCGCAAGCCGAAGCGGGATCTACGAACGACCTTTTGTCAGCCTCGCGCACCGCTAACCAAGACGCCCCCGGTGGGGGAGCTCCGCGGAGCGGTGAGAGGGAAATTTGGGTTTTACCCTCTCCGTCAGCCTGCGGCTGCCACTTCTCCCAGAGTGAGAGGCTTATTTTACTTCCCGATCGGCAAACAAATTTTTGAATCTGCAAATTTTTTTGCAACTTCATCCAAGGCTTTCCCATTGGGAGTAGCGAAGCGGCGTGAGCAGCAATAAGAACGCGAACATGATCGATCAGCAGCAAACCTCAACTGAACAGTGAGAGAATACCTACTATAATAAAAAAGGAGAAGATACTAAAGATTCTCTCCCTTTTATTGTAAAATATATAAAATCAGATACTATATTCTAAAATAAGAATAATTCTTATTTTAGATATTTAACAGCTTACGGAAGGGAAGAATGGATTGCTCCGCGCGGGATGCGGAACCTGCCTCGGCAAAAATGCGCAGGAGCGGCTCGGTTCCCGAGAAGCGGCAGATCACAAAGGAGCCGTCTGCAAAATAGACCTTGCAACCGTCCTCGTAATTTACGCGCACGATTTCCGCATCGGGGAAGGTCGGCAGGCGCTTGTCGATCATCAGTGTTTTGTGAATTTCCGCCTTGCGCTCCGCAGGAAATTCCAGATTGGTTTCTACCATTTCATGATGCCCGAACTTTTCCTCCAGCTCGTGGATCATCTGTGTGGGTGAGATTCCCATGGTGCAAACCATTTCAATAAAGAGCGACGCCGCGTAGATGGAATCCTTTCCGTGAATATGTCCGCGCACGGTCAATCCGCCCGAAGATTCGCCTCCCAATACCGCGTTGTAGCGGTCGATGCCGGCGGAAATGTATTTGAACCCGATCGGAACCTCATAGCAAGTCTCGCCAAAGGATTCGGCAATCTTGTCCAGCATATGCGTAGTGGCAAGGTTGCGCACCACGGGACCTTCCCAGCCCTTCACAGCGTGCAGATAATAGTAGAGCAGACACAAAATCTCGTTTGCATCGATGTATTTTCCGTTTTTGTCGATCACGCCAAGTCGGTCGCCGTCCCCGTCGAACGCAATACCAAGGTCGTATTTTCCGTCCACCACGCGGTTGCGCAAATCCTGCAGGCGGCTTTCGGTTGGAGCGGGAATACCGCCGCCAAAATATGCGTCCTTGTTGTCGTTGATCAAATCCACCGTGCAGCGCAGGGTTTGCAAAATGACCGTTAGGGGATAAATTCCGGAGCCGTGCATCGGGTCAAACAGAATGCGAAGGGAATGTTTTTTGATTGCGTCTTGATTCAGCTTTGCAAGAATGTGATCGATAAAATCGTTAAACGGTGCATGTAAATATGAAATCAGCCCGCGTGCCTCCGCTTCTTCAATGGAAAGCGATGGGATCGTTTCGGTGTCGGTAGCAATAATCTCCTCCAGCCGTGTGGTCGTCTCCACGGGCGCATCTCGTCCCTCGTCTACGATCAACTTGATTCCGTTGTAGGACGCAGGGTTGTGGCTGGCGGTGACCTCCAAGCCATAGTGCAGCTGCTCGTGCTGTACCAAAAACATGACCAGCGGTGTGGGGGTACTGCGCTCCATCAAAATGATGTGAAAATTCATTGCGGTCATCACCTCGGCAATCCAGCGCGAGGCAGGCTCCGACAAAAATCTGCGGTCGTAACCAATTACAATCGGTTTTTCCGCCTTGCCCTCCTCCAGTGCCAGCTTGCACACGCCAAGTGCCACGCGGCGGATGTTCGCTTTGATAAAATCGTCCCCGATGATGCCTCTCCAGCCGCCGGTTCCAAAGCGGATGGCGGGTTGAGCGGATTGTGTTTGCGTTATGCTCATATCGGAAAAATCCTCCTTGATGATATTAATTTTATTATACCGAGTTTACACGGATTTTGCAAGACACATCGGCAAAAAGGGGCGAAATTGAAATACCGCGGGAGCGAAAATAAAAGATATTTTGCCCCGCCAAGGACAACTACAGTCAAGTTGATACCCCCGATAAGAAGACTTAGCTCCGTAGATTTACCTACATATTGTGCCATCTTGCGCCATTTTTGCAGGGTAAAAACTGCCGTCCAGTCCCCGTTCTGAATCCATCGGATTGCGTTTCTCTGCTCCGCTTGTTCAAGGATTTTTCAAAAAAGATATTTTGGACAGTTGACAAACGGCAAAAAATGTGGTATAATCTATAGTTAATAGAAACCATAAAAGGAGATTTTGACATGGCAACCTTTATCAATGAGCCGTCTCATACTTTTAACGAATATCTTTTGATTCCCGGATATTCTTCCAGCGAATGCGTTCCCGCAAACGTCAGCTTAAAAACCCCGCTGGTGAAGTTCCGCAAAGGGGAAACTTCCTCTATCATGATGAACATTCCCATGGTATCCGCTATCATGCAGTCGGTATCGGGTGACAAGCTTGCCATCGCACTTGCAACCGAGGGCGGCGTATCCTTTATCTACGGCTCGCAGTCCATTGAGGACGAGGCGGCAATGGTTAAGCGTGCAAAGGACCACAAGGCGGGTTTTGTGAAGAGCGATTCCAATCTTTCACCAGATGCAACTCTTTCCGACGTATTGGCACTGAAGGAAAAAACCGGACATTCCACCATTGCCATCACCGATGACGGCACCTCCGACGGAAAGCTGCTTGGCATCGTCACCGGCAGAGATTATCGCGTCAGCCGTATGGATCCCACCACAAAGGTGGCAGAGTTTATGACGCCTTTCTCCAAGCTGATCTGTGCCAAGGAGGGTACGACCCTGAAGGAAGCAAACGACATCATTTGGGATAATAAGCTGAATTCTTTGCCGATCATCAACGATGCAGGCCAGCTTTGCTACATGGTGTTCCGTAAGGACTACGATTCCCATAAGCAGAACCCCAACGAGCTGTTGGATCACTCCAAGAGATACGTTGTTGGCGCCGGAATCAATACCCGTGACTATGCCGAGCGCGTTCCCGCATTGATAGAAGCCGGTGTGGATGTGCTTTGTATCGACTCCTCCGAGGGCTTTTCCGAGTGGCAGAAGCGCACCATTGCGTGGATTCGCGAAAAATACGGAGACAGCGTTAAGGTTGGCGCGGGCAACGTGGTTGATGCGGCAGGCTTCCGCTTTTTGGCGGATTGCGGTGCAGACTTTATCAAGGTCGGCATCGGCGGTGGATCGATCTGCATCACCCGTGAGACCAAGGGCATCGGCCGCGGACAAGCTACGGCTTTAATTGACGTTTGCGCCGAGCGCGATAGATATTTTGAAGAGACGGGCGTTTATATCCCTGTATGCTCGGACGGCGGTATCGTACACGACCATCACATCACTCTGGCACTTGCCATGGGCGCGGATTTCGTGATGTTGGGCAGATACTTTGCACGCTTTGACGAAAGCCCCTCCAACCGCGTCAGCATCGGTGGTACCTATTACAAGGAGTACTGGGGTGAGGGCTCGGCAAGAGCGCGCAACTGGCAGAGATATGACCTGGGCGGTGACAAAAAGCTTTCCTTCGAGGAGGGCGTTGACTCCTATGTTCCTTACGCAGGCAGCCTCAAGGACAACGTGGCGATCTCCCTGTCCAAGGTGAAGTCCACCATGTGCAACTGCGGTGCGTTGACTATCCCTGAATTGCAGGAAAAAGCGGTTCTGACCTTGGTTTCCGCTACCAGTATCGTAGAGGGCGGCGCACACGACGTCATTGAAAAGAACAAGGATCATAAAATTATTTGACCTACTGCCGAACCTTCGGCAATACAAATACCCAAACCGGCTTTGCAAATTTCGCAAAGCCGGTTTTTGTTATTGTATCATAAATATCCCCACGCTATGCGGGCGGACATTTATTATGCAGATGGTAGAATTGTTTACATTTTTCTGGTATACTTTATTCAGTAAAAGAGCGAGATAAATAAGAATTTGAAGGGATTAAAAGGAGTTTAACAAAATGGAAATGACTTATCCCCAAAAAAGCGAACGCTATATGAAATACAGAGTAATGCTATTTTCAGAAGGTTTTTCAGAAGCAAAACAGAAAGTAGGTCATTTCTTCCGTCAATCCACGGAGCAAACTGCCTTTGTCGTTAACTTTGAAGAAGATGATGAAAACTGCATTACCATATTGTATGGATTTGCCTCTACTGCACACATGGCAGGTGAGGAAGAATGGTTTGCAAACCAGGGCTCTTATATAGAGAATTGCCAAGTGCGAAATATACTTTGCGTATGGGATAATGAAAGTGAAGCCGATGCAAAGAAGAGTATTTCTGATTTTTATAAGAAATACAAAAATCACTCTAAGGATGAAATTCTTGCTGTAAAAAGAGAAAGACAAAAAGAATTTCTCGCTCATTTTGCTCGTGCTCTTAAACCGCTTGGATTCA
>JAFTLZ010000021.1 GCA_017452665.1 Clostridia bacterium
ATGTGGGAAAACTTTTTCAAAAGGTTTCCCACAAACCCGCGTCCTTAAAACCACGTCCTCCATTAGCTGCCTTCGATGACAGCGTTCCTTGAGCAGGCATCAGTGGTTGTTCATATGAATGTGGAAAAAGCGGTTGCGGTAGGTACGCGGGGCAAGCTTTTCGTGATATTTAAAGAATTTAGTAAAGCTGTTTTCGTCCTCAAAGCCACATATTTCGGCAATTTCCTTGATGGAGTAGTCGGTGTTGAGCAGGAGGGATTCCATGTCCGAAAGCTTGTGCCGTACGATGCCCTCTTTCAGGTCGTGCCCGAACTCCTGCTTGTACAGCCTTGAGAGATGGTCTGGGGAGTAGCCGAAGTCCCGCGCCAACTGCTCCACGCGTAATTTTTCACGGACGTGCACGCGGATGTACTCCCGTACCTCGTATACGGGCTTGCTTTTATATTCCTTTGCCGCGTGGCTGTCCAAAAAGAATTTTGCCAGCGTCAGCTCGGTCAATTCTCGCTCTGTTTTCCAAAGATGCATCAGCTCCCGCAAAATTTTTTCGGTGTTGGGAGGTGCACTGCAAAGCTTTGGGATGTTCCAGTATGCGATGTTTTCGGTACGGAAGTGCAACCAATAAAAGGCGGTGCGTTCCGTGTTTTTCGCAAAACCGCCGTGCTCGATTCCGGGAGCGAGCAGCAGCCACTCGCCCGGATGAACGGTGTAGCGCTGCTCTCCCTCGTAGATCCTTACGTCCCCTGCTAACAAAAAGATCAGCTCGTAGGTTTCTACGGTGATCACGGGATGCGACCATTCGGCGGATGTATCAAACAAACCGATTGCCTCAAATTTCAGATCGGATAGACCGTTGATTGTAATCATGTCGGATTTTTTCACCTTTTCAAAGATTTTTTCATTGTTTTTTCAGCTTGATTATACTATAATATTTTTGAAAAGTCAAGAAAATCCAGCAAAACAAAGGAGAAAATTATGAATCAACACCGTTTTGTACCGTTTTCAAACGTGAAATTGAATCGCGGATTTTGGAAAGACCGATACGAGCTGAACAAAACCGTGTCTGTACAGAATGTTCGGCTGCGTTTTGAGGACAGCGGGCGTTTTGATGCGATGCGCTTTAATTATTTGAAAAACGGACGCAAGCCGCATTACTTTTTTGATTCGGACGTTGCTAAGTGGATGGAGGCGGTGGCGTATCTGATCGAAAAAGATCCCGACTCCATGCGTGCACACGAGGCGCTTTGTGAGGAGCTGATCGACTGCATGGAAAAGGCACAACGTCCTGACGGATATCTGAATTCCGAGCACCAGCAGATCGAACCGGAAAATATCTTCAAGGATCGCGGTCATCATGAGCTTTACTGTGCGGGGCACTTGATCGAGGCGGCGGTTGCCTATCACAAGGCAACGGGCAGAGACCGTTTTTTGAAGATTATGGAGAGATACTGCGATTGCATTGAGCGCGCCTTCATCACCGAAAAGACCGCCGCGTTTGTGACACCGGGGCATGAGGAAATTGAGCTGGCACTCTACAAGCTCTATCGCCACACCGGAAACGAAAAATATAAGCAAATGGCAGAGTTCTTTCTCATCAACCGGGGTACCGATTACGTAGAATACAAAAATGTTTCGTATAATCCATACAGCGCGCAGGATGACGTAGATATTTACCATCTGAAGGATGCAAACGGGCACAGCGTACGTGCACTCTATCTTTACAGCGGAATTGCCGATATGGCGCTGGAAAATGGAGACGAAACGCTCTATCAGAATCTGGAGCAGGTTTTTGAGGATATTACCGAGCGAAAAATGTACATCACGGGCGGCGTTGGCTCTACGCGCGTGTACGAGGGCTTTACCGTTCCGTATGATCTGCCCAATCACACTGCATATACGGAAAGCTGCTGTGCCATTGCAATGATGCTGTTTGCCTCGCGGATGCGCCGCATTGCAAGAAAAGCAAAGTACGGGCACCTGATGGAGCGTGTGCTGTACAACTCGATGTTATCCTCCACCTCGCTGGACGGAAAATCCTTTTTCTATGAAAATCCGCTTGAGATTGCCTTGGAGGAGTATGACAGGGAGGTGGCGGCACTGCCCAAGTTCCGCGAGCGCTTGCCCATTACCCAGCGTGTGGAGGTATTTTCCTGCTCCTGCTGTCCTCCCAACATCAACCGCTTTTTTGCAGAGCTTGGCAGTTACATTTGCGTGGAAGAAGGAGATTCGATATGCGTGGAACAGTATATTTCCTCCGACTTGAAAACCGCTTTCGGAAATCTAAGTATCTTCGAGCAATACGCTCTGGACGGCAAGGCAACGCTTTCGTCTGAAGATTATACCGCCGGCAAAATTACGGTGCGTATTCCCGAATGGAGCCGCGGCGTGCGTGCGGAGCTGAACGGCAAAGCGGTCGTTCCCACGATTTGCGACGGTTATGCGTACTTTGAGGTGGAAAAAAACTTTACGCTGGCGCTGGATTTTTGCATTGCGCCGATGTTTGTGGCGGCAAATCCGCGGATCAGAGCCGACGTGGGCAGAGTGGCTCTTGTGCGCGGCCCCGTGGTTTACTGCTTGGAAAAAGCAGATAACGGTGCGCATTTGAATCAGATCACCGTTGACACGGCAGATCTGGAAAAGGTAGTGGTGACCGACGACTTCCATCACTTGTATTCTATCTCCATGCCTGCGTATCGCGATGCTTTGCAGGATCGGCTGTATTTTGCGGCGGAGGAGGCAAAGAGCACTCCCGTGACAGTCAAATTTATCCCGTATTTTGCATTTGCCAACCGCGGCGAGAGCGATATGCTGGTTTGGGTGCGTAAAAAAGCTTGATTTTTGACGGATACGGCATTTTGAAAAAGTGTTTTTTCTACATTTTGCTGAATTTTTGAGTAAAAAAGACGGAAAAATAGGGTGATTAAGCAAAAATCAATCAAAAATTAAACGTTTGCAACGGAGAATCGCCATGTACAATATTCGATTGGAGAATTACGTGCCGGAACCCAATTCCGCCACCTCAGATCGCATTGTTGGCGTACACTACTATGCGACGTGGAAATACGGAGCCGCTGGGATTCATGAGGGCTTTAACGATCTTGCAAAAGAGTATCCCGACCGCATTCCCCTGATGGGCTATTACGATGAGGAGAATCCGGAGGTCGGCGATTGGGAGATCAAGTGGGCGGTGGAGAACGGCATCAACTGCTTTATTTATTGCTGGTATCTCAAGCCCGAAAACTTCAGACGTGTACTTGCGCGCATGAAGGAATTTTCTGCTTAGCCCCCTGCAGATGCGTGGGCAAGAAAGCTGATTATGATTGACAACTGGAACGAATGGGATGAGAGTCACTTTGTTGCTCCCAGCCACAAGTTTGGATATCAGTATCTGCAAGCCATTCGAGATACCGCACTCCGCAGGATCAGGGCTTTACGGATTACAACACCTCATGGGATACACCGAATTTTGCGCATTTCTGTAAGAATCATTGTAAATAAAAGTAGAGGCCGGCTGTTTCCGCTGATTAGGCGGAGACAGCCGGCCTTCTTGTGAAACGAAAACCACCAGCAGTGCTGGTGGTTCCCGAAAGCTTTAGCTATGCCCAATCTCCGCCGCAGCGGCAAGGCGCCCCAGTGCAAGTGGGAGAAAATTTGCAAGCAAATTGGCACGGCAACGCTGTGACTGAGAAATTGTACTCGTGTAAAAATGTAAAACAATCCCTCCTGCTCGCTACGCGAGCCAATTTGCTTGCAAATTTTCTCCCATTTACACAAGGGCGGCGAAAGATAGTTGCCACATCTGTGGCGGCAGGGCAACTCCAGCAAGAGACGGGTATTTCGACGAGCCTTAAGGTTCAGCGCGTGAAATGCCCCACGGGGCCTGTGCAAGCTACCAGCACAGCTGGTGGTCATGACTTATTCAGCGCCCGATGGTGAGGCTTCGTTATGAATATCCGACCATATCGAGTGTTCATACGAGGGCTCTTTTAAGAATAGTTATCTGTTTGACGGGGGACATGATTTATTCCGCAAAATGATACATGCCACCCGTGAGTATTTCGGTGTAGCCCGAGGGGAGCGTGAGGTGCGCGATTACACCTGCCGGGATGTCGAACTCGTAGTAAACGACATCCCCCTTGTAGTACCAGTGCGAGCGGATGATTCCGTTGCGCGACTCGATCGAGGTCTCGGCAAAGCCCAGACGGCGATCGGGATGCGGCACGAGTGTGATCTCCCGATAAGCGGGCGCCTCTGCGACAGTGTTGATGCCCATTGCCTTTCCGAAGATCCAATCAAATACTGCACCGTAGGCATAGTGGTTAAAGGAGTTCATGTCGGTGCTCCAGAAGCTGCCGTCCTCTTTGAGACTGTTCCAATGCTCCCACATTGTGGTAGCGCCGTGGTTGACGGAGTAGAGCCACGAGGGATTTTTCTCCTGGAAGAGCAGATCGTATGCGAGATCGGTGTGACCGTTTTCCGTAAGTACGTGGAGCAGATACGGCGTTCCCACAAATCCCGTGGTCATACGCGTTCCGTTCTCGCGGATCATCTCGGCAAGTCGGTCGGCAAGTCTTTGGCGGTCGTGCTCCTCGCACAAATCGAAATAGAGGATCAGGACGTACGCGGTTTGTGTCTCGTCCGGAGGATTCTTTTGTCCGCGCTCGAACAGATCGGGATATTGAACGAGATGACCGCTCGGCAGATAATGCTTGCGGAAGGCGGCAACGATGTTTTTGTAAAGCGACTCATATGCGGTCATGTTGTAGCCGAGCGCGTGCCCCGCCTTGATCAGGAGCGAGGTGGAGTACGCGAAGTACGCGCTGCCGATTAGGTCGGTCGAGGTCGCGCCAACGTAGCTGTCCTCTCCGTGATCCATCGCCAGCCAGTCACCGTAATGATCACCGCCGAGCCACAAAAATTCCTCTGGCCCCGTGCCGTGCATATAATCCACCCATTTTTTCATCATCGGGTAATTCTGCTTCAACAGTGTCTTGTTTCCGTAGGCGAGGTAGATCTCCCATGGAACGACGCACGCGGCATCCGCCCATGCGGCGGAGATTTTGGGAGCACCGCGGAAGCAGTACGGCACGATCTGCGGGATTCCGCCCGAGGGGGCTTGTTCCAGCGCCATATCGCCCATCCACTTTTTAAAGAATTTTTCAACGTCGTAATTGATCGCGCCCGTGCGACAGAACACCTCAGTATCGCCCGTCCATCCAAGGCGCTCGTCGCGCTGCGGACAATCGGTGGGAATGTCGAGATAATTGGATTTCTGTCCCCAGACGATGTTGTGGTAGAGCTGATTGATCTTCTCGTTTCCGCAACGGAACTGTCCCGTACGTTTCATATCGGAATGTACGACAACCGCTCGGAAGAGGTTGGGATCGACCGTCTCGAACGGATATTCTACCAGATGCACGTAGCGGAAACCGTGGAAGGTGTAGGAAGGCTTGAAGACATCCTCCTTACCGCTGCAGACGTAGACGTTCTCACTGCGCGCCCTTCGCAGATTGGCGTTGTAGAAATTGCCATCACTGTCCAGCACCTCGCCGTGATTCAGGACGATGCGCGCGCCGCGCGGTGCTTGGATGTGGAGCTCCACGTACCCCGTCATGTTCTGACCGACGTCGATCACCGTTTCTCCCTTAGGCGTGAGAATGACCTCGACGGGCGCCAAGCGCTCCTGTTCACGGATCCACTCGCCCACCTGCGGGATGAGCTTGATTTTGACGTCGGACAAAACGGCGTTTCCGAGCCTTGTGATCGAAGCGGTTTTATCAACTGTTTCTCCGTGATAGATGTCGGTATAGAGCACCTCGGAGGTAAACACCTCCCAATCGGTGTCGGTGACGATGGCTTCCTTGGTGCTGTCCGCGTAGGTGACGTCAAGAGAAGCGATCAACGAGGTGTGGTCGCCGTAAACCTCCTTTCCCACGATTCCGATGGTGCCGATCGCCCAGCCGTTTCCGATGCCGACGGAGATGTGATTGGACGCACCAAGAAGTGAGGTAACGTCATAAGTTTGGTATTGCACGCGACGCTTGTAGGCTGTCCATCCGGGCGTCAGCACAGCGTCAGTGACTCGGATACCGTTGATGCGCGCCACGTAGTTGCCGATCGTGGCGACCGACAGCATTGCTTTTTTGACGGGCTTCGTCAAGGCAAAGTCCTTTTGGAAATCAGATGCGATCTCCGACGGCGTCGGAGATGCGATCCATTTTGCTTGCTTGATCATGTTGTGTTCTCCTTTTTGAAAAAAATTGAGATTGCTATTGACTATAGTATAACGGATATGCTATAATAAATCAACCGACACTTTATGTAAAATAGGGGGCGTTTTTATGGTATTGGAGGCGCAAAATAAGAAAAAATCACTTTATCTGACCGATTTAGAGAGGGATGCTTGCGTTTCGATAGAGCATCGCGATGTCCGTTCCGTGAGTATGCACAGTCACGAATTTCTGGAGTTGAGTTATATTTTGAACGGATACGTGGAGCATACGCTGGACGGTGTGACGGAGACCTTGCACGCGAGGGACTACTTGATCGTCGATTACGGAAGTTGTCATTCCTACGCCGGATGTGACGGTGGACGTTTTGACAATATCGATTGTCTCTTTCTGCCCGCGCTTTTGGATCCCGCGCTGAAGGGAACGAAAAGCTTGCGAGCGGTGCTGGAGCATTATCTTTTGCATTTCAATATGAAAACGTTTGCTAAAAATCCTGCCCGTATGGTCTTTCACGACGAGGACGGCCAGGTACTGCGTCTGCTCGAGCGAATTGGCACGGAGCTGGAGCGACGGGATGCGGGCTTTGCCGAGCTGATACGATGCTATTTGGTGGAGATCCTCCTGCTTACGATGCGCAAAATCGACGGCGTGCAGAGCGCTGCGGCGGGAAATGAAATCAGCGCGTATCTGGTGGCGTACGTTGAGGCGCATTATGCCGAGCCGCTGACGCTGGGGAAGATTGCCGCACAGATGAACTACAGCCTTCCGTATGTCAGCCAGCGTTTCCGTGAGGATATGGGCGTGGGGTTTGCGCGGTACGTACAGAATTATCGCGTGATGCACGCCTGCAGACTTCTTGCGGAGACGCAGATGTCCTTTGCGGAAATCACCGATACGGTGGGATATTTTGATTCCAAGTGCTTTGCACAGCTGGTCAAACGCAACACGGGGCTTTCTCCCTCGGAGTTTCGCCGGCGGCATAGAGGTGGAGTGTAGCTCGGTATCTTCCGTTTCTTTGAAAATGGTTAAAAAGTAAAAACATCTTTTTATTGCTCCCTCACAAAAGACCGCAGACGGAGCTTGTCCCGTCTGCGGTCTTTTCGATTGAAGGTATCAAATTTGAGTCTTGTAAAAATATTATGTGTTTTTCATAATGATCGAGCCGACACATTCGCTGACGTGCTCACAAGCATCCGAGCAAGCCTCAAAGCAATCGTAAATCTTATACCAGGAGAGCGTTACCAGAACATCGGTGGATTTCTTGGTAAGCTCGTGCATGGTAGAGAGATAGAGTTTATCGCATTCCTCCTCAACATCGTTTTCCGCAACGATGAGCGAATGAAGATTCTTGGACTTTTTAAAGTTCTCAAACTCAGCCATAATCGCGCAAAGCAGGTCACAGGCTCTTACAAGGTGCTTGGCATAGTCGATGGCGGCAGGCTCGATCGTCTTGATGTTGTATATGTAGAGCTTCTGCATCACTTCTTCCAAAAGATCAAGCACGTTATCAAGCTGATGGCTCAGCATATCAAGATCCTCCCGGTCAACGGGGGTGACAAATGCCTTGGCAAGAGCTGCGTTCATCTCGTGCTTTTTCATATCCGCACTGTGCTCAAACACGTGCATTTCCTCAAGCATCTTTTCAATTTTATTTGCGTCATAGTTTTCAAGGCACTCAACAAGATATATTGCCGCCTTCTTTGCAAGTGCGGTACATTCCGCAAAGTTATCATAATAAAATTTATCGCCCTTAGCCATTTTTTCATATTTCCTTTCAATTAGTTGAAGATAAGTAAGAACAATTTTGTTACCAAGAAGGCAAGCAATCCGCATCCGGGAAAGGTAAGTATCCACGTCATAACCATTTCCTTTACGACGCCAAAGTTGATAGCGGAAACTCTTTTAACAGCTCCTACACCCATAATTGAGGTGGTCTTTACGTGCGTGGTGGAAACGGGAAGCCCGAATACCGAGCAGAATACAAGCGAGATTGCCGAGGCAATATCTGCCGAAAAGCCTTGATACTTTTCAAGCTTTACCATATCCATACCAACGGATTTTATGATCTTTTTGCCGCCAATGGCTGTACCTGCCGCCATAACGAGCGAGCAAACAACCATGAGCCAAGTCGGGATCGCAAACGTCGCGGCTGCGGCGCCCGTGCCTTGTAAAGTGAATACACAAAGCAAAATGATGCCCATAAATTTCTGACCGTCCTGCGCCCCGTGCATAAACGCCATTGCTGCGGCTCCTGCAATCTGAGCACCCTTGAAAAACGGCTCTGTTTTCGGTCTGTTCATGTTGTAGCAAATTTGAGTAACCAGCTTACCGATCAGCCAAGCCAATCCAAAGCCCAATACGACCGAAATAACAATGCCGATCAGTACCTTGCTCCATTCACTCCATACGATTGCATCAAGACCCGTAAGAGCCATCGCTCCACCCGTAAGACCTGCAATCAGTGCGTGGCTTTCGCTTGTCGGGATACCGAATACCCAGGCGAGTGTCGCCCAGATCACGATCGCGAGCATAGCCGCACACAAAACGATGATAACGGTTTCGCCTGAATTTTCACCGAAATGTACCATGCTCGTGATGGTTACGGCAACCTCATTGCTGATATGTGTCATTACGAAAACACCGAGAAAATTGAATACCGCCGCCATAAGGATCGCTGCCTTCGGTGGCATACACCTTGTAACAACACAAGTGGCAATGGCGTTTGGCGCGTCCGTCCAACCGTTTACCAAGATAACACCAAGTGTTAGTGTCACTGCGATAAACAACAGGGGATTTGCTGTCATCTGTCCCCAAAATTCTAAAAATTCCATAGGTTACTTTTCCTTTGCTTTTTTCGCAAGCGTCAAGTGCTTGATTTTTAAGGTCATATTGTGTTACCCATATAATACTCCAACTTAAATTATATCAATTTTATGTAAAGTCTGCTGCCGCGGTTATGTAAAATATTTGTAAAATCAAGCTCTTCCAAAAAGAACCTCACTTTTCTAAAATTTTGGACGGGATACCCGTTTTTTGATTAGCGAAAGCTCGGCGTTCCAAAATGGATAGCCCATGAAGTTTCTAATTGGGGTTACCATTACCAATTCGGAGCCACAAAATCTGTTCTTGCAAGAGCTATTTTCAAAGAAAAACTGACCAAGCGAGGCTTAGCCAGTCTTTCAGATCACTACCAACGGTAGCATATGAATTGAACCACTGTGTGCCGAACGGCATATACGGTGGTGTGAGAGAGGAGAGAAAATCTCCTCTACTCGATTATTTCATCAATACCAGAATCGAACCAATCGTCGGGAGAAGGAAAGATCAGTGGCGTCCTCTACCTCGTATTTGCGTTCGAGCCAAAGGATGTCACGACTTTTGACATCTTCAATCAACTCAAGATTCTTGCGGTGTCAGCTTTTCTTTAAATAAAGGTAGCGCAGATGCATAGTCTTATGTGCAGTGTTCGACGACTGAGATTCGGCAATACTGATCTCGATGATGTTTTCGCCTGCTTTCAACTCCAACTGATAGCCGGTCATGTAAGCCGACTCATTTGCATCTCGCATCGACTCGGCAACTGCAGTCGACTCCATTTGGAAATCCATCTCTATGGGAGCAGAGCCATTTACAGAAATGCTGTTCCAACGATGCTTGTCGTCTTTCATTCTCATTTCTACGCAAAGGTTATATGTACCCGCTTCGGCTACGGTGATCTTATAAACCAGTTTCGCGTTCGCGTTGGTAGGATCCGTGTAGCAGTGAGTGATGTCGTTGTAGGTAGCCTTCATCACACCTGTGGACAAAGATGTGTCATAGTTGTTGCAAGTGATTTTTAGCACACCGAGTGATGTGTAAGCCGAGGGCAGACCGTTGTAGAATGTCTGTTCCACACCCGTGGTGGAGTTGAGCACAAGCTTGGTAAGATCGGCATCCGGATCGGGAGCGGTTGCTTCAGCCTTTATAAGATAAAGGTAGCGCAGATGCATAGTCTTATGTGCAGTGTTCGACGATTGAGATTCGGCAATACTGATCTCGATGATGTTTTCGCCTGCTTGCAACTCCAACTGATAGCCGGTCATGTAAGCCGACTCATTTGCATCTCGCATTGACTCGGCAACTGCGGTCGACTCCATTTTGAAATCCATCTCTATGGGAGCAGAGCCGTTTACAGAAATACTGTTCCAGTAATGTCCGTCGTCGTCCATTTTCATTCCTATGCAAAGGTTATATGTACCCGCTTCGGCTACGGTGACTTTGTAGACCAGTTTTGAATCGGCTTGTGCGGGATCTGTGTATAGCGAGAAGATACCGTTATCAATTTCGTACTGCACGCCCGAGGATAGGGATTTGTCGTTGTTTTTAGCGGCGATCGTAATCGCACTCAAGGTACCGTATTTTATCGGCAGACCGTCGTAGAAGTATTGCTTAACACCAGCAGTCGAGACGATTTCAAGTTCTTTCGTTGCGGTACCGGGGGTGTAATTGGCACTGGTGCTTGCGTACAGATCAGGGAACCGTTTGTCCACCGAAACATTGTAGGTATTATTTTCGGCATACCTTATGTTATAACTTGTAAGTTCATCCGTAAAGAGCAAGCATGCTATTTCGTCAGGGTGCAGAAGCAGCTGGATGTATCTCCACTGGAACCGCGATCTGTGCACGTATTCTGCTCTGTCGCCTGCATTTGCTTCAGCGTTGTCCCACAAAAAGTCGAAATATTCTTCATTCTCCAAGTATTCTAATTTCGTGATAACCGTGAAAGGAGTTTCAGTTACGGAAGTTTTCGAACAACTGTCCCATGCCAATTCTTGGAGTTTGTCTATGTAGGCACGAATATAAGACCAACCTGCGCCGTAATAGGCTTCGAGGAACTCATCCATGTGCCCATAGTATTCTTCTTCGGTCATATAGGGATTCCACATCAGTTGCGCGAGCAGATACGCGCGCAATTCACCAAATTCACCCGATTCCGATTGGCTGTTGCCCTGCGGGAACATCCCTTTTACATTGTGCTCGGCATAAAATTGCATATTTTCGCGAAGAGAGCCGAAGTTAGCAAACGGGGTGACATAAAATCTGTAATTCGTCGTGTAATCCCAAATGTAGAGGCGATCACAAATTTTACTCCAATCTTCAATATTTTGCTTGAACTTCACGTTGTAAGCAAAAGTGCATTCTCCCTTTGGATGTACATAACAGTTGTTATCTGCACAAAGACGCACGCAAACGTTATCGCGCGGAACGGTCACTTTCGGTGCAGCTTGTGTATATTGGTAAGCAAGTGTGTCGATGATAAGATCGGGGTAATCTGCTTCCAAATTTTCTGCAATGGCATTAACGAAACGGAGCATCAGACCGGAGGGGGAGCCTTCCTCTGCAATGATCGCTGCGCAGTTTTCACAAGTACAGTATTTTTGGTTGTCGTTTTGTGAGATTGAAGCGATGGTGATTGTTGGATCAGCTTCAAGAGCCGCACGCACGTTTTTAATCGCCGTCAAAAGGTTTTTCTCATCGGTGAGGCAAGGGTTAACATCGGCGGCTCCACCTGTCTCGGTCAATTTGCCGATCGTATGCACCCAAAGGCTACCGTAATTCATCTGTCCGCCGTAGACACCGCTAAGGTCCGCGCTGCATGCGTTCACACCCCACTTTGTACACAAATCAGCGTTCTTGGCAACACAGTACCAGGTCAAGCGTCTGGTTTCAAAGTAAGGAGTGTAGGAAAGTAATTCGCCATCTTTCAGCACGATGTCATCGTCCGAAATAGTCTCAAGAGTAGCTGTAAAATAGCGCACGCCGGCGTATTCCTCAAGAAACTCATAAACGCCGTAAAGCACACCGCGGCCATCTCCGCCTTTGATCGTCATACCGACATCGTTCCCCTCAAGAGAAGCGTTGATGACAAAGCTCTCGCTACCAAGCGATTCGTCAAGCGAGAGGGTAATGGGGAATGCGCCTTCGGCAATTTGTACGCCCTTTGCTTGCAGATACTCAATCAGCTCCTCGCGAGCATAAAGTACGCTTTCGTTCTCGCCTATGGCAATAACGTCAGCACTTTTCAGCACACTTTCTTCAGGGTCTGGATGGCCATCTTGTGGAGCGGTCGTCGAATCGCCACCTTGTGGAGTGGTCGTCTGATCGTCACCTTTTGAAGTGGTTGTCTGATCGTCACCTTGTGGAATCGTACAGGAGACAGACAATAGAAGCAGTGTGGCCAAAAGCAAATAAACCAAAAATTTTTTCATAATGCGTTCTCCTTTTTTCTTTTTTGCGGGAACCTCTAAAAATTAGTTCCCGGTATGAAATTTTGCGATCCAAGGACGAAAAAATGAAATGTGAGCGGCGAATCGCATTCCAGACTCAAATTTCATGTATGTATCGGGGGTGGAAGCCCCCAAATTGCGGGCGTTTCCCGCAAAAGGGTACAGTTATCCAGGACAGCCTCCTTTCAGCACAGAAAAAATAGCGACAACGAATCTTGGACTTTCGGCGGTTATTCTCTTTCTGTTTCTCGGTTATGGACTGCTTTTATTATAGCGGCTTTTTGGTAAAAATGCAATAAGCCTTTCGGAAATCATCAAAACATATTTGTCGCATTGGGAAATGTTACATGGATATGAAAAGGCTGCTGAAGATATCGCAGACTGTAGACCCAAAGGGATGTCCAAGCAGAAGATTGAGAGAGTGTTTGCCGATGCAAAGGTAAAACACGGTTTGCGCTATACGCAGTTGTGTGGTCTTGCTAAGGTTACGATGCAGGTCACGCTTACTTTTGCATGCATGAATTTGAAAAAGCTGGCTAAATAGAAGAGGATATCTTCTTCTGTTTCCGCACTTCTGCTTCCTTTTTCGATTCTTTTTCAAAATATGCGTTCCAAAACCTACAAAAGCGTTCATGTCTCGGTTTTTGCCTTGGCGTGAACGCTTTTTTTGTCTACAGTCTGAAAATTAGTTCCCAGCATTAAATTTTGCGATTCAACGGCGAAGAAATGAAATATGAGTGGCGAATCGCATTCCAGACTCAAATTTCATGTATGTATCGGGGTTGGAAACCCCCAAAGTGCGGGCGTTTCCCGCAAAAGGGTACAGTTATCGCGTGACAGCCTCCTTTTAGCACAGAAAAAGTAGCGACAACGAATCTTGGACTTTCGGTGGTTATTCTCTTTCTGTTCCTCGATTATGGGATTGTTGCGGTAACTTTTCACAGACTTCGTTCCGAATGTGTTCGGGTTCTTCTCCCACTCATCTGGAATTTTGCCATTTTCCCATACGGTAAAACACGATCGACAAAACAGTTGCTATCGTCCAACCGATCGGCCATGCGAGCCATATGCCGGTTGATGCAAACGGGATGGACAATACTTTTGCCAGCACGACACGCAGGATCAGATCTGTAAAGGTTGCGATCATAAACTCCTTCATTCTTCCGGCACCGCGCAGGACACCGTCCGATACCAGCTTGAGCGATACTATGAAGTAGAACGGGGAAAGGATGCGCAAAAATGTAATGCCGGTTTCGAGTGCCGCTTCGCTTGGGGTATCGAGAAAGGCGTATACAAGATATTTTCCCGCAAACAAATACAAAAGCACAAGCGGGATGCAGATGATCCACACAAGCTTTGCTCCTGCGCGGAAGCCTTCTTTGATTCTTTCGGGTTTCTTTGCTCCAAGGTTTTGTGCCGTAAAGTTTGAAATGCCGTTTCCGAGCGTTGTCAGCGAGGTAATGACCAAATTATTCAGCTTGACCGACGCCGCGTATCCTGCCATTACGCCGGAGCCGAAGCCATTGATGATTCCTTGTATGACGATATTACCGACCGAAATAAAGCTTTGCTGTAAAATACTCGGTATGGCGATCACAGCAATGTCTTTTAAGAGTGTCCACGAAAAATAGGGAACTTTTCCGTATGTTTCAATTTTTGCAAAACGCTTGAACACAAAGACGATCGCAAGCACACAGCTGATTCCTTGACAGATAAAGGTTGCCCATGCAACGCCCCCAACGCCCATATCAAAGGCGGTGACAAACAGAATATCCATAAAAATGTTTGCCGTTGACGAGCAGGCAAGGAAGATAAACGGCGTTTTGGAATCTCCGAGTGCCGAGAAGATTCCCGTTGCCACGTTATAAAAGATGACGAACGGTAAGCTCCATATGTAAATTTCAAGATAGAGCCACGAATCTGTAAATACGTTTTGCGGGGTATTGATCAGGTGCAGGAGCGCCTGCCCGAAGAGAAGTCCGAACAGCATCAACACGGCACAAAGAACGCCGCCTGCGATCAGAGTGGTATAAACCGCCGTTTTTAAGTCCTTGTACTGCTTTGCGCCGAACAATTTGGAAACAATGACCGAGCAACCGATGTTGCATCCGAAGCCGAATGCAATAAAGATCAGTGTAATTTCATAGCTGTTTCCCACAGCGGCGAGTGCATCCTCTCCGATGAACTTGCCTGCAACAAAGCTGTCGGCTATATTATAAAGCTGTTGAAAGATCACGCTGCCAAACAGAGGCAAACAAAATTTCCACAGTACTGTGGACGGTTTTCCGACCGTCAGGTCTTTATTCATGTCCGGTCACCCTCGCTCTTTTGTAAGTATGTCGGTGCGATGGAATGCGTGATGGATCGCACGGTGTTGCCAATTTTTCCATAAAATCCTCCCAATATTAAAAATACCGCTTGACAAATCTCTTATCATCTATTATAATACAGTTATCGGCATGTGTAAACTGTATCATTGCAATATCGTTTATATCAAATTGATATGGAGACTCGTATGAACATCAGCTATGATTACTACCGTATTTTTTACTACGTGGCAAAGTACGGCAGCTTTACGGCGGCTGCCAATGTGCTTTTGAATAACCAACCGAACATCACGCGCGCGATGAAAACCCTGGAATCGCAGCTGGGATGTACCTTGTTCGTTCGGACAAACAAGGGAATTACCTTGACTTCGGAGGGGGAAGCGCTGTATTCCCATATCTCCTTGGCGGTTGAGCATATTCAATCGGGAGAGGAGGAGATTGCCGCCAACAAAGGTTTGCAAAAGGGAATCGTTTCCATCGGAGCGACGGAGATTTCGTTGCGGTGCTTTCTTTTGCCGATTTTAAATGAATACCGCAAGAAATATCCCGGAATTCATATGAGAATTTCAAACCTCTCCACTCCGCAGGCAATGTCGGCGCTGAAAAGGGGACTTGTTGATTTTGCCGTGGTTACCACACCCACCGAAAGCAGCTCCGAGCTTCGTGAAACCAAGGTAAAGACCTTTGGGGAGATTGCCGTATGCGGCGAGGCTCTGCAAGAAAAATTAAAAGGGAAGCGCTTTTTATTGAAGGATTTGGTGGAATATCCAATCGTTTCGTTGGAAAAAGGCTACTCTTCCTACACGTTTTATACCGAGCTGTTTGCCAAGCGCGGGGCAAGCTATTCGCCCGATATCGAGGTTGCTACGGCAGATCAGATACTGCCCATTGTCAAGCACAATCTTGGCATTGGATTTGTGCCGGAACACTTTTTATTGGATGAACCGAGCGGAATTTACAAATTGGAATTAAGTGAGCCGATTCCCCAAAGGGAGATCTGCGTTGTTACGCGAAGGGAGCATACGCTAAGCCTTGCCGCAAAGGAATTAAGCAAAATGATGGTAAAAAAATGAGCAAAAGAAACGCTTTTCAAAGCTTTTTGCTTGCCGATACGAAGAAATTTGAGGAGCCACAGCTGGTTGTCTGTGGCTCCTTTTAAAATATGGTTATTCGTCGCAGACGCTTAAAACGACCTTTCCGATGTTTTCGCTGCGCTCCAAAATCGAATGTGCCTCGGCGGCTTTTTCAATGGGGAGAACTTGATAGATGGAGGGTTTGATTGCGCCGCTTTCAATTTTTGGCCATACATTTTTGACCAGCTCGGACAAAACGTAAGCTTTGAATTGTGGGAGGCGGTTGCGGAGCATACTGCCTACCAGATGCAATCCTTTGGTCAATAGCGGACGAAGCAGGATATTTGTTTCGGTTCCTGCAAGGGTGGAGATTACGATCCAATATCCGCCGCGCGCCATATATGGCAGACTTTTGCCCAGGGTTTCACCCGATAGACAATCCATGGAAACATTGATGGGGGTTCCGTTTTTTTCTTCTGCTTCAAGAATTTCCTCTACTTTTTGCACGGTGGAATTGATGATAATATCGGCACCGAGCGGCTTGATTTTTTCGGCAATTTCATCCGACAGCACGGAAGTGATCACACGGGCGCCAAAAGCCTTTGCCATAGGAATGGCAACCGAGGCAAGTCCGCTTGCTCCTGCAGGGATGAAGGCAGTTTGTCCCGCCTCCAGATGCCCCTCAACAAACAAATTCAAATAGGACGTGGCGTATGCTTCCGGGAGTGATGCAGCCTCGACCATAGAAAGTCCCTTCGGGATCGGCATCAACATATCGTATTTGACCGCTACGTATTCGGCATAGCCGCCTCCGCCGAGCAGGGCGCACACACGGTCTCCGAGCTTCCAATCGGAGATTTGCGGAATATCTTTGCCTGTTTGAACGATGATGCCGGCAACTTCAAGTCCCATCCATTCGGGACAGCCCGCAGGCGAGGGGTATTTTCCTTGCCTCTGGAGCAGATCCGCGCTGTTGAGTGCCGCAGCGTAAATTTTGACGAGTACCTCGTCGTTGCCAATCACGGGATCGGGCACGTCCGACCATACAAGATTTTTGTTTTCATCCACGAGCATTGCTTTCATTTCTTATACTTTTTCTCCCTTTCAATTTCTGTAAATGATCTGTCCGTCCGACACCGTCAGAACACAGCGGTAGCCCTCTGTGTTACTGATATGATTTCCAGCTTTATCGGTCAGATCAAAGCCCTCGTCCGTGTAATCGAACACGGCAATGTCTGCGGCACGACCGACCTTCAAATAGCCCCACTCATTTTCTTTTCCAAGCGCCTTTGCGGGATTCGATGTGACAGCTCTGAAAATATCTTCCTCACGCATCCCCGCCGTTTTTGCAATATTCATGCACATAGTCATGCCGTATCTGCCGCCTCGGATATATGCGCTATATCTTGTAATGTCTGTACTGATAACATCGGGAACGATGCCGCATTGAATTGCCTTTTCCAGCACCCCAAAATCGGTATGAACGTATCCTGCCATTCCCGCATCAATCACCACGCCACGCTTTTGCGCTTGCCTCATACTTTCAAATTCATCCTCTGCGGCATTATTTTTACCGCCGTGGAAGGAGTGTGTTAAAATATCGCCCTTGTCCAATGTATTCAATATCTCCTCCATTTTGGCAGGAGAATTTGAGCAATGCACCATCACGCGCAAGCCTTTTTGGCGGGCAATTTTACAAACCTCGCAAAGCGGCGTAATGTCCGATACCTCGGATACTGTCGTATCGAAATAGACCTTCAAGCCAATCACCTTATCTCCGTACTTTGCCAGCATCGCTTCGGTTTCCATAAAATCAATGTGGTTATCTTTTAGACGAACACCGGCGAACACTGCGTTTTTCAGCATAAAAGAATCGAGCAGAGCTTTGTCACCCCGTCCGCCGCCGGCATCAGCTGCGGCAGTTACACCAAAGGGAAAACAACTCACTTCCGCTTGTATCCCAAACTCTTCACTGGAGATCCCTCTCATATGTACGTGAGCGTCTACAAGTCCCGCCGACACGATCTTCCCCTCGGCATGATAAACGAAATCCGCATTTTCGGAAATGTTCGGTTCTATTCTTAAAGTTTTGTCTTTGTCGGTTAAAACGTCGGCATATAAAAATTGCTCGCCGTTCCAAATACGGCCGTTTTTAATCAATATTTTTGCCATGAAAACGCACGCCTCCTACGATTTTATCTAACACCTTTTGTACCTGATAGTCATGCTCGTAGGTGAAGGGATTTTGCTTTTCGTTCTGTATATACGCGTAAAAATCCTGCATCATACCGTCATATCTGCCGTTCGCAGTATGATCCTCAAAGGGAACAAAGATTTTGCGATCCTCATATATCTTGTCGGCAATCGATGTATCCGAGTAGGTCATGGTAATGGGACCCTCCAACGGACAGATATTGACCGTTCCTTTACTTCCCGAAACCATAAACTGACGCCGTCCGAATCCGTTTACCTCAACTGAGGAAACAAATATGCGTGCAATAGTCTTATCGTATTCAAGCACGGCAAGGTTATTGTCCTCAAAATCCACGCCGTCAAGTCCGGTATGCTTCATAAAGGTCGTGATCTTTTTCGGCTCGCCAAGTATATAAACGATCAGGTCAACAAGATGGCTTCCGAGGATATACATAATACCGCCGCCGAAATTGGTCAGCCACTTTTTGTATTGGGGACCATGGAAGGTGCTCATTTCGGCGTTGATCGAGTATATCTCGCCAAGGTCGCCGTTTTTGATATGCTCTAAGCATTTCAGTACAGCGGGATTGTAGCGGTACATATACCCAAGCTGAACGATCAAGTTCTTTGCTTTCGCCGCATCCAGCACCGCTTTATATTCTTCCAATGTCCCGCTTGCGGGTTTATCCATGTGGATATGCTTGCCCGCATCAATGCACATTTTTGCATATTTCGTCAGATTCCAGACGTCACTCTCGATCAGTATCGCGTCGGACCGCTCGATGATCTCTTGAACACTCAAACGGGGAAGTCCTTCATAACCTTTCTTTTTGCCGCGCTTTTCAACCCATCGCTCGTTTTCCTCAGCGTAACCGATGACCTCAAACAATTCGGGGAATTTTCTTACGGCGAGCATTTTTGCTTCTCCGTGATTGTGACCGATACCGATCTGTCCTATTTTTATCTTTTTCATTCTATCTCTCTCCAATCAAAAACAGTTCCCATCGGGAATGCAGGATCGTCGCACAGCTGATTGAAAATTTCGGGGGCGGCAGTTGGAGATACGACGCGAGAGACGATGGGGGCTACTTGGATCCGTTTGGCTTCGATCAAATCCAAAATCGCGGTACAATCGTCCTGATGTGTCCAATGGTGGGGATAGGATTCTACTTTTGGACGTACAAAATTATGTGCGCCGATCAGCTTTATACCGGGACGGTGTACCTGCGTGTAATAGTCGATTGCACAGTCCGATACACGTGTGCAGCCAAGCAGGGAAATGCGTCCCATTGGAGCGGCACATTCCAACGCTTGCTTCATAGCCACGGAGACGCCTGTCACCTCAACCGTGGCGCGAACGCCTTTGCCGTTTGTAACCTCTTTCACCTGTTCGATAAAATCGGGAGCGGAAGGGTCAAATGCGTAATCGGCGCCAAGCTGTAAGGCAAGCTCACGTCGTGCGGGATTGCGATCTGCCGCAATTATGGGATAAGCTCCGCTGAGACGGCAAAACTGAACTGCAAAAATACCAAGCAAGCTAAGTCCCATTACCATTGCGCTCTCGCCAAGTTCAATCTCCAGTTTCCGAACACCGCCAAGTCCCATGGATGCGATAATGACGAATGCCGCATCCAAGGAGGAAACCGCACTGTTTTTTACTTTGGTGATTTCTTCTTCGGTTCTGATGTTATATTTTGCATGATTTCCGTGATAGACCAGTACGCGGTCGCCAACCGCAACGCTTGTTACGGCTGTGCCGATCTGTATGACGTGACCCACACCGCAATATCCCAAGGACATAGGGAATTTTTGTGATGTGTTATTCATTCCCAAGATACACGCGCGCTCGGTTCCGCCGCTGACTACGGTATATTCCATTTCGGTCAGTACTTCGTTCTCTTTTAATTCGGGAACGTCTACCTCTAAAAGCTCTGCCTTGTGAACCGCTGTAAAAAAGATTTGCTTGTTTTTCATAATCAACCTCACATGATTTTTTTCATATTTTCTACGATCGTCTTAACGGTGCGCAGATCAAGCTGCTCCATGGTGCTGCCCTCGTTGAAATGGTCCACGCAAAAAATCATATGTCCGCCGAGAATAGGGTTGATGATGCGGGACAAGCTTCCTGCTTTTCCGCCTGCATGATAGCTCACTGGTGTGCGGACTTCCTTTCTTAACGCGACCATTGTTCGAAAGCTTTCCAGCATTTCTTCTTCGGTTTTAGCGATCGTTACGATTTTGATGATATCGGGTTTCCGTTTTTCTAAAAAGAGTGCGAGGTCTACTACCTGTTCGCAGCTCATGGGGATTCCGGGATGGCAGGAGAGTAATACCTCAGCGTCCATGGAATGAACTTTCTCGATCAGCTCGCACTGCTTGAAAATGATTCCCTCGTCTGTAACAATCTCCTTGGGATTCCCTTTGGTGAAGGAGTACTTATCTTCGCCGCAAAAAGCGGTTTTTGAAGGCAGGTGAAAGGTATAGCCCTGTATATCGATTCCGGCGGCGCCTGCACGAACTGCGCGCAAAAAGCTTTCGACCCGCGCTTCCTCAGAAAATCCGGCGTCTCCCCAACTGTAGGTTGCGTTATAATTGAGCGCCAGAACGGGGAGAGTTGAAGATTGGATGACCGTTTTTAATGTTTCAACGTCAGTATTTTCCAAGCACGATAAATGCAGGTCGATCATTGTGGCTCCGTCTGATAAACAGTTTTTGATCTCGGCGATTGCACTGCGCGTGCTTTTTTCTCTTACCACACCTGCGATTGCCGGGGACGGTAATTTCGATGGCTTTGGATTCATATAATCACCTCCGAAAACAGTATAACACGGACGGGGGTCCGAGTAAATATCAAATGTGCTATCATTTATCAAATTTGATACAAAAGCTGTTGCATATTTGGAGATAATGTGCTATAATTGTGTTAGAAAGCGGGGGTGAAATATCAATATGAATACAGAGGTTTTATCAAATTTGGTCATCACAGGCGTACACTCCGTATCGACTATGTATACTTTTGGAGGTGCGAAGGTAAAGAAAACGGATCGCTCGTGCTGGGGGATTGTGATGAAGTACGAGGGTGAGACGGAATATACCTCGAACGGAAAGAGCTATCTTTCGAATTTTGACCACATGGTGATTTTGCCGAAGGGATGCACCTATGATTGGAAATGCACCCGGTCGGGTCATTTTTCGATTATTGAATTCGAAAGTGAGATGACTTATCGGGAACCTTTTGGATTTTTTGTGAAAAACGGTGAAAAAATGCTGAAAATGTTCAAGGAACTGGAATACAAGAGAAATTTAAAAAAGCCCATGATGGAGATGGAAAGTATTAAGGATACATATGCGATCGTCCTGGCGCTTACACAAGCGGATTCCGACCGCTACTTACCGACCGAAAAGCAGCAAAAAATTGCACCTGCCGTAGAATACATCTCACGGCATTATAATAAAAATCTTACAAATGACGAATTGGCAAGGCTGACGGGGCTTTCTACCGTGTATTTCAGAAAATTGTTTACCGACATTATGGGGGTATCTCCCATTGCCTATGCGCATGAGTTACGCATCAGAAAAGCCAAAGAAATGCTGCAAAGCGATTACGGTGCGCTGTCAGATTTGGCGCATTCCCTGGGATATTCCAGTCTTTACGATTTTTCACGGGATTTCAAAAAGCATACCGGAGTTGCACCTTCGAAATATTGGGGATAAAAAGGTGCTGTCTCAAATGCGCGGGCGCATTTGAGGCAGCACCTTTTTTACTTTTTAGAAAGGCTGTTGATGATGTCGGTCACTCCAGATGAAGTGCATCTGCATTGAGAAAAGCGTGTGCACTCAAGCGTGAATCGGTTGGGATCAGGCGCGACGCCCCACATTTTTTGCAGGTCACCTTTACACCCTCGTTTAAAATCTCGGCTTCATATTGGCGCCCGTTATCCGTTGGTGCGCATTTGCAGTATATTTTCCCTTCGGCGTCCATATCGTTGATCACAAACATGACGATGTCGAGAATCTGCGGATCGGGTAGGGCCTCCTCGTCATCGTGGAAGTGATCAAAATTCTGGATTCCGCTTTTTTCCATCATATCCAGCAGCTCCAGCTCATTTCGTGCCAGCTCCGCTTTTACACGGTTGCTCTCTCCCACCATTGCCAGCGTGATATCCGAGGCATATGGGCATTGCATGGTGAACAGATCCTTGCCGTAAAACAGAGATGCATTGAGCGTATACCGATGCGGTGTAGAGCAGATGAGACAGGGCACGGTCATGTGGATTTTTTTGTCACTGCCCGACACGATGCTCATTTCACTTTTGCCGCAGGTGCATTTAAGTTTGACCATGTCGGCGGAGAGGGAAAAGACGTTGACGGCACTCAGCACACCGGCGCCACAAGCGGGGCAACGGTATGCAACGGTGGTCTGTTTGGAATCAAGTACCATTGTATCGTTCCTTTTCTGATGTTAAGATTTTGTCACAAGTCAATACAGTATATTCTTTTTGATGCAAAATGGCACGGAAATCTTCCATGCCATTTGCGTTCTTTGATTTGGCTTATTCAGCAGTGGTGGTCGAACCGTCGGAGATCGAAATATCCATCGAGGGCTCGCCGATCTTTTCAAGCACTTGCTCGCTCAGCGCATAACCGCCATCCGAAACCAGCTTTTCCAGAATCGTGTTCATTTGATCGGATACCCAGCCGTCTTTTGCATTTCTGAACCAGGATTCATCCGTGGAATAGTAGTATGCCAGATAGAAGGCATCGTCATCACCGGATATTACCGTCAGGTCACCGGTCTGGCGACCATCGGCAAAGAGCCAGGTTTCAAGCTTTTCGTCGCTAATATCATCTGCCGTAAGAGCGGTATCAAGGGTTACCTCGTTCGTGGTTTCCGAATCGTTGCTAACGGTGGTAGATTCGATATAGCTGAATGCGTGCCACAAAGCAAAGCCGGTCTTGCCGCTCAGCGTGTTCAATGCAGCAGTCGCATCCTCGCTGGAATCAAACTTCAGATAACCGCCGTAAATGGTTTTGGTATCGTCGGTGATCTTTTCCATGGGCGTTACCACAAAGTATACACCGTATCCGATGGTGTCGCCGCTACTATTTTTTACGGGATAGTTTACTTCCTTGGTGTCCTTGTCATCTTTGTTTGCTTTGACAACGGTTTGAGAAATTTCATTTGCCACGCGTTTAAACACTCTGGTTGCCGCAGTATCGCCGGTTTCCTCAGTGTAGGTGTTTTCCATCAGCCATTCCTCAAAGGAACCGCTTTCGGCGTCATCGGCATAGGTCAGTGTGGTTACTTCTTCGGGATATGCGTTGTCGTGCTCGGTATCCAACGCGCGGAAGAATTCATAGTATTTGCTATCCTCAAAGGAGGTGTAAGTGATTTTATAAGTGCCGTTTTCGGTGTTGGCGGAGATCACCTTAAATACATAGGAAGTTCCGTTGTCGTCAGCCTGATAAATGCCGTTGACTTCGATTTTTGCATCCGTTGCGTAAAGCACGTCGATGATTGCGTCGGGAGCAATGTTGGTGACCTTGTCATCTTCGTCGTCGCTCGGTTTATTGGTAGTAACGTTGCTGACCGTTCCGGTTTCGGGGAAGTTCACACTGCCTGCCTTCAGGGCGGTCAAGAATTCCTCAGCAAGGGTTTCTGCCGACTTGTTTTCGGTGGTGTTCTTGCCTTCAATCAAGTCTGCCTTCAGCTGTGCGCGCAGACCGTTGGATTCGTTTGCTTCACAATCCTCAAAGGTATAGGCAATCCAGCCGGCCTCGATGGAGTGGGTTGCATTATCACCCTCACCGGTCGTGGCGATGTCGGAAAGCGTTACAACCGCATATACTGCGTCCTCGCCGACGATGATCTTGGTCTCTCCTGCAACTCTCTTTTCATCGAAGAGCCATTTCGTCAGCGCAGAGTCAAGATCCTTTACAGAATCTGCTTTTTCGGTATAGGTTGCGCAGTTGTTCATTCCCTGTGTGGGGAGGTATTCCTTCAGGGCAGTGGTCAAAGCAGCAGTTTTATCTGCGGTTGCAAGAGACTGATCTGCTTCGATTTCAGCCTTCAGTGCGGCAATCTTATCGCGGATTGGCGTCAATGCCTCAGTTGCCTTGGGCTCAGCATAGATCTCCAGCACCAGGGGAGCGTAGGATTCATCCAGAATCACATCGATCACCAGCTCGTGGAATTCTTCCAAGGTCTTAACGTCGTTGAATTTTGCCGCGATCTCAGGGGTTGCGGCGGTAAATGCGCGGTAGGTCAGCTCGTAGTAGCCTGCGGGATTTTTGACGATGAAATCGTTCAAAGTTGCCTCGTCGGGATCATCATCCATACCCAAACGCATATAGTTGGTATATTTGGTATACATTGCAAGCAGCTTTGCGGCGGCGGTGATGTCGCTTTCGTTGATGCCAAAGCCGATATACTGCTTTAAGAAATTCTCAAAAGTGAAGTATTTGGTGTTTGTACCGCCTGAGTTGACGACCTTCAGCCATTCGATCATTTCGTCTACTTCAGCTTGATCGTTTTCATCCAGCGTCAATCCGGCTTTTACGCCTGCATCGGCACCGGCAACCAGCTCAACCAGGTAGTCTGCGTAGCTGTCAACCACATCGCGCAAATAATACTGAACCCACGCGCCTGCCTCGTCAACGGCGTAATCCAATGCAGAGCTATAATTTTTTAAAACGTCGTTGGTATCCTCATACATACCCCAGGAGTAGTAATAGTATTCGTAAGACTTGGATTGGTAGAGGTTTTGCCACAGAATAAAGGTTGCCATTGGCTGGTTCAGGTCATACTCGCCGCTCTGGCTTTCTACCAGGATACGGTTACGCAAAAACGTGCCGTCGTTGATGATGAGCGTCAAGGCTACGGAAATCACGATGATCGCCGCGAGTGCGATACAAATGGTGCGTGTTGCCCATTTCGGCATACGGAAGGGCTTCTTTTTCTCTTGGTATTTGTTGGGGTTCGCAAGTTTGTCCTCGTAATGGAACTGTCTGTTTCTTTTTCCTTTTCCCATGATGGAAATTCCTTTCTTTATAACTATCTTGGTCGCGGAACATTCCGCGGGGCAAACAAAACTATTATAGCTTTATTCTGTGACCGCCTTGTGTCATGATGATGAACAAAGTCAAAATTTTGCGCATGTTGACGCTTTTTTACTTATACGTTCATGATGACCGGCAAAATCATTGGCTTGCGTTTGGTTTTTGCATAAAGGAATTTGGTCAGATCGTCCTTGACGCTCTTTTTCAACTGCATCCGATCAACTGCATCGTTTCCGTCAAGGATATCCATGATCGAATCGTAAGCGATGCTACGGGCTTCTTCCATCAATTCCTCTGCCTCACGGACGTATACAAAGCCGCGGGAGACGATATCGGGACCGGAGAGGAGCATCCGCTCGTCAGTGTCAACGGTGGCAACAACGACGATCAAGCCGTCCTGTGCAAGATGTCTACGGTCACGCAAGACGATATTTCCAACGTCTCCAACGCCGTATCCGTCTACCAGCACCTTTCCTGCGGGAACACTGCCTGCCCAGCGTGCGCCGTCGGCATCGATCTCCAAAATCTTTCCGATCTCGGAAATGAAGATGTTTTTATCGTCCATTCCCATATAGCGTGCCAAGTCGCGGTTGGCGGCAAGATGACGGCTTTCTCCGTGGATCGGCATAAAATAGCGGGGCTTTGTCAACGCCTGCATCAGCTTGAGCTCCTCCTGGCAAGCGTGTCCCGAAACGTGCACTTCCACTACTGCGTCGTGCAGGACCTCTACCTGGTTTTTGGATAGCTCGTTGATGATGCGTCCCACCAGCTTTTCGTTTCCGGGAATTGCGGAAGCGGAAAGTACCACAAGATCGTTGGCGTCGAGCGAGACCTGCATATGATCCGAAAACGCCATGCGGTACAGCGCGGACATTGGCTCTCCCTGACTACCCGTGGTGACGATGGTCAACTCACTCGGCTTATACCGTTTGATATCGTTGATATCCACCAACACGCCTGCGGGGATCTTCATATATCCCAATTCGGTGGCGGCGCTGACGATGTTCAGCATACTGCGCCCCGTAATGGCAACCTTTCTGCCGTGGTGGGCGCTGGTATCAATGATCTGCTGTACGCGATGAACGTTTGAAGAAAAGGTTGCGATGATGATTCGCTTCTTTGGGTGCGTGGAGAAAATGTTTTCCAGAGAAGCACCAACCTTTTTCTCGGACGGTGTATGACCAGGGCGCTCTGCGTTTGTGGATTCGCACATCAGCATCAGGACACCCTCACGTCCAAGCTCACCCAGACGAACGATATCCATCATTTCGCTGTCAATGGGGGAGGTGTCAAGCTTAAAGTCTCCCGTGTGGATCAAGGTTCCGAGGGGGGTACGGATGGCGATTGCACAAGCGTCTGCAATGGAGTGGTTGACGTGGATAAATTCCGCGCTGACGCTACCGAGCTTGACTGTGTCGCCTGCATTGACCGTGCGCAGATCCGGCTTCCAAGGCAGGGTGTGCTCCTCCAGCTTGTTGCGAATGATTCCCAGCGTTAGGGGAGTTCCGTAGATCGGCGGATTGATGGTACGCAACAGATACGGGATCGCGCCGATGTGGTCCTCGTGACCGTGAGTCAGTAATACGCCCCGAAGCTTGTCTTTATTTGTTTCCAGATACGTTATATCCGGAATGACCAGATCGATGCCGGGCATATCCTCTTCGGGAAATCCGAGACCGCAGTCGACGACGATCATATCGTTTTCGTATTCGATCACCGTCATGTTTTTTCCGATCTCGCCGAGTCCCCCAAGCGGAATGATGCGGATCTTACCGGTTGGCTTTCCTTTTTTGGGCTTTCTTGGCATTCAAAAATATTCCTTTCTTTCATAATATGTATTTACTTTGTACGCATTTTGCGATGATAAGCGCGAAACAAAGCATGAAAATCCCACACTCCGCAAGCCGCTTGCGGGGCAGGGAAAACAACCTTGTCTATGCGGAGAACACGCACATCCCCGCCGGGACAAGGCTTTGATATGATATTCGCAAAAGCACATCCGCCGCACGCAAGCACATTGGTACCCGCCGTCGGGCAGACATGGATAACGGTCTCATATAACTTTTACTATTATACTCCATTTTCCTGCAAAAGTCAATACCCTACGGCAATTTCTTTGGATTCTTTCCCTTCCGCATCCTTGAAAAGCGAATTTTTCAACCGCGGATTACAAAAAAATCCAATAAAGGATCCCTGCAGTCAGTCCGCCCCCAAACAGACTTCCCGCCAGAAAAAACAACCAGCGGATCAGGCGTGAGCGCGTTTTTTCATGGGGGACGGAGGCACTTTCCTCCAAAATGCGGTTTGCCTCGCTCAAGATATCGTTTTTGTTGCGTGGATGCTCCTTGACCTCTTTGCGTAGGACAAAATACGCCTCGTCAAAATAGCGGCTGTCTCCCGTTCTGACGACGATCATTTGTTTTTTTGCACCTTTAATCATCCCGATCTTCTCCTTCTGCTTACTTTCAGAAAAGTATTTGCCAGCATTTTTTCAAAAAAACCACAAGCGGCAGAAAAAGCAGGAAAAAAAGATGCAAAACAGCATAACGGCAAATGCGCAGGGGAATGCCCAACGGGTTTTGCGGATATTTACGGAAGAAAAATAGACCGCGATGACATAGACCACCGTATCGGAGCTGCCAAAGATGACCGACGCGCAAAGCCCTGCAAAGCTGTCGGCACCGACAGAATCCAGAAGGGCGCTGTAAGCGGCGGTGGAGGCGCTGCCCGAAAAGGGACGTGTTACCAGCAGCGGCAACAGCTCGGATGGGATTCCGATCGCGCTTGCAAGCGGTGAGAGCAGCTCTGATAGCATCGTGACAGCACCGGAGGCATTGAGCATGGAGACTGCAACCATCAACGCCACCAGCGTGGGAAGAAGCTTGACCGTTGTATGTAAGCCGTCGGTAGCGCCGCGCGTAAATGCATCAAAATAGTCCTTCTTACCGAATAGGAAGATCATTCCGACCAACACGACAACCAACGGCATGGCAAGTGCGGAGAGTGTTTCAGCCATGGGAATTCTCCCGATCGTTCCTTTTATGAAGGATACGGTCAAACCAACGGGGCAAAGAAGTCAGCAGCAGGCTCATTCCGGCGCACAGCAGGGATACGACCCACACGGGGATCATCACAGCGTACGGATTCTCAGAGCCTGCCGCGCGGCGAAGTGCCAATAGGTTGGCAGGAATCAGCGAAACGCTTGCGGTATTCAGAACGGCGAGTGTGATCTGTTCAGGATCTGCTTTTTCGGGGATGGGGTTGTGCTTTTGCATCTGCTCCATTGCGCGCAGGGCAAAGGGGGTAGCCGCATTGCCTATTCCTAACAGATTGGCGCTGATGTTTGCGCTGATCTCCTCAATCCCTTCGCCCGTGCGGTAAGCGGTTGGAAAAAAGATGCGTAACAGCGGAGAGAGCAATTTTGCCAAACGGCGGATCAATCCTGCCTGCGAGAGGACCTGCATCATTCCGCACCAGAGACACATCATTCCGCAAAGAGAGAGCAATACTTGAACAGCGCTTGCGGCGCCGTCCAGAACGGCACTGCCAAGTGCCTCAATATTTCCCGTAAAGATGGCAAAAATGAGTGAAATCAAGCATAAAACTCCAAAAATTTTCCCCAACATGGTGTTTGACTCCCTTTTTGAACTGATTTTATTCTATAACCGTTCCCAAATTCAACAAATCATGACAAAATAAACAAAAAATTTCCATTTTTGGCTATTGACATACAAAAAAACTTGGTATATAATATACTTACACCGCGAATAACAACGAAAAATATCAAATAAAGGAGATATGGTTATGAAATCAACCGGAATGGTAAGAAAAGTGGACGAGCTGGGAAGAATCGTTCTACCGGCTGAAATTCGCCAAAGTATGGACATCAACGTGAAGGATTCTTTGGAGATTTTTACTGACGGCGGGCGTATCATTTTGCAAAAATACCAACCGTCCTGCATTTTTTGCAGCAATGCCGACAATATGGTGTACTTTAACAACAAGCGCATTTGCGCGGAGTGCTTGAACAAGCTGAAGTTGCAGTTCTGATTTTAGTTTATGCGTACGAGCCTGGCGTTATGCCTGTGCGAGCTTGAAAGCAGATTACAAATTCAAAAACGGGGGTGCCGTACGATTGTACGGCACCCCCACAGACTGTAGACCAAAGGTATTCAATTTGTAATATTGCACAAATTTGTTAGTAGCGCTTTTTCTTTTGACCAAGAAGGCGCAAAAGAAAAAGCTTGGCAAAAAGAAAAGCGCCATAAAGAGGCTATTTCGCCCTCTGCG